>CAJMLL010000003.1 GCA_905214225.1 uncultured bacterium | reverse complement strand
CATGATCAACAGTGTTTTATTTTTTCACTGTCTCTCATAAAGGGAGCATATCACTGGATTTACCAAAGGACAGTGGCTCTTTTCTTGATTGATGAATCCGGAAATAGATCTCTATTCCGCTTCTGCCAGTTTCGCAGCTTTCCTGGCGGCCACGTCGCCTCTCTCGCAGCGGTTGCCCCAGCTGTCGATCATCTCACCGTCCCTGTAGACGCAGATAATTTCGCAGTTGTTCGGGCATCCTCCGCAATTGATTTCTCTGGTGATGAACTCCATATCTTCCATATTGAAATCGAATACGGAACGCTTTTTGTTTCTTCTCGCCAGGATGGCGGCGCCGATGGCTCCCATCAGATGGCCGTCTTTATCGACGATAACCGGGCAGCCCAGCTGCTTTTCGAAAGCTTTTACTACGCCGATATTCTTTGAAACTCCGCCCTGGAAGACGACTGGGGACTGGATTTTCTTTCCTTTTCCGACATTGTTCAGATAGTTTCCGACGACTGCCTGACAGAGGCCGGCAACAATATCTTCCTTCGTATGGCCGACCTGAATTTTATGAACCAGGTCAGACTCTGCAAATACGGTGCAGCGGGCGGCGATCTGTGTCGGGTGCTCGGACTTCAGGGCGATTTCTCCCATATCTTCAACCGGAATGCCAAGACGTGCGGACTGGCTGGAAAGGAAGGCTCCCGTTCCTGCCGCGCAGAGGGTGTTCATCGCATAGTCGATCGCGACACCGTTTTCCACCAGAATGATTTTCGAGTCCTGTCCGCCGATTTCCAGAATGGTGCGGACATCCGGATGGAAGGTAGTCGTTCCTACCGCGTGAGCAGTGATTTCATTCTTTACAACGGTAGCTCCCAGAACCGTTCCCACCAGTTTTCTGGCGCTTCCGGTTGTACCAGTTGCCACGATGCGGTAGTTTTCCTTATCAAACTGCTTTTCCAGCAGGCGGACCAGTTTTTTTACCGCACCGATCGGATTTCCTTCCGTCCAGATGTATTCACTGGACAGAATCTTGTTTTCCTTCGTCAGAATTACACCCTTTGTGGAAATGGATCCCACATCGATTCCCATATATACATCTTCCATTAGTGGATTACCTTCTTTCTCATTTCAATCATGTCGTAGAACGCTTCAATTCTGGTCTGCAGACCCGCATCTCCATCCTGTGAATCGTAGGTCAGATACAGGATCGGGATCTTGAAATCGGCTCCGATTCTCTGCAGAACCGGCATGATGTCGATTTCCGGTGTACAGCCCGCGCTCTTGACATGCACCAGTCCGTCATATCCGTTTTCTGCACATTCCTTTGCATACCAGATGTTGGCGGTAGAGGTCGGACCCATCTCATAATTGCAGTACTCATTGATCCGCGGGTGCAGATTCTTTTCTCCCGGATAATGCAGATTTCTGTGGCTGACATTCATCCAGCGGTGAACTTCCACGCCAAGGTCGGCAAGGGACTGCTCCAGGTCGATGTTGGAAAACTCGTCCATGACCGTGAAATATTCACCCAGAACCCCTACACGAAGCGGGAATTCTCCCTTATCAATCGGGATGCTCCTGAATTTCTCCATGCATCGGTCATAGCCGCTGTCGATATCATTTCTGTTTTTCGCTTTTCCCATGTCGCTCATAAACTGGTTCAGCGCCCTGCGGTATTCACCCTTTGTCGTCTCAAACCCACAGTTCTGGTAATAGTAATCCTCGACGGAATCGATGTCTTCCATCATTTTCAGACCGTCCAGCCCGGCCTTTCCCATGGCGACCGCACCGGCCTTTGGATTCAGCTTCTTGACGGCCTTGAGGTAATCTTTTTTCTTTCCGGTTGTATATTCCGCCAGGTTAAGATAATCGAACTCATAGCCGAGGTCGCGCAGAATAGACTCCGCGAGCTCTCCGTAATACCCCAGGCGGCAGTAGCCGAACACCATGATCAGGGTGTCCGCACCGGCTTCCAGGGCCTCGATCATGCTCCCCAGGATCGTCTTAAATGGTGTACAGACCATGTCCGGCGCATATTTCACGCCCAGCTTCAACGTTCTTCTGGTCATTTTCGGCTGCATGATATAGGTCTGATGCAGTCCCTCTTCAACGAAATACCGCACCACCTCGTTATAGCGGGCGACCATTGGAAATGCGATTTTACGCTTCGTTTTCTCTGCCATTTCCTGCCTCCACTTCTCTTCTCATCTTCAGAATATCAATAAAACTCTCCAGCCTGGTCTCCACGCCGGCCGTACCGGTCTGCGCATCCAGGGTCATCTGGAGAATCGGAATATGCGCCATCTTATTCTTCCGCATCAGCATGTCGTTCACCATGGAATCAAGCGCACAGGGATAGACGGACAAAAGAATCGCACCATCGATATCCTGGTGGTGCATCGCAAGGGAACCAACCATCTCTCTGGACAGCTCCCACTTCAGCGTCGGAGAAACTTTTTCGGATTCCTTCATCGCCTGTTTCCGGTCCACCTGGTCTGCGCGGATGACGGTGACGCCGTTTTCTTCCAGATATTTGATAATCGGCTTTCCGATATATTCATCATCCAGCACATAGCTGTGCGCGGCGATGGCCAGCTTCAGATCCTTCCTGCGGTAAAGGGCTTCCGTATCTTTTGCCTTCCTGATATCGGCCTCATTCTGCGCCTTTCTGGCCGCTTTATAGGCCTTATTTGCGCGTCCGTGAGAAAATCCGATGGACACGGCCATTTCCACCATGGCATGGCATTCATCTTTCTTCTTGGATGAATCAATATCATAGGACAGCACGCGGAATGGCGCCTCATAGAATATATTGGAAACGACATCCGGAAGCGCTTCAAAATTGGCGCACATAACCCTGCGAATGCCGAAATCTCTGATTCTCGGAACCAGAATGTAGTCACATTTTCCAATCAGTGCATCGACATGACCCATGAAAATTTTCATGGCGAGACACATCTCGGATGCCGCGCGGCGTGCCCCCGTATTCATCACTTCCAGATTGGTCGGCGGACTGACAATGGTCCTGATTTCAAGTTCCTGAAAAAAGCGCTCCCACAATACTCCATATCTGAAGTAAAGCAGCGAGCGCGGAATTCCGACTGTAATAGCTTTTTTATTTTCTGCCTTCGGCATTCTGATCAAATCCATAATTTTCACCTCAGTATATCGATATTTTATCAATATTCCCGTGCCATGAACATAAACAGTAGGCTGAATTTGTCCAATCCGAAACAATAATCCGTCCGGAATTCCAGTAAGCCGGGACAAATCCCGCTTTCCGGGCTCCCATGGAAAACTCCCTTCTTTGTTGAAAAAGGAGACTCTGCAGGCTTCCGACTCTGCATAGTCTCCTTCCATTTCTTCTCTGTTTTCTGCTTAGTTCTGCGGATCTTCCGGCTCGTCAGCCAGCTCGCGGTCCAGAATTTCTGTATAAATCTGGTATGCGGTGTCATCATGAACACAGAATGTAACCTGCATGTCATAGTCTCCCGCGTAGGAATCCAGCCAGGTCAGCACCGTGTCGACAGCGATCTCCGCCGCGTCTTTCATCGGATAGCCAAATACTCCGGTTGAAATTGCCGGGAAAGCAATTGTATGAATATCGTAGTCGATCGCCAGATTCAGACAGTTCCAGTAGCAGTCTGCCAGATCATCTGCACACTGTTCCGATCCGTCGTAAATCGGGCCGACCGTGTGGATGATGTAACTGGCAGGAAGACGGAAACCTTCTGTGATCTTCGCTTCTCCGGTTCTGCATCCGTGAAGTTCACGGCATGCTTCATCCAGCTCCGGACCTGCTGCCTGATGAATGGCACCGTCTACGCCGCTTCCGCCCATCAGCGTATTATTTGCTGCATTGACGATCGCATCACAGTCCATATTAACAATGTCACCCTCTACCAGGTTGATATCGCCCTGCAGCTCTTCATCTGCATTTTCATTAATGGACTGAATGCTTTCCATCAGTACATGCAGGGTCTCTGTCGGGATATTCAGCGCCGCTTCCCACGGATTGATGACGATTCCCGCCATATCCGTGTCCATAGCCATGGCCATCAGCGTCTCGATCTGATGTGCCATAACATCAACGACATCACCCTTCATCACCTGATCCGGGCTGGTAAATACCGGAAGCCAGTCATTTCCATCTTCGTCTGTAACGGCATGAATGGCAAAACTGATTTCCTCATTCTCTAAAAATTCCTGGATCTGGTCATCGGTCATATATTCAAGGTCCAGCGGCTTTCCGTCTGCGCCGGCTGGTACGGCAGGAGCCAGAAGCTCCTCACTGTTCACCGCGCTCGTTAAAATCGCCTCGGTCAGTTCCATATTGCTTGCTTCATCCTGACCGACCTGAAAATTTCTCACTGCGTTTTCAATCCGGGTATTCGGAGTGAATTCCATCTGGTCTTCTTTCTTCTGCATTCCATCCCTCTCTTTCCTGCAGTGTAACGTTCTTACTTATGTAAACAGCTTCTGCCGGAATTCTGCTCCCGCAGAACGCTGTCTCTCTATCTTATCTGATTTCAGGATCTATTTCATCCTTTTTCAGGAAATTTCTTCCACGGGGTAAAAGACGAAATAATCTGTTCTGCAATTTTCATTCCATCACAAGCGGAACTCGTGATTCCTCCGGCATATCCTGCGCCTTCGCCGCCCGGATACAGTCCGCGGACGGACAGGCTCTGCTGATTCTCATCTCTGAGAATTCTCACCGGAGAGGAACTTCTGGATTCTACCGCGGTCATTACGGCATCATCGCTATCAAAGCCCTGCAGCTTTTTCCCGAGATGCGGCATGGCCTCATCGATACTGTCCACCGCAAAATCCGGCAGAGACCGGAGCACCGGCTGCGCGTCTTCCGTCTTGTCACGGAAATTTTTCCAGCTTGTTTTTGGCGCGGAATAATCAGATCCGCCATTCTTAAACGCCAGGCGCTCGTATTTCTCCTGGAAATCAATTCCGGAAAGCGGATCATCCGGATCCGGGAAGTCCAACGGCCGTACATCGACGAGCAGCGCACTGTTGGCCGTTCCGCTGTCCCGTCCGTGCCGGCTCATGCCGTTGGTCACTACGCCGCCTTTCTGTGAAGACGCCGTAATTACTTCTCCGCCCGGGCACATGCAGAAGGTATAGACGCCGCGTCCGCTTTTCCTGCAGTGCCAGTTCAGCTTATACACGGCAGGCGGGAGCCCCAGATTTTTCCCGGTATCTCCGTACTGTGCACGGTCGATGACCTCCTGCGGATGCTCGATTCTGACACCGATAGAAAATCCCTTCTGCTCCATCGGAACCCTGTGATCCCTGAGCATGCGGAAAGTGTCTCTTGCGCTGTGCCCAAGGGCCAGGATGACCTGGTCTGCTTCTATCGTTTTCTGCACGCCGTTTTCCGTCACTTGAATGCCGCTTACCCGGAATCCGTCCTCTTCCTGCTCCATTATCAGCTGGTCCATCCTGGAGTGGAAGTGAATTTCTCCGCCAAGGGACAGAATCTGCTCGCGGATATTTTTCACGCAGATGCGCAGGACATCGGTTCCGATATGAGGCATATGGGCGTAGAGAATCTCCGGATCAGCTCCGGCTTTTACAAATTCTTCCAGCATAAAGTGAATACGCGGATCTTTGATCCCTGTCGTCAGTTTTCCATCGGAAAAGGTTCCTGCTCCGCCTTCTCCAAACTGCACATTGGACTCCGGGTCCAGTACTCCCTGATCCCAGAATTTCTGAACATCCCGGACACGCTCTTCCACTGGAGCTCCCCGCTCGATGACCAGCGGACAGTAACCCTGCTGCGCCAGAATCAGCGCCGCAAACATCCCACAGGGGCCCATTCCGACCACAACAGGCCGGTGCTTTAACGGCTGCGTTCCGGAAACGGCACGATGATACTTAAGATCCGGCGCCTTTGCCAGATTCAGTTCCCGGTCCGCTGTGAAATCCACGGTATAAACCATTTTTATACGGTCCTTGTGCCGGGCGTCGATGGACTCTCTCCGGATGATCCAGTCGGAAATTTTTACTTTCTTTCCGGCTTTTCCGAGTTTCCGGAGGATCTTTTTCGGGATCCGGTCCTTTGATTCACCCAGGTCCAGCCTTATTTCATGGATGCGATACTGATAGTTCACGCGTTCTGCCTTTCTTATTTATTCTTTGTCTGCGAAATGGTCTTCTTTCCGGATTTCTGAAGGGCTTTTTCTGCCATCGCGCGGCCGGCCAGAATACCGGTTTCCCAGGCATGCTGCAGATTGAACCCGCCGCATGGTCCGTCCCAGTCCTGAATTTCGCCTGCCGCGTAGAGTCCCGGCACAGAAACAGCTTCCATCGTATGAGGATCCAGCTCGGAAAGCCGGATTCCGCCGCGGGTCACCTGCGCCATGTCCCAGCCTTTCAGCCCCTTCGGATGAAGCGTAAAATGCCGGAGAAGATGCGCGCACCTTTCCGGATTACCTTCTGCCTGACGGTAAATTTCTTCCGCCAGAGGCTGACGGACAATCGATGCCAGAGGGAGCAGACTGTCTTTTTTCATCTGCTGAAAATCACCGTTACCGATCAGCAGATCCCCCGCGAGATCGATTTCTACGGTGTAGTCATCGAAACCGCCCTGAAGTTTTTTCCCCGGAGGAAGCAGCATCTTTCTGGAGAGATTAAACACGCAGATTCCGGAGATTCCATAGGCGGTAAACTGCACTTCTCCATTTTCTTCTGCGATTTTTTCACCCTGATACTGAAGGGTCACCACGGCCTTTGCGCGGACGCCTTTCAGTTTCCGCACATCTTCATAGACTTCCATTGCGGTCAGTGCCGGCGCCAGCGGAGTCACGTCAAGAGAAAGGCGGCGCGCAAGCCTGGCGCCGTCTCCCGTCGTTCCCATTTTTGGGCCTGCTTTTCCGCCGCAGGAAAGAAGAAGCTGCCGGGCAGAAAGCCTTCCGCCCCGGAAAGAGACAATAAAGCTGTCCCCTTGCGCCTCGGCTTTTGTCACCTCCGCGCCGCAGATCAGCTGTACATGAAGCCTCTTCAGTTCCTGAAGCAGCGCCTGCTGCACGGCCCTCGCGTCTCCGCACCAGGGATAAACGCGGCCATCCTCCTCTTCCCGGGTAAACACCCCGAGCTCACGGAAAAACTGCCTCGTCTCCTCTGCGTGGCTGCAGGAAGTATTGGTCAGATTGCAGCGCCCGTTTCCCGTAGCCAGGATCTTATGCCCCGGCTCGTCCAGCTTCTCCAGAACAATGACGTGTTCACCGCCGATAATCCGCGCCGCTGTAACTGCCGCGGCCATTCCGGACGCGCCGCCTCCGATTATACAGATTTCCGTCTTTCTCATGCCTGCATCCTGTCTTCCAGTTCGCGGATGTACTGCACCAGCGGAATAATCTGGTCGCGGTCCATCAGATTCCGGCCGTTCGCAAATGTGTCGCGGAGCTCGTCCGCATACTTCCCGGTTCCCCCGTCAAGAAGTCTCCTGGTCAGCTTGATGATGCCCTTATCCAGTCCGTGAATTTCTGACGGGTCGTAGCGGCCGGTCAGATAGAAACACGGCATTCCCTTCAGCTCCTCGGAAAAATTAATTTCATCGGCCTGAATCTGGTTCTCGTCATGGCCGACCGTAATTCCGACGCCGAAACAGACGACCACCTTGCCGCGCAGTTCCTTGTGAATGTGCTTTTTCAGGAAATCCAGCCGGTAAATGCCGCCGGAGAAAATTCCCCCGCCGTAAATAATCATGTCGTAGGGCATGAGCTGGCCGGCTTTCAGATGCTTTCCATCCAGCAGATCCGCCTGAAGCGCCTCCGCGATCCACTCCGCGTACTGCTTCGTCGAACCATATTTTGTATTGTATACAACAACAATCTTCATTACTTGCTTAACACTCCGATCAGGCTGTACAGATCCTCATTCAACTCTCTCGTCTCCTTCAGGGCATCGCCGAGGTCTTCCGCAAAAATCCGTCCGTCTACGGTTCCGATTGCCTTGCTGGCAGACTCCTGCGCCAGAAGCTCCACTGCCTTGGAGCCGCAGAGTGTTGCCAGCAGACGGTCGCGCATGGTCGGTGATCCACCTCTCTGCAGATAGCTCAGAACAACCTCTTTCGTTTCTCTTCCTGTATTCTCCTGAATGTCATGAGCCAGTTCCGCCGTGGAAATGTCCACACCCTCAGCCTTGATGATGATGTGATGCTGCTTTCCTCGGTTTGCGCTCTCGATGATTCTTCTCGACAGGGCCTTGATGTCATACGGCAGCTCCGGAACCAGAACTTCTTCTGCACCACCGGTCAGACCCGCGTACAGCGCGATGTCTCCGCAGCGGCGTCCCATAACCTCCACGATAACGACTCTCTCGTGAGCCGAGGACGTGTCACGCAGCTTGGAAATGGCATCCAGCACCGTCGTTACCGCCGTGTCGAATCCGATCGTGTAATCAGTGTACGCCAGGTCATTATCAATGGTTCCCGGAATACCCATGACCGGAATTCCACGCTTGGACAGTTCCAGACCGCCGCGCATGCTTCCGTCTCCTCCGATAACAACCAGACCGTCAATATCGAATGTATTCAGCACGTTCATGGCACGCTTAATTCCCTCTTCCGTCCGGAAACGCTTGCTTCTGGCCGTCTTCAGAATTGTGCCGCCGCGCTGCAGAATGTCGCCGACGTCGCCCCTGTCCATCTGTTTCAGTTCCGCGTCCAGCAGACCCTCATATCCTCTGTAAATTCCATATACTTCCAGACCCCGGTCAAGTCCGCACCGTACGACAGAGCGAACAGCCGCATTCATGCCCGGAGAATCTCCTCCACTCGTCAGAACACCAATTCTTTTCATACTCATCCCTCCTGAATTACATTGACAAAAACCACCGCGCAAGAGGCCTCAATCCCTGAAGCCTGTTTTCTGCCCGTCCCTGACTATCCAGAAACTCCCGGAATACCGGCTCTGTCTGACCAGTCTTCTGGCCTGCATGCATAATTCTTCCTGCACTCCCGCGGCGATATTAAAACTATGATACCACAAGAACCCTCTGACTGGTTAACGTGAAGAGATTTTTACATTTTCTTCACCTACCAGCGCGCCGATTTTCTCCAGCAGATTCTCGGAAATCGTAATTCCGGCATTTCTCCCGGTCCGCACAGCTTTCCGGTTTTTCCTGTAAATCAGCGCTGCCTGCGGTCCCCTGTGGTCCTTAAAGATATCTGCAAGTTCCTTCATAATCAGTCTTTCATCCTGATTCTCCGGAATCCGCACTTTCAGAAATTCTCTGTTTTCTGCGGAAGCGCCGGCATTCAGCGCCTCTACTGATTCTGCAAGCAGCTTCGGAGTTTCCCCTTCGCGGAAATCCAGCCTTCCCTTAATGACAACGACATTGTCCTCATAAATCTCTGTCTGGTACTGCTCCAGAACCCTTGGAAATACAACGACTTCCGTCTGTCCGTAAAGGTCCTCCAGATCGACAAAGGCCATGATCTGGTTTTTTTTGGTGATCAGGGTTTTCTTTCCGATGATCATGCCGGCCATGACAACATGCATCTTGTCCCGGATACCTCCAGTGCCTGCGGTCTGCGCCATCTGCGCTCTCGCATCGCCCGGAAAATAGCCCGGATCCGACCCATCGTCTTCCGCAGACTGCTTTCCGGCCTCGTCCAGCTGCTGGCTGTTGACCGTCGCCACACGCCGGATCTCATCCGCATAGTCGTCCAGCGGGTGGCCGCTTATATAGACGCCCAGCATCTCTTTCTCCATGGCCAGCAGAATCCTGCGGTCAAAATTTTCCACCTTCGGCAGGCTGACCCGCACATCGCCCTGGTCCATGGCGGCTTCCGCCGTCTGGAAAAGACTGATCTGCCCGGCGATATTCTTCTTCGCGTTCGCCTGGGCTGACTCCATCAGGGTTTCATAAACCGCAAGATGAGCGGCCCGGTTCGGATTCAGACAGTCCAGCGCGCCGGCCTTGATCAGACTTTCCACTGCCTTCTTGTTTACAATGCTGACGTCGATGTTATCGATGAACTGGAAAATATCTTCCGGCTTTCCCATCGTTTCACGGGCACGGATAATCTCCTCGATTGCACCCTCACCGACATTCTTTACACCCAGAAGGCCAAAACGGATTTTTCCGTCCTGCACGGTGAACTTCACTCCGCTCTCGTTGACACTCGGGCCGAGCACTTCAATTCCGTGCTCCCGGCAGTTTCGGATGTATTTTGCCGTCTGCTTAGCGTCTCCGGCCATGCTGCTCATCAGGGCAGCCATAAACTCAACCGGGTAATAGCATTTCAGATAGGCCGTCTCAAAGGCCAGAACCGCATAGGCCGCCGCATGACTCTTATTAAACGCGTACTGGGCAAAAGTCTCCATGTCGGAGAAGATCTGCTCTGCGGCTTCTTCCGAAATCCCGTTTCTGACACATCCCGGAATTTCCACATTCCCGTCTTCCCCAAGCTTTCCGTGAATGAAGTACTCTTTTTCCTCCATCATGACCTGCTTCTTTTTCTTTGACATGGCGCGGCGGACGATGTCGGAACGACCGTAGCTGTATCCCGCGAGGTCGCGGACGATTCGCATGACCTGTTCCTGATAGACCAGGCAGCCGTAGGTGACATCCAAGATGGGCGCGAGCTCAGGAGTCACGTATTTTATCTTGTCCGGGTGCTTTTTGTTCTCAATATAGGTCGGAATGGAATCCATCGGACCCGGACGGTAAAGGGAAATTCCCGCAACGATATCTTCAAAACAGGTCGGTTTCAGAGCCTTCATGAAGGAGGTCATGCCCTCGCTCTCCAGCTGGAATACGCCCTCCGTATCACCGCTGGCGATCATCTGGTAAACTTTAGGATCGTCATAACCCATCTTCGCAAAATCCAGTTCCACGCCGTGATCATCCCGGATCATCTGAAGCGCGTCCCGGATAACGGTCAGGTTGCGCAGGCCCAGGAAGTCCATCTTCAGAAGGCCCAGCTCCTCGATCGTCGTCATGTTGAACTGGGTCGCAATGCCGTGGTCGGACATGTACAGCGGGACGTACTCATCCAGCGGCTTCTTGGAAATAACCACACCGGCTGCGTGTGTGGACGCGTGCCGCGGCATTCCCTCAAGCGCCCTGGACATGTCGATGACCTTCCGGACCTGCCCATTCTCTTCATACATTTTCTTTAGCTCCGGACTGACCTCTAATGCCTTGTCCAGAGTCATGTTCAGATCGAAGGGAATTGCCTTCGCGATCCGGTCCGTGTCAGAATAACTGACATCCATGGCGCGTCCCACATCCCGGACCGCGGCCTTCGGCTTCAGCGTTCCGAAGGTGATGATCTGCGAAACATTGTCTTTTCCGTACTTTCTGCGGACATAATCGATGACTTCAGAACGCCTCTCGATATCAAAATCCACATCGATATCCGGCATGCTGACACGTTCCGGATTCAGGAAACGCTCAAAAATCAGATCGTATTTAATCGGGTCGATATCGGTGATGCGCAGGCAGTAGGCCACAAGACTTCCGGCGGCAGACCCTCGTCCCGGTCCCACCGCGATTCCATGGCTCTTCGCATAATTGATAAAGTCCCACACAATCAAAAAGTATTCCACATATCCCATCTGCTCGATGGTGGAAAGTTCGTACTCCAGCCTTTTCTTCAGCTTATCCGTCAGCTGCTCATACCTCTGCTGAAGCCCGTCCCAACAGAGCTTTCTCAGGTACTCATCATTCGTCATGCCCGCAGGCGGCTGAAATTCCGGCAGATGGTACTCCCCGAAAGTAAAAGTCACATTGCAGCGGTCCGCGATCTTCTGCGTATTCTCAACCGCCTCCGGAATATCCGGAAACAAAGCCCGCATTTCCTTCTCACTCTTCAGATAAAACTGATCACTCTTAAAGCGCATTCGCTTCGGATCATGAATGCTGGTCGCCGTCTGAATCGCCAGCAGGACATCATGCGCCTCCGCGTCCCCCTGACGGACATAATGCACGTCATTCGTCGCCAGCAGCGGAATGCCAAGCTCCTTCGACAGCTTTTTCAGCTGCGGATTCACCACTTCATCCTCCGGCAGCCCGTGATCCTGAATCTCCAGGAAGAAATTATTCCCCCCGAAAATATCCTGAAGCTCCAGCGCTTCCCGTCTGGCCCCGTCATAATCCCTGTTCAGCAGACAAAACTGAACCCGGCCGGCGAGACAGGCCGACAAGGCGATGATGCCCTTACTGTGCGCCCGGAGTTCCTCTTTATCAACCCTCGGCTTGAAATAAAATCCCCTTTTATATGCATCGGAAACAATCTTAATCAGATTGTGGTATCCCTCATTGTTTTCTGCCAGAAGAATCAGATGACCCCTGGCCCGGTCCTTCACCGGATCCTTATCCTCCATGCGCCGCATCGCGGTATACACTTCACATCCGATGATCGGCTTGATTCCCTGCTTCCTGCATTCTTTATAGAAATCAATGACACCGAACATAGCCCCATGATCCGTGATCGCCAGCGCATTCATGCCCATTTCCTTCGCCTTCGCCGGTGCCTGCGAAATCCTCGCCATCCCGTCGAGAAGACTGTATTCAGAGTGGACGTGTAAATGTACAAATGCCAAGTGCGGCACCTCTCTTTCTGATGCTGGTAGTTTTTGTAATCTATTATAATATAAAATATCTGCAGCTGCACTGGACAATCCGTCTCCTCAGCAGGTGCCAGGCTGTACGTGCTGCCGTACAGGTCTGCTGCGGGCAGGCAGTAAATAATCGTAACATTTATTATATCACATGGCAGGGAGCAGTTTTCTTCAAAAATTTATAGACGTGAACACGGGAAGCCGCCGCAGTTCACGTTCTTATCCATTCTTCGTAACCGTATATCCGTAAATAGAACTGCTTCTTAGTTGTAATACAAGAATACAAGAATACAAGGAATTAATGATATAAAGATGGGATTAATAAGGATCGTCGAACTGCTTACACCATGACAAAAGAACTGTAAAAAACGGTTCGGAGCTGCAGAATCATGTCCGCTGTGTAAATGCGTTTCTAAAATGAGAATACGGCGGCTTTGTGTATGCAGTATACTTATACATCCGATATTACACCGATTTACGTACAAAATCCTTGAAATGAGTCGGGAAAGCCGCCTGAATACTGAATTTCCCGACTGGTCATAATTGAGGGTCGGGAAATCTCTCATAACTGCCAAATTCCCGACTTTTTCAGGGCCTGAATGTCCCGGAAAACTGCCCTGAGATGAATATTTTACGGATATCGGTTAGCGGATAGTGGAATTTTATTTTCACATACTCTGCTTTCAGGCGGGTGCATATATTAATCACGATCTGCATACACTATTAACGCATTCTTATTCCTATCACCTAATATACATTCATTTTCACGTAAATCGTATACAATCCTGCTGCTGCAAAGTCGGGAAAAGCCTTTACTCGCCGTCTTTCCCGACTCCCAAAAATATGAAGTCGGAGAATCGCTCATTATGCCGCTTTTCCCGACTTCATCCACAAGAAACTATCCAATTATTCCACCAACTGACAACCGAAACCGCAAAGATAGAGGTGCGCCAAGGTATACAGTATACCCTAATTCTACCGTCCGGCTCTGCCGGCACAGAAACCAGACACCAAGAATGCCGCACCGAAACAGCATATGTAGAGAAATCTCACCCATTAAAGCAGGGCCGTCAGTGACCCAGCCTCATGAAAATTCGCTGCCGGCACAGAAAGTGAACGGTAAGGATGCCGAGGGTCTGTCGCACTGTAGTAACTCTCTGTTTGCGACAGACCCCGGCATTCTCCGGACACTTTCCACTGCCGGCCGAATTGAAATGCGCTGGGGAACCTGGCGGCCCCGCTGCATGGTGAAAATTCTTCTATCTATGCTCGTCCGCGAACTTCTGAATGCGGCTTCTCGTCTTCTCTTCACCCATGATCTGCTGGATCGCCCAGACATCCGGGGAAACGCTGCGTCCCATCAGTGCGATGCGGATGACGGTGCTGACGTGTCCGACGTGGCCTTTGTACTCGTCCGGGTGTTTCTTATAGTCTTTCGGTTTGACGGCGTAGCCGAGCTGGTCGGCGATGGCGCGGATCTTGTTGAACCACTCGCCGTTGTCATCGCTGTGGTCATAGGTCTCCAGATACATGTCCAGGATTTTCGGCACGTCTTCTGCAGGCACTTCTTTTGGAAGCTCGTCTTCGATCTGGAAGAGGTCGTCGAAGAAGTAACTGATGAAGGAAATGATCTGGCGTGCGTAGACCAGGTCTTTACGCGGCTTGCGGTCGTTTCTTCCCAGGTCCAGGATCTTGACCATGTAGTTTTTGTCGTCGAAGAGATGCTTATACTCTGGAGCAAAGTTCTCGGACCAGTCTTTCAGGAAGTCGTAAAGCTCTTCTGCCGGGATCTTCAGCAGGACGTCCTTGCTGATGTCGTTCAGCTTGTTCAGGTCGAAGAGCGCACCGGAGTTGCTCATCTTGTCGGTGGTGAACTCGAAATCGTCTGCCGGGGCGTCCGGGTTGGCCATTCTCCACTCTTCGTAGTTGGAGTTCAGGATGGTCAGCAGGTATTCTCTGACGGCCTGTGGATGGTAGCCCTGGTCGCGGTAGTAGGTCAGGGAAAGCTCTGGATCCTTGCGCTTGGAGAGTTTTCTCTTCTTTCCGGTCTCTTCATCGATCTTCATCAGCTGAGCGGTGTGGCAGTAAATCGGCAGATCCCAGCCCATTTTCTCGAACAGCTCGACGTGGATCGGCAGGGACGGCAGCCATTCTGCGCCTCTGACGACGTGGGTGGTGCGCATCAGATGGTCGTCTACAACGTGTGCGAAGTGATAGGTCGGAATTCCGGTCTGCTTCAGGATAACGGTGTCCATGAAGTTCTCCGGCATGTCCAGTGTGCCTCTGATGGCATCTTTAACCTGGACTCTGCGGCCATGCATCTTTCCGTCTTCTCCTTCTTCGGCCGGATGTCCGTCGGACTTCAGGCGGATAACGTACGGCTTTCCGG
Organism: uncultured bacterium; assembly: GCA_905214225.1. Taxonomy (GTDB): domain Bacteria; phylum Bacillota; class Clostridia; order Peptostreptococcales; family Anaerovoracaceae; genus Aminicella. The sequence goes on along the minus strand of CAJMLL010000003.1, from coordinate 80,543 downwards.
CATCGATGGCTTCCTGAATCTGCTCCATGGTCCAGTTTCTGCAGACCGCATACTCACCGTAGATTCCCGGAGTTTTCTTCTCTGCTTCCTGCTTTTCGCGGATTTTTCCGATTTCTTCCTCGGTCAGGAAGCAGGGATAGGCCTTTCCCTCGGAAACCAGCTTCTTGACGAAGCACTGGTAGATCGGACCTCTGTGGCTCTGTGTGTAGTCGCCGTAAGCGCCTTTGTCTCCGTCCATGGAAGCGCCCTCGTCAAAGTGAATGCCAAAGAAGTCGAGGGAGTTGATAATGGTCTCTACTGCGCCTTCTACGTAACGCTTGTCGTCCGTATCTTCGATGCGGAGATAGAATACACCGCCGCTCTGATGCGCCAGACGTTCATCCGCAAAAGCGCCGTACAGGTTGCCCAGATGCATGAATCCTGTAGGACTTGGTCCCAGTCTCGTTACTTTGGCTCCTTCCGGGAGATTTCTCGGCGGATACATCTTTTCGTAATCCTCCGGAGTCTTGGTAATCTGAGGGAACAGCATGTCTGCCAGTTTCTGATAATCCATTTCTGTAATTCCTTCCTGTTTCTGCGGGTTCTCCGCAATATCAATCGAATCATTCTGCTGCGGGAGCGTTCCCGCGTTCATGCCTGAAGCCGGCGGAATCTGCAATGCGGCAGCATATGCCGGTCCCGCTCCTCTTCAGATGCTATAAAGCGAAAAAAGCGGCCGCTTGTTCGGGCAGCCGCATCTGCTGCATTCCTGCAGCTATTTTACGTCATCTCTGACTTCACCGCCGGAAAGCGCTTTGTCGTAAACCGCGCGTTCTCCGCCGACGAACTTCGGTCTGGTTCTGGCGCAGACCACGTGTGCCTTTCCGATGTATTTTACATCGATGCGCACTGGTACGGCAACTTTTCTGAGGTGCATGCCGATCAGCGTGTCTCCAATGTCGATGCCGGCATCTGCCTTGATTTCCTCAACGGCAACCGGATCCTTGGCCCTCTTGTACATGGTCGTCGCAAAGGATCCGCCTGCATGCGGCTGCGGAACAACGTTGACGATCTCCTGCCACGGCTTGAGCGCCGCGCGTTCGATAATAATGGAACGGTTCAGATGCTCGCAGCACTGAGCGGCAAGGAAAATGCCCTTCGGCTGCAGGACTTCCTGAATGCCTTCATAAATTGCCTCTGCAACGTGGATATTGGACCCTTTGCCGATATGCACGCCGCCGACCTCACTGGTCGAGCATCCTACAACCAGGATCCCGCCTTCCGGAACCTTTGCGACCTGAAGGAGCTGATCTGCGGCATCGTGAGCCGCCTGTCTGATTTCTTCTACTTCCATTTCCAGAACCTCCCTTTTTCTCTATGTTTTCCGTGCGCAGCTGTCCGGGACTGCCTCTGCCTCTTCAGCATGCGGCAGCAAAACCGCATGCTGCCCGTCCGGCACCGCAGCGCCGCCGACGGGTGGACCGGCAGCCGTCCCTGTTACAGATTCCAGCTGTGCAGGTATTTTTTCTGTTCGTCGGTGAGTTCGTCGATCTCTGTGCCCCATGCCGCCAGTTTTCTTCTGGCTACCGCATCGTCGATCTGGTCGGTAACGTGAATAACGTGCGGCTTAAGTTCATTGTGATGCTCCTTAATATACAGGGCAGACAGGGCCTGAACCGCAAAACTCATGTCCATGATTTCTGCTGGATGGCCGTCGGCAGCGGCGATATTTACCAGTCTGCCTTCACCGATGACATCCACACGGCGTCCGTTACTTAATGTATACCCCATAATATTATGACGGACCTCTTTCTTGGAGACGGCTTTCTTCTCCAGATCATCCATGTCGACTTCACAGTTGAAATGTCCGGCGTTGGTCAGGATTGCCTGATCCTTCATCAGCAGCATGTCGTCGACGGTAATCGTCTTGCAGCAGCCCGTTGCGGAAACAAAAATGTCTCCCTTCGGCGCTGCCTGCTTCATCGGCATAACGCTGTAACCGTCCATGCGCGCCTCAATCGCCTTTACCGGATCAACTTCCGTCACGATAACCTGAGCACCCAGAGCATCCGCGCGCATTGCAATGCCGCGTCCGCACCAGCCGTAGCCGACAACCACAACCGTCTTTCCGGCAATAATCAGGTTGGTGTTTCTCATGATGCTGTCCCAGACCGACTGGCCAGTTCCATAGCGATTGTCAAACAGATGCTTGCACCTGGCATCATTTACGGCAACCATCGGGAATTTCAGCACACCCTCATCATCCATTGCCTTCAGGCGGATCACTCCGGTTGTGGTCTCTTCACAGCCGCCCCAGACCTCTTCCGCAAGATCCGGTCTGGCTGTGTGCAGCATGCCTACCAGATCGCCTCCGTCATCGATGATGATATTCGGCTTCTGGGAAAGCGTCCGCTCGATGTGATGATTGTACTCTTCCTGTGTCGCGCCGTGATAAGCGAACACAGAGAGGCCGTCGTCCACCAGCGCCGCAGCCACATCATCCTGCGTGGAAAGCACATTGCTTCCCGTCACATACATCTGCGCGCCGCCGGCGGCCAGCACCAGGCAGAGATAGGCCGTTTTTGCCTCCAGATGCACAGAAAGGGAAATTTTCACCCCTTTAAAAGGCTTCGTCTTCCTGAATTCTTCTTCCAGGCCGTAAAGAAGCGGCATGTGGGAACGAACCCATTCTATTTTCTCATGTCCGGACGGGGCCAGACTGACATCCCGAATTTCATATTCTGCCATGAAGCAGCCTCCTTCTATCTTTTTTTCTGCGATTTACTCAACCGTTACAGACTTTGCCAGATTTCTCGGTTTGTCGATATTCTCTCCGCGCTCTCTTGCCATGTAGTAAGCGAACAGCTGGAGCGGCACGATGGCCAGAACCGGAGATACCTCATCTCTGCAGTCCGGAATTTCAATGACATCCGTGCTGATCTGGCTGATCTCCTCATGTCCCTCTTTCACCAGAGAAATGATATGCGCATGACGTGCCTTGATCTCCTCGATATTCGAATACATCTTCGGATAGAGGAAATCCTGTGTGGCAATGGCAATGACCGTTGTCTCCGGCTCGATCAGCGCGATGGTTCCATGCTTCAGCTCGCCTGCTGCAATTGCGAAGGAATTGATATAGCTGATTTCTTTCAGCTTCAGAGAACCCTCATAGGCGACCGCAGAATCCATTCCTCTTCCGATATAGAAGACCTGAGGACGGTTGTACAGCAGTTTTGCCATATTCTCGATCTTGGAAGAATGATCCAGGATCTTCTGGATTTTCTTCGGGAGCAGCTTCAGCTCGCCGAGAATGTTCTGGGCGTATTCCTCTGTGATATGCTCGTTCAGACGTCCGATATAGAGCGCCAGCAGATACAGGCAGATCAGCTGGGTTGTGTATGCCTTTGTAGACGCAACCGCAATTTCCGGGCCGGCCCAGGTGTAGAACACGTCATCCGACTCTCTTGCCACAGAACTCCCGACGACATTGACGATGGACAGCACTCTTGCGCCCTTGGCCTTTGCCTCACGCAGGGACATCAGCGTATCCAGCGTCTCTCCGGACTGGCTGACGGCGATGAACAGGGTGTGCTCGTCCACCAGCGGGTCGCGGTAGCGGTACTCGGACGCAATGTCGACCTCCACCGGAATTCCCGTGAACTTCTCGATCAGGTATTTTCCGATCAATCCGGCATGATAGGCCGTTCCGCAGGCGACGATGTCGATCTTGTGGATCCTTGCCAGGTCTTCTTTTGTCAAAGAAATCCCGTCAAGGTGAACATGGCCCTCTTCATCCAGGCGTCTTCCCAGTGTCTCGGAAACGGCCTTCGGCTGCTCATTGATTTCCTTCAGCATGAAGTGCTGGTATCCGCCTTTCTGTGCGTCCTCAACGCTCCAGTTGACGTGCAGCGGCTCTCTCTGAACCGGCTTGTAATCCTCGTCGAAAATCTCGATCTGATTCGGTGTGCAGACGACCATCTCGCCATTGTCGATCAGATAAATCTGGTCCAGATACTTCAGCAGCGGGGTGACGTCGGAAGCCAGGAAATTGCATCCGTCGCCCAGACCTGCAATCAGCGGAGTGTCCTTGCGGAAAGCCACGATGCGGTCCTGCTCCTGATCGCAGACTGCCGCAAACGTATAGGCACCCTTCATCATCTTGGATGCCGCATAGACGCTGTCCTGGAGATTGTGTTTTTCTTTATACAGAACGCCCAGCAGCTGAGCGATAACTTCTGTGTCTGTCTCGGAGCGGAAATGGATATTGTACTCGTTCTCGAGCTTTTCCTTCAGCTCCATGTAATTCTCGATAATTCCGTTATGAACAACGGCGATACTGCCATCCTCATTGATGTGCGGATGCGCATTGGCATCTGTCGGTGCACCGTGTGTTGCCCAGCGGGTGTGGCCGATTCCCGTCGTCGCATAGAACTTCTCCCCGGCGATGGATTTCTCCAGGTTGGCAATTTTTCCCTTCTTCTTGCGGACGACGATTTTATCTTCCTCCAGCAGGGCGATTCCCGCTGAATCATAGCCCCTGTATTCCAGCTTCTTCAGGCCGTCGATGATAATGTCCTTGGCCGGCTGATGACCCGTATATCCTACAATTCCACACATATTCGGTTCCTTTCTAAATCCCATTTAAACTCAAGAACTCCCGATGCCCGCTCAGGCACCGGGGATTCTGGTATGCAATAGTTTCTGCTTCTCAATCTATGGTCGTTTCCCCTCCTCCGGCGGCAAAAACCACCGCGCAAGGGAATACACTTCTTTTTCTGTCCGGCAGCCGTGCTTCTTCCGCAGCTGCTGCCGTCTCCCGCGTTTCTTTTTATCCGCTTTTATTCATCGGATTTCTTCACAATCCGCACGCTTACGGTCTGCGGCGACAGTGTCAGATCTGCATCTTTTAATGCACTGGATGCCTCAATCTGCACATCGTGCGTTCCTTCTTTCAGATCTCCCGCACCTGCCGACAGAGTGATATCGCCCTTCTTCATCTCCTCGATTTTCTTCGATGAACCAGAAGCCGTGACTTTGATGCTGTCCGTCGTGACCTGAGCGTTATAATCGTCTCCCAGATCGTTCAGGCTGACTTCTGAGCCCTTAAAGGTGAATGTCTTCTCATACCGGCCGTTCTTAACATGTACATCCAGCATCAGTCCGGATGAATCGGAGGCCAGCCGGATGCCGTCCGGCAGAATCGGTTCGATCTTTATGGATTTATCCTTATCAACATCAGAGATGTCAATGGTCTTCGCTTTAATTTCCGTAATCTTTTTCAGTTTAGATGCAGGTCCCTTGATCGTGATGCTGTCAGGCGCGTCATAGGTCCTGCTGACACTGTCCTCCGATGTATTCTCCACCGGAACTTTCAGCTTCACGCTCTTCGTCTTATACAGGGCAGAGGAAATCTGCGCCGTTTTCTGGGACAGACTGACATTCTTTACCACATAGCCCTGGCTGTCCACCGGGGTCAGTGAAGCAGTCACCGTCTTTTCTTTTCCGGAAAGCTGCTTCTTCTGCACCGTCGCACGGATATAGGAAACCTTCTTTACCAGAGATTCTGCTCCGCTGACCGTGACGGAAGAAGGATCGACCGACAGCGTTGTCGGATCCTCGTCACTGGAATAATCGCCCATATAGCTGACGCGTACTTCCTTCTTATGACTTACCCGGCGCTCAACCTTCACCACAACCTTGGTCAGGCTCTGATGCGTAGCCTCAAGAGTGCCCGGAACGTTCAGTTCTACCGAAAGTTCATTCGTGCCGATCGCGGCATTGGAAAGATCAACCTGTGCGTACAGATCGTCTGCATCCATGCGGGTAAACAAACTGCGTTTTCCGGAAAGGGTCACGGACATCTGTTTTCTGTCTAAAGATGCTACTGCCATGCCTTTTTCCGTCAGTGCCTGCTCGTTTGTGTACTTAATCGGTACCGAATGGTAGGTTTTCTTTATGGTCGGGTCGACCTCTCCTACAACATATGCCCAGAGAACAATGGCCACAATCAGGGAGATGATGATCTTGCTCTTCCTGTTATTCAGCATGTTTATGGTCACTCCCTTTCTTCAGGCGCTCTAAAAATCTGCTGAATTTAAAGGAATGGTCTTCATCTTTTCCAGTCAGATACATTCCCAGCAGAATCTTTTCTACGTCTTTTTCATCCAGGAAGCGGCGCAGACGGCCGTCCTCAGCGACAGAAATGATTCCGGTTTCCTCACTGACGATCAGCACCAGAGCGTCTGACCGCTCACTGATGCCGATTCCCGCACGGTGTCTTGTTCCCAGGCTTTTATTCAGATTTTTATTTTCTGTAAGAGGAAGAACACAGCCCGCCGCGTAAATCCGATCGCCGCGGATAATTACCGCTCCATCGTGAAGCGGTGCTCCCTCATAAAAGATATTTCCAAGCAGCTGCGCACTGATCTCTGCATTCAGCTGCGTTCCCGATTCCGTCACGTCATCAAGCGCGATTTCCCGCTCAAATACAATCAGCGCACCGGTTCTGCTCTGAGAAAACTCTCCCGCCGCGCTGGAAATTTCATCCACAATATGCTTTGCCTTTTCAGAATCCAGCTGCGAAATCGATCCGACAGAAAACTTGCTCCGTCCCATAAATTCCAGACCGCGCCGCAGCTCAGGCTGGAAGATAACGACAACTGCAAACAGTCCGAAGGTAAACAGACCCTTCAGCAGCCAGTTTATTGTGTTCAGATCCAGAAGCGCCGACGCAAAATAGGCAGCAATAATAATCAGAAGCCCCTTTACCAGCTGCTGCGCTCTGGTCTGTTTAATAAATCCAAGTATCTTATATATGACAAAAGCGGTGATCAGGATATCCAGGACATCATTGATCCGGATACTCGAGATAAGCGTCAAAATATAGTCCTTCATCACTGCTCCTTTCGTTCCCTTATATCTATCCTATTTTACAGGATAAGGATTATTAATTCAAGGCATGCAGAGACCCCCGGCGGCTTTCACATATTATTTTTCCTTAAACAAAAATAAAACACCAAGAAGATAATCTTTTCTCTGACTGGTCCGGGCTTTTTTACCATGCCGGAAGATGAGCGCAGGCTTCCGCGATGATGAGAAATGTCCGAAAGAAATGACGATAAGAACCATCGGCAGAACGCGAAAGAAGGAGCGCCGCCCTGTGCTCCTCTGAGCTTTGTGGCAGCAGCCCCTTCCATTTTCACTGTTTCATTTTCAGCAGAACAGATTTCTAGGCATCCTGTGTCAGACCGCGTTCCTTCAGAATACCCGCCAGTTCCTCAGCATAAGAAGAAGCCATCTCCATGGATTCTGCCTCAACCATGACACGGATCAGCGGCTCAGTGCCGGAAGCACGGACGAGAACCCGTCCCTGTCCGTCCTTTTCCAGCTGCTCGTTGATTTCTGCAGCGCGCTGCGTCAGCTTTTCATCATTCTGCGCGGCTTCCTTATCCTTGACACGGACATTAATCAGCTTCTGCGGATAAATCTTTACCGGAGCCGCAAGTTCACTCAGCGGTTTCTTACGGTCCATGACCACCTGCATGAGCTTCAGGCTGGTCAGGATTCCATCTCCTGTGGTTGCGTACTTGGAAAAAATAATATGTCCGGACTGCTCGCCTCCGATGCGGCATCCGTGCTCGGACATGTACTTATATACATTCTTGTCTCCGACCGGAGTCTTGACGTAATCGACATCAATCTCGTCAAAGGCCTTATACAGTCCATAGTTGGACATGACAGTCGTAACCACGGTATTGGTCAGGAGCTTTCCTCTTTCCTTCATATAGCGTCCGTAGATGTACATGATTTTGTCTCCGTCTACGACATCGCCTTTTTCATCCACCGCGAGACATCTGTCCGCATCTCCGTCATAGGCAAAGCCGCAGTCCAGATGATTGTCACAGACGAATTTCTGCAGACCTTCGATATGCGTGGATCCTGCATTGCGGTTGATGTTGGTTCCGTCCGGTTCGTTATTGATCACATATGTTCTCGCACCCAGTGCCTCAAAGACAGACTGGGCAATGCTCCAGGAGGAACCGTTGGCACAGTCGAGACCGATCTTCTTTCCGCGCAGAGAATACATGCCCAGGGAAATCAGATAGCCGATGTAGCGGTTTCTGCCTGCGATATAGTCGACAGCTCTGCCGATGCCTTCCTTCTCAGCAAAAGGAAGCTCCTTATAGTCCTTTCCGAAAACATGAAGATGTCCGTCCAGATAATCCTCAATAAGACCGATCGTCTCCTCGTCCATTTTCTGTCCGTTTCGGTTCAGGACCTTGATGCCGTTGTCGTAGAACGGATTATGCGAAGCCGTGATCATGACACCACAGTCAAACTCCTCTGTTCTGGTGATGTACGCAACAGAAGGCGTGGTGGTGACATGCATGGTATAGGCATCCGCTCCGGATGCAACCATGCCGGCAATCAGCGCGTACTCAATCATATAGCTTGAGCGGCGGGTATCCTTGCCGATGACGATTCTCGGCTTTTTCTCATCCGCTCCTCTCCAGCTGTACTCAAAAACACCGTCGTCCTTATATCCTTCTCTTCTTCTCAGCTCTCCGAAATACCATCCCAGAAAACGTCCGACTTTATATGCATGGTCAGAGGTCAAATCAACATTTGCTTCACCGCGGAAGCCGTCTGTTCCAAAATATTTTCCCATATCCGCATCTGCACGCCCTGCGTACAAGCTCCTTTCTATTACTACACACAAAATTTCTTCTTATAATTTACCACAAATCGAGAAAAGCGACAATAAGTCCACTTGTAGTTTTTGTGATTATAAGTGAATTTTCTGTCATATCAAAACAGCAAATACCGGGTAATCTCATTCCCCCGGACAGGCGCCGGACGGACACTGGAAATTCTGCAGCCAGACAGCAGAAAAGAGGGGCAGCGTGCCTTGAAGCTGCTCCGGCACGCTGCCCCTCTTATAGAGTATATAGTGCTTTTATAGAATGTTTCAGGTTTAATACTGAGGCTCCAGCAGTCCGTATTTTCCGCCCTTTCTGCGGTAAACGACATTTACAGTCTCTGTATCACTGTTCATGAATACGAAGAAGTCATGTTCCAGCATTTCCATTTCCAGAATTGCCTCTTCCACATCCATCGGACGAAGTTCGAATTTCTTCTCTCTGACGACCTTCATCTGTTCGTCCTCTTCCTCGATATCCTCCGGCTCCTCTTCCAGGAATTCGAACTTCAGTGCCTTGTTATTCTGATATCTCTTCTGGAGCTTTCCCTTGAAGCGTTTGATCTGACTGGTCAGTTTATCAACGGCCAGATCGATGCCTTCATATACATCATCAGTAACTTCCTCTGCACGGAACAGTGCGCCCTGCGCGTTAATCGTTACCTCAATCTTATCCTTTCCTCTTTCATGCGAAAGAACGATGTTCGCAGTGATGTCCTCGCTGAAATACTTATCGAGACGGTCGAATTTCTTCTCGATCTGCTCTTCCAGACGGCGATACGTTTTAAAGTTCTTACCAGTAATGTTGTATTTCATATTGGCCTCCTTTACGTACTGACACAAACGGCGAGGTTATGCCGCGGAAAAAAGGATTTCTCGATTATTCTCACACTTTACCGTGTTTTGGAAATCCCCTTCCTCTGTGTCTATGGACATTATAGCACCACTTCGCAATTATTACAAGGTTCAGACTTTTTTAAATCTTGGTTTTCAGGACGATATTACGAAAAAACGTTGAAAGTTCATTGGTTTCAGCTCACAAAAAATTTCTGTTTTTTTCAGATTCGGTCCTTGATTTCCTTTACATGAACATGACAGTTCCGGCAGCTGTGATCCCTGACTCCGCTGAAATTGCAGAAAAAAAGCAGCTTTCCGGCTGACCTGGTCTTTGCCCCCACACTTGCCTTTACCGGAATTTTTCCGAGGACTTACATCTAGGATACGCCATGCTCGCCGCCGCCTTGCGTACGGTTTACGTGGATCCTTTTGACCGTATCTGCCATGGACTTTCAACCACAGACCCGAAAAACTGCTTGTTTCATTGTATCAGCTGAGCGCCTCCAATTCAAGCAGGAACGATAAAGTGCAGGGCCTGAGGCAGGGCCGTGATGGTAATTCCCGTCGTCTCTGCGATCTCTCCGTCCGCACAGGTCAGAAAACTTTTTCCCATGTCCGGCTCCAGAACGACCTGGTCATACTTTCCCCGGAGCACAATGGATTCCGCCTGCGGGGTTTCCAGATAGGTCCCATCTGCATATTTCGGCAGAAGATGAAGAAAGGTTCTGCGCCTGACATCTTTCAGAATACTGAGCTCGATTTTGCCATCGTCCATTCTGGCCATTGGCAGGCCCTTGATTCCTCCGCCGCAGTAACAGCCGTTCGCCGCCGCACAGAGGAGCACCTCTCCGCGGCTTATGACTTCACCGTCAGCGGTAATCTTCAGGGAAATTCCCTGTTTTTTAATGAACACAGAAAATACAGCCAGCAGATAGGCAAAGGACCCGGAAATAAAGCGTTTCTGCTTCAGTTCTCCGGCCCGGGCCACCACGTTACAGTCAAAACCGTTATTCAGCATATTGATGCAGAGTTTCGAGCGGAATTTTCCATCCAGCACCCCTTCATAGCGCAGCAGGTCCACCGGAAGCGCCTTTCCCAGAATCTGACGCTCCGGATCCAGAAACGCCTTCTTCGGAAGCGGCTTACTACCCTGTGCATCCATGAAATTGCGGATGGTGTCATTTCCCGTTCCAATCGGAAATACGCCCACCTCCACATTTGGACAGCCATTGATCCCGTTGATCACTTCATTCAGTGTGCCGTCGCCGCCGCAGGCATAGATCCTTGCCGGGCTGCCTTTTGCCGCCTGTGCAAACGCCGCAGCCTTCCGTTCCGCATCCCCGGGGCCCTCAGTCCGCACGATCTCCGCATGGCAGCCGGTCCTGTCAGAAGCACGCTGAATCTGCTCAATAAACCGCTCCACTTCAGCCTCGTGTCTGCGCGCCCTGCTCTTTCCCTTCTGACTGCCCCTGCCGGCCGCCGGATTCACCAGAAATAAATGATCCATCCTGCATTTCCTCTCTTTTCATGTTAACATTTACGCCGACAAAAATTTACCCACAAGGAAACACCGGTATCGCGCGCTCCGCGCCTGCCGTCTCTCTTACCCTGAGATCTCCGGCTTCCTGTCATTTTCCGTCCGATCCAGTGTTCCTGCCGAAAATGAATCGTCATAACGTGCTGCAAAAGCCAGAAAGAGAATATCCTCCGGCTCTGCCTTCTGAAGTTCTGCAGCCATCGCCCGCGCCGTCGCGCCGGTTGTAAAAAAGTCATCCAGAATCAGAAGCCTCTTCCCGGCAAGCTGTTCTTTCACATCTTCATTCAGGGAAAAAGCTCCTCTTACATTCGCTTCCCGCTCGGTCGGGGAGAGGCCGCGCATGGCCTGCGTCTTTCTGCTTCTGAGCACGGCGTCCGGAATCATGCGCATTCCGGTTCTTTTTCCCAGATCTTTCCCGATTTCTTCTGTCTGGTTGAAACCGCGTTTTCTGCGCCGGCTCTCATGAATCGGAACGGGTACGATGATGTCGCATTCCTGCTCTTCCAGCTCCAGCTTGTCTTTCATGATTTCTCCGATGACACGGGCCGTGTATTTTCTGCGGTTGTATTTCAGAGAAAAGATCAGTGTCCGCTCGTAAATCCCGTACTGGGTGCAGCGCAGGAGTTTCAGGCCGTTATGCATGTGGATGCCGTCTCCGTCCCACATCAGATGTTCTCTGCAGTGATCGCAGAGACTGTATGGACGGCTTTCATCGATGATGTTTCCGCAGATGCAGCAGTACAGTGACGGCGGGTAAAGCAGGTCCAGGAATTTATCCTTTACGGTTTTCAGGGTCTGGATGCAGGATTCTTCCTTGCGCATTGTTTTTTGTCCTCCTTATGGTCAGAATCTGATGTTCTTCCATAAGGGTTGCACATCCCCAGATTCTTGTCTATGAGAAAAAAGGGATTACTTCTGCTCATTTCTGTCCTGCTCAAGCAGCGGCGCGAGCTGTGAAAGTCTCCATTTCAGGCCGGAATAGCGGAGCTTGTTGCGGTCATTATCGACCATGGCTTTCAGTGCCTTTCCGCTTCCGACCAGGACGACGCCGCGCTTTCCTCTAGTGACTGCGGTGTAGAGCAGATTCCTTGTGGCCAGCATCGGCGGAAACCAGGACAGCGGCATGATGATCACCGGGAATTCGGAACCCTGGCTCTTATGCACGGTGATGGCATAAGCCAGTTCCAGTTCATCGAGCTGGGAGAAATCGTACTCTGCGTATTTCTCCTCATCGTACAGGACGGTCATGCGCTCTTCTTCCGGGTGAATCGCAGTGATGTAGCCGACATCGCCGTTGAACACGCCGGCGCTGCTCTCTGCGTCGCCAATCCTCTTCCAGGGGAGCTGGTAGTCGTTCTTGATCTGCATGACCTTGTCGCCGGTGCGGAAGATTCTTCCCCGGTTTCTGTGCTCCTGTTTCTTGGGGGACGGCGGATTGAAGGTCTGCTGAAGAACCTGGTTCAGCGCCTGTGTTCCGACATTTCCCTTATGTACCGGCGTCATGACCTGGATATCTTTCAGCGGGTCCAGATCTTTATAATAAGTGATCAGGCGTCTGGAAGCGAGCTGGACGATCAGATCCTGCATCTGCATTTCATTGTTTCTCCGCATAAAGAAGAAGTCGCTTCCCTTTCCGTTCACATCCGGATATTCTCCCTGATTGATGCGGTGGGCGTTGACGACAATCTGGCTTTCTTCCGCCTGACGGAAAATCGCAGTCAGGCGGGAAACGCCGGCAATTCCGCTGTCCATCACGTCCCGCAGAACGTCGCCTGCCCCTACGGACGGCAGCTGGTCGGAATCTCCCACCAGAATCAACCGGGTTCCCGGCAGAATCGCGTCTGTCAGTGCCCGCATCAGCATCAGATCGATCATTGAAGCCTCATCGACAATGACCGCATCGCACTGCAGGGGCTCGTCTTCATTTTTTCCGAAGGCCATGGATTCTTCTTCTCCGCGCGCGTACTCCAGCATGCGGTGGATCGTAGAGGCCTGGCGTCCGCTGGTCTCCGTGATTCTTTTTGCGGCTCTTCCGGTCGGCGCGGCCAGAAGGGTCTTGAATCCGCTTCCGTCAAAAATATCCAGCAGCGCGTGAATGATGGTGGTTTTTCCTGTTCCCGGTCCTCCGGTAATCACCGATACCCCGCTTGTCAGGGATGCTTCCACTGCCTTCTTCTGTTCTTCGGAAAGATGAATTCCGGTATGCGCCTCGGTCATGTCGATGCTGCTGCGGATATCCGTCTGCAGGTCCTTGAGATCCGCACTGACCAGGCGGGCGATATTTCCCGCCGTCTTTTTTTCTGCTTCATAATAGGCATACAGATAGACCACATCCTGCCCGTTTATGTGATCCTGCATAACCGTGCCGTCAACCGACATCTGCACCAATACATCGTCTATCTGCGATCTGCTCAGATCCAGCAGCTGCGCCGTTTCCTCGCACAGTTTTTCCTTCGGCAGGTATGTGCTTCCATCACCGGCGTAATAACCGAGTGTGTATTTTACACCGCTCTCCATGCGCATGTCGGAGTCCGGCGGCAGATTCAGCTTCAGCGCGATCTGATCGGCCTTTCTGAAGCCGATGCCGCGGACCTCATCCGCCAGGCGGTAAGGATTTTCCGTGATTCTCACAATCGTATCTGCCCCGTAAGCTTTAAACAGCCGAAATGCGCTGGCCTGGGGAATCCCGTACTTCTGAAAAAACATGGAAACTTCAGCAAAGCTCCACTGCTCATGAAAAGACTCTGTAATTTTGGCCAGGCTTTTTTTGCCGATTCCGCTGATCCGAAGAAGTCTGGAAGGGTGCGCCTTCATGACGTTCAGCGTATCGTCTCCGAAGGTCTGCACGATGGCATGAGCCATTTTCTTACCGATTCCCTTTACAGCCCCGGACGCAAGAAAACCTTCAATCTCATCCGCACTGGACGGGAGAACCGCTTCCGCTTCTGTAAACGAAAACTGCTCCCCGTACTTCGGGTGATTCTTGAAGGCTCCCCGGAGGAGAAAGGTATTTCCCAGCGCGTTTTCCGGAAGCATGCCGACAGCCGTAAACTGTTCGTCGCTTGTTTCCATGACGGCAATGGTGTAGCCGTTCTCCTCATTATGATATATGACGTCTGTAATAATCCCCTGTTTTTCTTCCATGACTAATCATCGTGTTCCGGTTTATAGATGCGGCGGTTGTCCAGTGTCCAGATTCGTTCGGAGAAATGTCCCGGTTCCGTCGTTGCCAGTGCGTCGTACATGTCGAACAGACGCGCATCCAGAATATCCAGATAGTGGAGGACCTCACCTTCCGGGAACAGCGGACGGATCGGACTTCCGAATTCCGGCTCATAGTGGTGAGACAAAATCATCTGTTCAAGCATCAGACGTTTTTCCTCCGGGAAATCCAGCTTTCTGGCACGTTCATCGATATATTTCACCCCCATGACCAGATGGCCCAGGAACTGTCCTTCACGGGAATATCCCGGGGAAACCCCGTTCTGATCAGACAGAATTTCATCCAGCTTCTCGATGTCATGCAGGATGACACCGGCACAGAGCAGGTCTTTTTTCAGATCGGTATAGACACTGCAGATGCCGATGGCATTCATCAGCATGCGCTTGACGTGGAAGAGCAGCCCACCGTATTCTGCATGGTGATTTCTGGATGCGGCCGGATAGTACATCAGCCGGTCCTTATTCTCCTGAAGAACACTCAGGCAGAGGGAACGCAGATCCACATCCATCATCTGGTCCGCGACATGATAGATATAGTCATACATGGATTCTGAATCTTCCGGAGCTGCTTTAATGTAGTCGGAAATATCCAGGCCATCCTGATCGGAAGCAAGGCGGATTCTCTGCAGCCTCAGCTGCAGCGCGCCCTGCCACTCGGTAACCTGCGCCTTGACCTTGACCAGCTTTCCCTCGCTCATCGCTTCCAGTTTCGGGACGTCCTGTGGCTGGACGTCCCATTTCTTTCCGGAAATTTCACCGGTTTTATCACCGAGCATAATATCAAAATACTGTTTATGATTTGCGCCGACACGGATACTGCTTCTCTTCACCATGAAGAAATCGATAAATTCCATGTCCTTCTTCAGTTCTGCTGCGTAATACTGTTTCAAAACACTCTCCTGTATGATTCATCAATGCTCTTGCACTCTGCCGCATCAGCTGTTTTCTTTTACCAGCTCCTGCAGCACTTTATTAGCAACCGGCGCGGCAACGGTCTGTCCGAATCCGCCGTCTTCTACACAGACAACGAATGCATATGGATGCTCATCATCATTCAGGAATCCGTCAAACCATGCGTTCGGCTTTGCTCCGTTGACTTCTGCGGTTCCTGTTTTTGCACAGATATTCAGCCCCGGGAAGTTTTTCGCGCCGTATGTCTTTTCAACGTTATTTCTCATCATTGTTTTCAGTTCTGCCGCTGTCGACGCCTGAATCATGCGGCTTGTCTTCTGTCCTGTCGCGACGGTCGGCTTCAGAACTCTCGGAACAACGGAAACACCGTCCCTTGCGATTGCGCCCATGTAAACCATCATGGAACACGGATTGACCTGATCCTTCCACTGTCCGATTCCTGCCCATGCCAGGTTGAAGGAATTGCTCGGGAAATCAAAACTTCCCTTGGCATTATGGATACCGTCAATGTTATAAGAAGTCTCCAGGCCGGCCTTCTTTGTATACTCAGCAAGCGTCTTGTTACCAAGTTCATCAGAAAGTACAGAGAATGCGCAGTTGCAGGATTTTGCAAGCGCAGACTCAAAGTCTACACGGCCATGCGGCTCATCACAGCGGATTTTCCAGCCGCCCATATTTCTGACACCGCTGCAGTAATAGCTGAAAGAATCCAGGTTCTTCAGATTTTCGATCGCCGCCGCACTGGTAACCAGCTTGAAAGTTGATCCCGGAGTCAGTCTTCCTGAGAGGAACTTGTTCATATACGTTCCGTTTT
Source organism: uncultured bacterium (assembly GCA_905214225.1). GTDB lineage: Bacteria > Bacillota > Clostridia > Peptostreptococcales > Anaerovoracaceae > Aminicella. The sequence continues at coordinate 64,544 of CAJMLL010000003.1, read as the reverse complement.
CCACAGAAGAAGACGGATTGGCCGGGTCAAAGGTCGGCTTGCTGACCATACAGAGGATTTCTCCCGTCTTATAGTTATACACGCCGACGACTCCGTTGTGGCTGCCCAGCGCCTCATAAGCCACTTTGCAGGCTCTGGCGGAAATCGACAGATGGACCTGACTTCCTTTTCCGCTCACGCTGTATGTTCCGGTCAGCAGGTTATAGCCGACCATTTTATCCTTAAATGCGCTTTCTGCCGACGTGGAAACATTTCCATTCATATCTCCGACAGCATGCGCCGTAGCCTTTCTGACGGTTTCGCTGCTGCTGTATTTAACTTTTCCATCCCTGCCTTTTCCATTTGCCGCAAGCAGGACACCGTTCCTGTCGTAGATCTTTCCGATCGCAAGCACACCGTTATGATAGAGGTGTGAATTTCCGTAAAACGTTGCCCACTTATGACCGTAATGTACGTAGCGGTAGGTGTATATTCCCAGACCGATGAGCAGAACGGCTGCCAGCAGAAGGCAGAGAATCGCGCGTTTCTCAAGCTTCTTCATAATGATCTGCCCCCTCACTCGTTAATCCCTGATCGTTCAGACTGACGGCAATGCTGGCGTTCTGCCGCGTATCTGCGGCCTTTACAAATGCCAGAAGCCCCCAGGACGCAATCATCGATGTTCCTCCTCCGGATACAAACGGGAAGGTAACTCCAGTCAGCGGAAGCAGGTCCACAGAACCGAAGAAGTTCAGGATTGCCTGGAACAGGAAGATCGTGGTTGCCGCACAGGCTGCAATCGTGTAATAGGTTGAACGGCCTGCCCAGATTGACCGGTAGGCAAAAACAGCAAGTGTGACGATGGCGATAATCATCAGGATGGCGATAATCAGCCCCCATTCTTCCGAAACGGTTCCGAATACCAGGTCCGTCTCCGACGCAAAAATGGTATGGAACCATCCTTTTCCGGCTCCGACACCGATCAGACCGCCGCTGGCGGACGCAGACATGGTTCTGGTCTGCTGATAGCCCATCGCGTTGGCATTGCTGCTTTCCCATACATGACCCCAGACAGCCAGACGGGCGGCGATATAGCTCTTAAAACGCAGGACGACCATGCCGCCGGCAAAGGCTACACCGACAATCATAATCAAACGCGTAAAATCTCCGCTTCGCAGGAAGGAGATCACCAGGTAGGTCACAAAGAAAATGACCGCCGTACCGAAGTCTCCCATCTTGGCCAGACAGAGGAAGCAGAAAAAGGCAAAAGCCGTAAAAATCATGGAATTCTTCCGCTCAAACAGCTCATTCATCGTTGCGGCACCGACCCAGATAAAGGCCAGCTTGACAATCTCAGACGGCTGCATGGAGAATCCGCCAAGCTGCACCCAGTTCGACTGCCCGTTTTTGGTTGTCGCAAAAACCAGGTTGAAGGCGAACAGCGCCATCGCGGCGATATACATTAATTTCTTTACTTTCAGCGTCCTCTTCAGATCCCGAAGCCAGGTACACATAAACAGAAAGAGCAGTACACCGATGACTATGGTCAGGAACTGCTTGAATACCTGCGTCGGGAAGCGCGTGGCGACAACCGACAGACTCAGCGTCGACAGGAAAAAGGCTATGGTTTCTATCTCAAACCCCCGCCGGTGCATCACTTTCATCGCGATGACATACACCCACATAACAACGGCAAGTCCCGCAAAGGCAACGGTTACACCCGGCACATAGCGCGTTCCCAGCGCCAGTTTCAGCTGTACGACAGTAAGGAACTGAAAGAGGGTCAGCGCCAGAAAGGACATCCACGGCGGCAGAATATGTGTATATTCCGCACGTCTTCTGATGTTATTCATATGCTCCTGCACACTGACCGGAAAGAGCTCACAGGCTGTGCTTCCCAGCACCAGCTTGTCTCCTGCTCCGACGATGACCGGCTTATACGGCACCGCCTTTTCTCCGTTCACATACGCACCGTTCCGGGATCCCAGATCCATGTAGGTCCAGTATCCGTTGTTGTCGCGCACCAGGGTCCCCTGATTTCTGGAAACGCTCATATCTTCCAACTGAATATCACAGCTCGGCGCTCTTCCGATCGCATTTTCCCAATGTGTGATCGGAATGTTTCTGCTGCCTTCAATATGCAGATACGCCCATACTTCAGACGGACTCTTGCTTCTGAGCAGGGCAATAATCGCTCTGATCAGAATGAATGCCGCAAGTAAAATAAAAATCCACCTGGCTGCCGCGGTGTACATCAGGCTTGCTGCATGCCCCGATTTGATCGTTGCCACAGCCGCATTGTACATCATCTGGAACCAGTCCTGGATTCCACTCACAAAATTTGACATCATATTCTCTATCCTCTGCTCCCCAAGGCGCATCGCCAAATTGCGATATGATTGAAATTTCAATCCAGTCATATTCACGGACAACTCAGTTCCCCGCCCTACACTGCAGTGAAAATGTATTTGCCTGATTATTATATCACGAATCTGCAGTCCATGCCAAATTCCCCATACTCTCGGATGGTGTCAAGAGTTAGTGGAAGTTTTGTTGACAGATCTCCAAGCTTTTTCTGTGAGTTGTACGCAGCCTGTGCCTTGAACACCTCCCGGCTCCCTTCGCGCATGCTCACGCTTCCGGCTCTGCCGGCCTTTTCCGAGCTGCGTTACAGTCTCACATTCAATCGGCTCAGGATATTGCTTAATCCTTTACACCCTCTGATATTTATGAAATAAACGGAAAAAGAGCCTTCGCACATCATCAGTGCAGAGGCTCTTTCAAAACATCTCTTATGAGATTTTTTATCTTATCAGTCCATTTCCGGCTGCAGAATTTCCCTGCGGAACTGCCGCCGGCTTAAGACATCTGAACACCAGGCAGTTTCAGGCTGCTGCTACTGCAGTGTTGCCATGTACAGCAGGGTGCGGACAAGCTGGCTGACGTAGCTCATCTCATTATCATACCATGCTACGATTCTGACCTCATAGATCTTGGTTCCGCAGCGCTGAGCCAGAGTCTGTGTTGCGTCGAACAGGGAACCATAGTGCATGCCGATGATGTCGCTGGATACCAGCTCTTCCTCAGAATATCCAAAGGATTCATTCGCTGCAGCCTTCATTGCGGCATTCAGTCCCTCTACAGTAACACTCTCTGTAGGATCCTTCAGTGTTGCGTCCAGAATTGTCAGGGAACCGCTTGGAACAGGAACTCTCTGTGCAGATCCGATCAGCTTTCCGTCCAGCTCAGGAATAACTGCGCCGATTGCCTTTGCAGCTCCGGAACTTGTCGGAACGATATTGATCGCGCCGGCTCTGGATCTTCTGAAGTTGCCCTTCTTCTGCGGTCCGTCGAGGATCATCTGGTCGCCGGTGTAAGCGTGAATTGTTGTCATGAATCCTGTACGGACTTCACGGTACTCATTCAGAACCTTTGCCATCGGAGCCAGGCAGTTCGTCGTGCAGCTTGCGCCGGAAACGATGCGGTCTTCTGGAGTCAGGACTTTATGGTTTACGTTATAAACAATCGTCGGAATATCATTTCCGGCAGGAGCAGAAATCAGGACCTTCTTTGCGCCTGCATCCAGATGCGCCTGTGATTTTTCCTTGCTTGTGAAAAATCCTGTGCATTCCAGAACAACATCTACACCCAGATCACCCCAAGGAAGATTGTGCGGATCCGGCTCGGCCAGTACGCGGTATTTATGATGTCCGACATAAATATATTCATCATCATATGTTACGTCTGCCGGGAACTGTCCCTGTACGCTGTCATGCTTCAGCAGATATGCCAGCATCTTGGTGCTCGTTAAATCATTGATGGCTACGACTTCCACATCATCTCTGTCATACAACTGTCTGAAAGACAGACGTCCAATGCGTCCAAAGCCGTTAATCGCAACCTTCATCATAATATTAATGCTCCTTTCCCGCGGTTTCCGCGTCCCCTGCCCCCATTTCTATCAACGATGCCAGAGGCATAGATATTCCAATTGCAGATATTATATCATAATTCGACATCAAAAACGCTAAAATGGCAAGAATTTGCAGAAATATATCATTCCTATAATGTATCGTTCTCCGTATTGAAAACATTTACAATTGTGCCGCCGCCGACCACGTACTCGCCATCATACATAACACAGGCCTGGCCCGGCGTAATGGCGCGCTGCGGCTCCCGGAACTCCACTCTCGCCCGGTTTTCCGACAAAGGATGAACGACCGCCGGAGACGCCTTCTGGGAGTAGCGCACCTTTGCCTCCACCTGAATTTCTCCCTTCGGCGGCTCTGTGGAAATCCAGTTGATATTTTCAATCTCAAAAGACGAGTGGAACAGATCCCGGTTTTCTCCCAGAATCACCTGATTTTTCTCCATATCCTTGCGGCAGACGTACATCGGGTGCGGAAGCGCCAGACCCAGGCCCTTTCTCTGTCCGATGGTATACTTGATGATTCCCTTGTGTGTCCCGAGGACGTTTCCTTCCTGATCCACAAAATCCCCATCTGGGTAGTCTTTCCCGGTAAATCTGCGGATAAACGCCGCGTAGTCTCCGTCCGGCACAAAACAGATGTCCTGGCTCTCATGCTTTCTGGCGTTGACGAAGCCCTGCTCTTCTGCGATCTTGCGCGTCTGCTCTTTGCACATTCCGCCTAAAGGGAACATCACATGAGCCAGCTGCTCCTGGGTCAGGGAATAAAGAACGTAACTCTGGTCCTTATGCCGGTCCACCGACTTCTTCAGAAGATATCTGCCGCTTGCCGGATCCTTCTCCACGATCGCGTAATGTCCGGTGACGACGTAATCCTGCCCGAGTTCCCTTCCCCGCTCCATCAGTTTCTCAAACTTCAGATAGCGGTTGCAGTCGATGCAGGGATTCGGCGTCTTCCCCTCTTCATAGGCGCGGATAAAGCGATCGATGACATTCTCCTCAAAATTCCCGGTAAAGTTAAATACGTAATACGGGATTCCCAGATCATAAGCGACATTTCTGGCATCTTCAATATCCGACAGACTGCAGCAAGTCTTGTCGCTGCAGATTCCCGCTGTCTCATTTTCATACAGTTTCATGGTCACGCCAATCGTCTCGTATCCTGCCTTTTTTGTCAGATATGCCGCTACACTGCTGTCCACTCCGCCGCTCATCGCCACAAGTGCCTTGCTCATTATCTCTGTTCCTTTCTGCATTCCTCTGCGATCTTTTTCAACACATCGCAGGTCTTATCGATTTCGTCTTTCGTATTTCTGTAATTCAGTGTAAAGCGGAAGCTGCATCCTGCTTCTTCATCTGTTCTTCCAATGGCTTTCAGCACATGGGACGGTTCCGAGGCACCTGCGGAGCAGGCCGAACCCGCCGCTGCGCAGATGCCTTCCTGATCCAGGCGGACCAGGGCCATCTCGTTGTTCACACCCGGAAGGGTGACGTTGCAGTTTCCCGGCAGCCGGTTTACCGGATCCCCGTTTAAGGTCGAGCTGGGAATTTCCTGGAGGATTCTTTTTGTCATATAATCCCGCAGCTCCTGCTCATAACGCCGTTCATCAGCCATATTCTGTGCGGCCAGCTCCGCCGCCTTTCCCATGCCGGAAACAGCCGGAACATTATGCGTGCCTGCCCGGAGTCCCCGCTCCTGTGCGCCGCCGTGCATCAGAGGCTCCGGCAGCAGCCCCTTCCGAATAAAGAGAAATCCCGTTCCCTTAGGCCCGCCGAACTTATGGCCGCTGGCCGACAAGAAATCAATGTGCAGTTCTTTCACGTCGACCGGAATGTGACCCACCGCCTGCACCGCGTCTGTATGCATCAGCGCACCGGCCTCATGAGCGATGTCTGCAATTTCCCGCACCGGCTCAATCGTTCCGATTTCATTGTTCGCAAGCATCACTGACACCAGGCGCGTGTCTTTCCTGATGGATTTCCGGACTTCTTCAGGATCCACCCTTCCATTCTTATCCACCGGAACTACCGTCACGTCAAAACCCAGTTTTGCAAGGAATTCAGCCGGTTTCAGCACCGCGTGATGTTCAACCGCCGACACAATGAGATGCCCGGAAAACTGCCCTTCTGTCTCGCTCTGTGCCTGAACCTGCTCCGGATCCAGAAACTGCTTGATCACCCAGTTATCCGATTCCGTTCCGCCTGAGGTAAAAAAGATTTCTTTATAATCCGCGTGAATCAGCGCCGCAATCCGCCGCCGCGCCTTCTCCACTGCTGCGCCGCAGCTCCGGTTCAGCGCACTCATGCCAAACGGATTCTCATATTCGTCTTTCAGATACGGGAGCATCTCCTCCAGGACCCCGTCCCGCATTCTCGTCGTCGCTCCATTATCCAGATAAATCATTCCCACTCCCCGCTTCTGTATTTTTCTCTGCGGAATTTCCCCCGCAGCCTTTCCAGTTTCAGACCTCTCAGCCCGGATTCAGCTTCAGCATGTAAACTCAATAGTAAAAGTATACCACATTTATATGATTCTAAAGAAGGAATGCGGAGAAGAGACCGATGGGCAGGATAAAAGCGGTCATAGCAGGCACGCGTGTATGTAATATACAGCAATCACAGGCTTAATGACGCTCCACAGTATTTGTATACTGTATATTCATGCCAATATTCCAATTTTAGCATGAAAAATGTAAACCGCTCCCTTTCGCCGCCCGAAATAGTATTATATTCTATACAATCATGCATGATTACTCGGTTTTTATTATGTTTATTCTTTGTATCTGAGATCATATTTTTTTAGGTCGTTTAAATCACGATTATTTAACTTTGTGCAGAACCATGCTTTTATTTACATCAAGTTGTCTGACAAAGTCAGACGCCCAAGGATGTAATACGTGGATATTCAAAGGCATCCGATCTCAATTCATAATAATTCGCAGCCGGTCAAAGGGATTATTGTACGCAGAATACACGATTACTTTTCTACATAGATAAAGTGACTCATAATTTAAACATTTCATCTTACATTCTGCCAAGAACCGGCAGAACAGCACTTGCTGCATAGATATTCGGTTCTGCGCTTTCTCAAAAAAAACGAAATTCGACGAACCAGACGAAATTCCATCACACGTTCATCACAAAATTCCGTAATCTGCCCGGCCATCCCAGAATAAGCAAAAAATCACTGCCAACAGTCAGGAAATTAATTTTACATCTTACCGTCTGCACAGAATCATCAGCATTTCGCAGCGTTTTTTAGTATGCAGTATACACATCCCCTCATTTTTTGACCAACACACCCTCCTGCCCGTCCCTGCATTCCGCTACTGAAATAAAAGCAAAGAGCCGGACTGCCACAGAAACCAATATCCTTCTATCACCTGATAAAAGCAGCCTCCTGCCTGGGTTGAATTGCCTGCCCAGGCCGGAGGCCTCATATTTTCTGTATTTTTTGGTTAAAAGAAAACTGCTTTTTCCTTGTCCAGTCTTCCTTCACGCTTCCACTTTAACCACGGAAAGCAGCTGAGCTGCTCAGGACAGTCAGTCACCCGTCCAGATCATCCAGCCTATTTCGCCTCTTCCAGCACTCTGCAGACGAACTCGTAAATGTGCTGTGTCGACTTGATAGACAGCTTCTCCTTTGTGGAGTGAACGCCCGGCAGGTCCGGTCCGATGGATACAGCATCCAGTCCCGGCAGCAGGGTTGCGAGAAGTCCGCACTCTACACCAGCGTGGATGGAAACAACTTCCATTTCTTTACCGAACATGTCCTTCCAAATTTCCTGCATCTTGTCTCTGAATGCGGAATGGAGAACTAGCTCCCATGCAGGATACTCACCTTCAACTCTTGCCTTGGCGCCGATGTGCTCGCAGACCCAGATCAGACGGTTCAGCACGTCGTGCAGCTGGCTGTCGACATTGCTTCTTACGAATGTATCCAGGTGGAGGTTATCCTTTGTCGTGGAAACGATTCCCAGATTCAGGGAAGTTTCAACCAGTCCCGGAATTGCATCGCTCATGCGCAGAACACCGTTCGGCAGGCTCGCCATCAGTGTGATCGCCTGCTGGGTGCACTCTTTTGTAACTGGATCCCAATCTGCATATTCTGCGTCTGCCGGAATCTCCTCCAGGTCAATGTGAATGTCCGGATCAGCCAGAACGAACTCGTTTCTCGCTTCTTTTTCTACCCTTGCAATGATTTCTTTTGCCTGATCAACGTCACCCAGAGCAACGGCTGCGCAGGATTCCTTATTGATGGTATTGTCCATCTTTCCGCCGTTCATGGCGATCAGACGGGTGCATCCTGCATTAGCCAGTGCGATCAGCGTTCTGACAACCAGCAGATTTCCGTTGGCTCTGCCCTTATTGATTTCCTGTCCGGAATGTCCGCCCTCCAGTCCGTGAACGTGGATGAGGCGCCGCTCCATGGTGCAGCCGCCTCTTTCCAGCGGCAGATCCGCAAGCAGACTGCCCGCACCGGCGCATCCTGCCGTGCATACTCCCTCATCCTCAGAGTCGAGGTTGATCATCAGACGTCCCTTCAGCATGGACAAATCTTCATCTTTCAAGGCGTTAGCGCCGACCATGCCGATTTCCTCGCCGGTTGTGCAGAGGAACTCAACTCTCGGGTGCTTCAGTTCTTTAGAATCGAGAATAGCCAGCGCCATGGCAACTGCTGCTCCGTCATCTCCGCCGAGTGTTGTGCCGTCGCCGCTGATCCAGTCACCGTCGACCACAAGATCGATTCCTTCTTTTTCCATATCTTTCGTTGAGCCCTGGACCTTCTCGCAGACCATGTCCATGTGGCCCTGCAGAATAACCGGTGCCGCATTCTCATATCCCGGAGTCGCCTCCTTGATGATAATGACATTGTTTGACTTATCCTGGTAATGCTCCAGACCACGGTCCTCAGCGAACTTGATCAGATAATCACTGATTGCCTTTTCATGGTTCGACGGTCTCGGAATCTTCGTAATTTCCTCGAAGAAATGAAATACCGATTTTGGCTCAAGATTTTCCAGCATTGATTTGCCCTCCTCATTTTTAGAATTACTTCTTCATCTATTTTCCGTTTCCGCAAAAGAACGGCCTCTCTGCTCCTGCGCATCCTCTCCGTGCCGACATCGCGGAAACGATGCGGTCTTGTAAATATTCTGCAATCCGTCCCCTCAGACGGACAGAATTTATTACTTTTCACAGCATATTATACACTATATTTGTGCGTGTATACACTATACTTAATTCGCAGAGTGCTCTATTTTCTTTTGCTCTAACTCTTTCATTGTAAATTCTTCTGAAATTTTCGTCAATCCATACAGCCACATTTTCTTTCCTCCTTGCCGTTTTTCTTTTGTCCTGAAATGTGAACAACATGAAATTCTTATTCCTTCTGTGTGTCTCAGACAAAAGTCAGCTGGCAAGGGGCCGGATCTGCTCCGGCGGAAAATCCACGGTCCCGACGATAAATCCATTGCTCTGCCGAAAACACCGCTGCAGCGTCCATCAGGGTCAAGTCCCTGTAGTAGTGTGAATTGAAAACCATGTAATCGAACACGAGCCGGATATAAGCTGTTTTGTGCATACAGTATACTTATCCCGTTTTTCTATTTCCCGTGAGCAGTAAAAAACCGCCCCGGAAAATCATAACGATTTTCCAGAGGCGGAAATGGCAGATGTCTGTAATTCTGCCGCAGTCTGCGCAGAGGAATGGAAAGTGGCTCAGGCGCAGATGCTGCAGAACATCATCTTCATTATATATATGTCTTATGTCTGCGGACATTTTTAAATCCGTGTTCGCAGGATTACTCAGCGAACAGCGGTGTGGACAGATATCTGTCTCCTGTATCCGGCAGAAGTGCTACGATTGTCTTGCCCTCGTTTTCCGGTCTCTTTGCCAGCTCGATTGCTGCCCAGACTGCAGCTCCGGAGGAAATTCCAACCAGAACGCCATCGTTGTGACCGATTTCCTGGCCAACCTTGAATGCGTCATCATTCTCTACCGGAATGACCTCATCGTAAACCTTGGTATCCAGAACTTCTGGAACAAATCCAGCTCCGATTCCCTGAATCTTATGCGGTCCGCCGTGTCCCTCGGAAAGTACCGGGGAAGAAGCCGGCTCAACAGCAATAATCTTTACGTCCGGGTTCTGGGACTTCAGATACTCGCCGACACCAGTCAGAGTTCCGCCTGTGCCGACACCAGCTACAAAGTAATCAACTTTTCCGTCTGTGTCTTCCCAGATCTCCGGACCTGTTGTTTCCTTGTGTGCCTTCGGGTTTGCCGGGTTAACGAACTGTCCCGGGATGAAGCTGTTCGGGTTCTCCTTATGCAGCTCGTCTGCCTTAGCGATTGCGCCCTTCATTCCCTGAGCACCATCTGTCAGAACCAGCTTTGCGCCATATGCCTTCATGAGCTTTCTTCTCTCAACACTCATGGTCTCAGGCATTACGATGGTGATGCTGTATCCTCTTGCTGCTGCAACTGCTGCGAGTCCGATTCCTGTGTTTCCGGATGTCGGCTCAATGATCTCTGTATCTGGCTTCAGTTCACCCTTAGCCTCTGCATCGTCCAGCATTGCCTTTGCAATTCTGTCCTTTACAGATCCGGCAGGATTGAAGTACTCAAGCTTTGCAACGACCTTTGCCTTCAGTCCGTACTTCTTTTCCAGGTGGCTGAGCTCGAGCAATGGTGTATGTCCGATAAGCTGATCCGCAGATGTGTAAATCTTAGCCATTTAATTGTCCTCCATAAAAATTTGTTGTTTAAACCCTAAAAATTAATCTCTTAATTAGTTATCTGAAATATTGATACACACCAGAATCGATCTAAAACACATCTTTCCTGTATGTTGATTGCATTATATCCCCATAAAACCAGTATGTCAATAGGGTTTATATCTTTTTCTGGAGTTTTTTTCGCTGAGCAGTGTCTCAGTTACCCTTTGTCTGCACCATTACAAAAAGAGGCTGTTGCCTCGGACGATTATGATCGTTCGTGCAGCAGCCTCTTATTTCCCTTAAAACTCATCCTCTGCAGCCGGTCCTGCGGCCAGTCTGCCTTTAGCCGGCAGCCTGACTCCGGTCTCCGTCTGCATCTCTGTCTTCTGAAAGCTGTTTCGCGTTACGGTGAGCGGCTATCACCAAGATTACTGCGGCAGCAGCAATACCAATAGCGATTCCTGCTTGTCCGCCTGTAATTCTTGCCGTCCACATCGGTGCGCTGAACAGTGAAATGTTATACATTATCAGTCCTGCAACCAGATACGCGCAGCAGACAACCAGAACAACGATCCCGATAATCTGCAAAGCAATACTGATCCGGTAATTTCTCTGATCATGGTTACGCATTATTCTCACCCTTTCTTTCAGATATCCCCGATCCGCATTCCATCGATGCTGTGATCCGTCAACTCGAGATTTTATTCTGCGAGTCTTAAGGCTATTCTTTTAATATCCATATTATACCACCGCACAAAATAAAATACATCAATACAGCAAAAAAACATATTTTATACATTTCTTATGATTTTTAATTTCTGACAGACAAAAAACACTGCACGGAAACGCCTCTCCGCACAGTGCCTCGTGATCTTCACTCTATTTCATCAGATCATATAGAAATCACCCTCATCGCCCCGGTTTGCCAGATCGCCGACGGTGATGCCGTCAAAATACTCATTGGTCATGTTGAAAAACTTCTCCCACATCGGCAAGGTCTTGCATTCGGCTGCACGTTCACACGGCTGTCCGCCTGCTTCCAGACAGGCCACCGGAGCGAGGTCACCTTCTACCTCACGGAGAACATCGCCTACAGTGATGCTGTCCGGGTCTTTTGCCAGCTTGTAGCCGCCGCCTTTTCCCCTGTGTCCGGACACGATTCCGGCCTTGGAAAAAACGACGATAATGCTTTCCAGATATTTTTCACTGATTCCCTGGCGTGATGCAATTTCTCTGAGCGGAGTATATTCTCCAGAATCATGCTCAGCCAGATCGATCAGAACTCGCAGCGCATAGCGCCCTTTGGTTGAAATCTTCATTGCCATATCATTTACCGCCTTCCTGTCGATAATTCTGCTTACATCTGATTCTTTCTGTTATTTCATCCGTTTTACGGATTGATTCCTGTATATATATTGATTAATATATCATACTCTGGGATTTAAAGCAAGTTTTTCGGTAGGTTATAGGAGTAATTCGTATTTTACAAAGATTTTATCACGCGCATTGCTGGTCAAGTCCTTGTAGTGGTTTAAATTGAAAAGCATGTAATAGGAAACGATCCAGGATACAAGCTGATTTATGCATACAGTATACTTATTCATCCAATATTCCCTGCATTTTCGTGTAAAACAACCGAAATTGGTCAGGAAAAGCTCTTTGAAGCGATTTTCCCGACTGCAATCAGAAAAATACATTTTGTTCTGCACCCTGCTGAAGCGTCGGGCGAGAGCCCGGGAAGCTTGTTGTCGTCTGACGAATAGACAGTAAAACAGCCGCACGCTGCCCGTCTGAGCTTTGTGCGGCTGTTCTGTTCATGTTCGTATTGATTTGGATTTCAACCCGACCGGCGCTGAATGTCAGGCATTTTACAGGCCGGATTCTGAACCGGATGATGACTGCCGGGCCGATTCTGGCCGGACGACGACTGCCAGGCCTTATGTTCCTGCCCCGTCGTTCTGGCCGGATGCTGGCTGCAGATCCATGTCTCTCTTGCCAGGTCAACTTTTGCCGGAAAACTACTGAACCTTGTGTCCGGTCAGCTTCTCAAATGCCTCTTCATACTTGGCGATGGTCTTGTCGATGACATCCTGCGGAAGGTTGTAGTCACTGTCCGGGTTCGCCTTCAGCCAGTCTCTTACGAACTGCTTGTCGTAGGACGGCTGGGACTTTCCTGCCTCGTAGCCCTCCAGCGGCCAGAAGCGGGAGCTGTCCGGTGTCAGCATTTCATCGCCGATGACAACTTGTCCGTTCTCATCCAGTCCGAACTCGAACTTGGTGTCAGCGATGATGATGCCGTGCTCTCTTGCGTACTCTGCGCACTTCTTATACAGGGCGATGGTGTTGTCGCGGATGGCCTCAGCGTACTGCTGGCCCTTGCCCGGATACTGTTTTTCCAGGACTTCTACGCACTGCTCGTAGGAGATGTTCTCATCGTGGTCGCCGAGCTCAGCCTTGGTGCTCGGGGTGAACAGCGGCTCAGGCAGCTGCTGGGACTCCTGCAGACCCTCTGGAAGCTCGATTCCGCAGACTTTTCCGGTCTTCTGGTAGCTTGCCCATCCGGAACCTGTGATGTATCCTCTTACGATGCACTCGATCGGCAGCATTTCCAGCTTTTTGCACATGGTGCTGCGTCCCTCGAATTCCTCTGTCTGGAAGAATTCCGGCATATCCTTTACGTCAATGGAAATCAAATCATTCGGTACGATATCCTTGGTGAAATCGAACCAGAACTTGGACATCTGGGTCAGAATCTTTCCCTTTCCAACGATCTTGTTCTTTAAGATGTGGTCGAATGCGGAAATACGGTCTGTTGCAACCATGATCAGGCTGTCTCCGTTATCGTAGATCTCTCTGACTTTTCCTGCTTTTACCGGCTTAAATTCCTTCATTATTCTCTGCCTCCTGCTTTCTAATATACGATATGCCTCTGAACCGTCATTACTTCAGATGGTTCTTTTCTCTGAAGTCGTCCAGGAAATCCGCGTCCTTGAAATAGTTGATCTTCATTGCGGTCTTCATCTCGTCCATAGTCTGTGCTGCGACCTGACGGGCAGTTTCCGTGCCTTCCTTCAGGACCTGGAAGACGTAGTCCAGATTCTTCGCGAGGTCTTCTCTTCTCTCTCTGATCGGACGCAGGGTCTCCTGCATGACATCGTTCAGGAAGCGCTTTACCTTAACATCGCCCAGACCGCCGCGCTGATAGTGCGCCTTCAGCTCATCCAGGTTCTGGTAGTCCGGAAGGAACTCCTGGAAATACTCCGGCTTGCAGAATGCGTCAAGATAAGTAAATACCGTGTTTCCTTCGATCTTTCCCGGGTCCTCGATGCGAAGATGATCCGGGTCTGTATACATGGACATAACCTTTTCTCTGATGGTGTCCGGATCGTCAGCCAGATAGATGCAGTTTCCGATGGACTTGCTCATCTTATTCTTTCCGTCAGTTCCCGGAAGGCGCATGCTTGCCTTATTCTTGGAAAGAAGAATTTCCGGCTCCACCAGCGTCTCTCCGTAAATCATGTTGAAGCGGCGGACGATTTCTCTGGCCTGCTCCAGCATCGGCTCCTGGTCCTCGCCGACCGGTACCGTGGTCGCCTTGAAGGCAACGATATCAGAGGTCTGGCTGACCGGATAGTTCAGGAATCCGACCGGAATGCTGTTGTTGAATCCCCTCAGCTGAATCTCATTCTTTACCGTCGGGTTTCTCTCCAGACGGGAAAGTGTAACGAGGTTCATGAAGTAGAAGGTCATCTCCGTCAGTTCCGGAACTTCAGACTGAATGAACAGCGTCATTTTCTTCGGATCCAGTCCCGCAGCCAGGTCATCCAGCGCGACCTGAAGCAGATTATCGTGGATTTTGGCCGGATTGTCGAAGTTATCCGTCAGTGCCTGTGAATCCGCGATCATGATATAGATTTTATCGTACTCTCCAGAATTCTGAAGTTCGACACGATTGCGGAGCGATCCGACATAATGACCGATGTGCAGCTTACCGGTCGGACGGTCGCCCGTCAGAATGATTTTCTCTCCCATTGACACATGCTCCTTGTTTCAAGTTATACATTATCTTTGATATTTTACCGCAAACCCAGTGATTTGTCACCTTTATCTGTGGGATCACAACAATTTTCCCTCCCCGGACAAAATTCACCCGGCAAGGAAAAATCCTGCCTCTGCAGAGTCCGGCTCTCCCGCTGCAGCTTTCGCTATGCTGCTTCCGGCTCATGCTTTAATCCTTCTCTAGCCCCTGATTTTCAATGAATCTGCGGCCTTTCTGCTTTTTCTATTTCAGATGCTTTGCAGCTTCCTGCACGTACTCTTCCGCACTTTCGCGGTTTCCCTGAATTTCTTCTTCCGTCAGAGGACGGCGGACTTTGGCCGGGCTTCCGAAGGCCATCATGCCGTCCGGAATGACAGTGCCCTGCGTCACCAGAGCGCCGGCGCCGATCAGGCAGTTGTTTCCGACCCTGCAGCCTGTCATCACGACAGCGCCCATGCCAATCAGGGTATTGTCTCCCACCGTGCAGGCGTGGACAATGGCGCTGTGGCCGACGGTTACGCCTTTTCCAATATGAATCGGTTTCCCCTCTTCTGCATGAAGCACACAGTTGTCCTGGATGTTCGTATTTTCTCCGATATCAATGGAAGAATGACTGGAGCGCAGAACCGCATTGTACCAGATATTAGAGTTTTTTCCGATATTGATGTCTGTTCCGGAAAGCTGAGCGCCTTCTGCAATGAACACAGAGTCTGCAATTTTACCTGTATATTTATCCATAAAACATTTTCCTCCTTGCGCGTTTGTTTTTTGTCCCGCAGATATTATACTCCATCCATACGCAATTCTCATGAATTTCAAGAAAAGATGAATGCCCGGATGCCTTGCAGTAGTGCGCGGGCCGCGGTAGAATAGTTTCAGGTATGTTATCACCAATCAGCAAAGGATGTGAATACATGATTTACTCAACGGAAGTAGAAAATATGTGTCCGATCGCGAAGGGCGCATATCACGGTCCTGCTCCGATCCCGGAAGAGGGAGAATGGGTGCAGGCTAAGGAAATCAAAGACATCAGCGGACTGACTCACGGTGTCGGCTGGTGCGCGCCTCAGCAGGGCGGATGCAAGCTCACTCTGAATGTGAAGAACGGCATTATTGAAGAGGCTCTGGTGGAAACCATCGGCTGCAGCGGCATGACTCACTCCGCAGCCATGGCATCGGAAATTCTCCCGGGAAAGACGCTCCTGGAGGCGCTGAACACCGATCTCGTATGCGATGCCATCAACGTTGCCATGCGTCAGCTCTTCCTGCAGATCGTCTACGGAAGATCCCAGACCGCATTCTCAGAGGGCGGACTTCCTGTCGGCGCAGGTCTTGAGGACCTCGGCAAAAATTTACGCAGCCAGGTGGGAACTATGTACGGCACCAAGGCCAAGGGATCCCGCTATCTGGAAATGACAGAAGGATATGTCAACCGCCTTGCTGTCGATGAGAACGACCTGATCATCGGCTATGAGTTCATCAACCTCGGAAAAATGATGGACTACATCAAGGACGGAATGGACGCCAACGAAGCCGTAGAAAAGGCCAAAGGCACATACGGAAGATTTGACGAAGCGGCGAAGTACATCGACCCGAGAAAGGAGTAACACATGGCATTATTTGAAAGCTATGAGCGCCGCATCGATAAAATCAACGGCGTATTGAAGGAATACGGCATCGCGTCACTGGAAGAGGCAGAAAAGGTCTGTAAGGACGCGGGTGTCGATCCATACCAGATTGCCAAGAACGTACAGCCGATCTGTTTCGAGGATGCAGGATGGGCATACGTTGCAGGATGCGCAATCGCAATCAAAAAGAACGTAAAGACCGCTGCTGACGCGGCCGAAGCCATCGGCATCGGCCTGCAGAGTTTCTGCATCCCGGGAAGTGTTGCAGACGACAGAAAGGTCGGCCTCGGCCACGGAAACCTGGGTGCTATGCTCTTAAGAGACGAGACCAAATGTTTCGCCTTCCTGGCCGGCCATGAGAGTTTCGCGGCAGCAGAAGGCGCCATCGGCATCGTCAACAATGCCAACAAGGCACGTAAGGAGCCGCTCCGCGTTATCCTGAATGGACTCGGAAAAGACGCCGCACAGATCATTTCCAGAATCAACGGCTTCACCTACGTCCAGACAAAATTCAACTACAAGACAGGAGAACTGAACATCGTGCAGGAAATCCCGTATTCCAAGGGAGAACGCGCACAGGTACGCTGCTACGGCGCTGATGACGTCCGCGAAGGTGTAGCCATCATGCACCACGAGCACGTCGACGTTTCCATCACAGGAAACTCCACCAACCCGACCAGATTCCAGCACCCGGTTGCCGGAACCTATAAGAAGGAATGCATCGAACAGGGAAAGAAATACTTCTCCGTTGCATCCGGCGGCGGCACAGGCCGCACCCTGCACCCGGACAATATGGCTGCAGGTCCGGCATCCTACGGCATGACGGATACCATGGGAAGAATGCACTCCGACGCACAGTTCGCCGGATCCTCCTCCGTTCCTGCCCATGTAGAAATGATGGGCTACATCGGAATGGGAAACAACCCGATGGTTGGATGCACTGTTGCATGCGCCGTTGCGGTTGAAGAGGCGATGAATAAATAGCCATTGAACAGACCATTGTTAATCAGCGGTTGGTTATTCGGTTGATTATTATTAATGGTTGATTGATGAAAAAAGAAAAAACAGGCAGCTGCCGCCGTGAATACCAAATATCTCATGGATATCCACGCACAGCTGCCTGTTTTTTGAGATCGGCTGGACAGACTTCCTGTTTTCCGCCTTTCCATTTGGACGAGGGCGTTTTTTCCCCGTCCGGGCACCGGGTTTCTATCCGGACCGCCTCTGTCCGACCAGTGTCACGGTTTTCCGGCTCTCCAGTTGAACGGGGGCGTTTTTTTCCGCCCGGGCACCGGGTTTCTGTCCGGACCGCCCGGACTTCTCAACTTTCTACCTGCTATCACCAAGACCAGTGCCGCTACCCACAGGATCACAGTTTCTGCGGTAAGAGAGTAACGAATCCCACGGAAAAACAGCTGCGGAAAATCTCCCATCATCAGCACTTCACACATGGCAGCAAGAGTTCTTTGATTTATCTGCAGTAAGATAAGCAGCATCGTGGTCAGCGCACCCGCGATTCCGAATACCCATGCAAATTTCCTGACGATGGCGCTGTATCCATTTGAAATTCTGAGCATTGCAAGAACGCTGAACAAGAGCATCAACATCCCAAATACCATGACGCTTCCCATTCGATTTTGAACATTAGCCCAGAGGGAATGTATGAACCCAGCGGGCTGCAGTTTTAATGCGTGGCGGTATGCTCTCCTCAAGTTATACTCAGTCTCTAAGACAGCAATCTTCTTATTCACCCCTCTTGGTTTCAGCGTCAGAAAAGCATCCTCGGTTATTCCTCCGGATGTCGCCTGTACACGCTGTCCTTTCAGTTTCTGCACAAAAATATACTGGTATTCATTATCAAAGATCTGATCATAGACAAACGATGATGCATTTTGATCTGTGAACCCCTCTCGGATCAAGATTTTATTCATATCTGACTTCATCAGCTTTCTCGTCTCATCCGTCAATGTACTCTTTTCCATCGTTTCTTTCAGGAATTTATATGATCCCAGTGTTGTCTTGTGGAGAAAAAATAATCCGGCAAGACAGCAATTGATGCCGATTCCGATCGTCAGAGCCACAGAAATTATCTTGATCAGCTTCTTTTTGCCAACAGGTCTGCCGCGCCAGAAAATCATGCTCAGCAGCAGCAATACACCCAGGATCAGACATTCGACAATTGTGAAGAATACTTTCACAGCGGAAAGAATCTGATATTCCGTCTCTGCCGCCTTATGCCGAGCCTGAACCGCGGATTTTCCTGACGGAAGCGAAAAGCTTCGCAGTACAATCTGCTGTTTCATCGACTGCGCAGAAATTTTCATGAGTGCCTGTTCGATCTCCTTCCTGTGATTCTGATACAGAGAAGACTCGAGAAATTCCTCTTCATCCTGAAAGCGCCTGTCCTTCTGGAATTCCGAATAAACACGACCATGTGAACCAATCGTGTACAAATAACCCGATGCCGCAGCCATCCGGATGTATACAGGATCGCTCATATATCGGTGTGCCTTGCGGATAAGCGGAGCAGACAAAGACAAATGATCCTGCGCAAGGTAATCCTTAAGTTTATCAATCGATTTTCCGTACGCGTAATAGACCGTTCCCCGATACTCGAACTTGCCTTCAGCCTGTGTTACCAGCTTTTTTTCTGACGGACTGATCGTTCCGGCATAACTGGTTGAAGCAGACAAAAAAAGGAAGAGAAGCAGCCAGATTGTAATGGCTGCTTTCTGTAATATGTTTTTATTTCCTCTTTTGTTCATTATACTGTTACTTACTTTCTGCAAACAAGCCGCACTGCACCAGAGCTTTTCCAAATGCTGTTGATGAGAACTTCTGCGCTTTTCCAGAAACATAGCGCACGGTCAGTCTGGTCTTTCCTTCGGCCGTCTGACCAAACTCTGCGTCGTAATTGCTTCCGTCCGTCTTAAACTGCACATGTCCCCTGTTGAATGTAATCTGATCCAGATTAATCTGTTTTCCGTCAAATTTTACATGTACATAGGAACTTTTCTTGCTCTTATATTTGTCTGCGTTTTCCGCAATCATGGAAAGAACAATTCTGAAATTCCTGGTATTGCCAAAGCGGATACGATCCTTTTCCAGTTTGATCGATTTCAGATCGGATACTCCGATATCCTTTCCATCCCTGGTATTAGTAATTCTACCATCTCTGTACGTCAGCCTGTACTTCTCTTTTCCAACCTTTACGACATACGACTGGTTATTAAACACCTGATCGGTTCCGCATGCCTTGACTACAGAAGCCAGTTCTCCACGCAGGCCGCTGCTCACCGTCAAATCTGACATGGTGACATTATACAGAGAGGAAGACGTGATCATATCCATCACGGTTCTGGATGAATATACCTGAACATTCCATTTAACCGTCAGACCGGAAGAGGTATTTCTTGCCGTGACGACAGCCTTCCCGTCCTTCTTGGTTTTAGCGGATCCGGAGGAAGTAATCGAAATCACCTTCGGGTTGCTGCTCTTATACGTCAGCTTCTTATACTGCGCCTTTGCAGAAGACGGCTGACACGCTGCCTTGAAGCGAATCGACTTGCCCGCCGCAGCAGATACTGATGGCGCAGCCGGTGAAATCCGAACTACTTTCTTAATCGGCTTTTTCTTTCCCGCCTCTGATGGAGACAGAACCGCCGAACATACAATCACCACACAGATTGCAACGGCAACCGACACCAACGCCGTCAATCGTTTATGTTCACGAAGTATTTTCATATCATCGTCCTTTCATTTTACAGGAACAGGCACGCAGTTTTTCGTTAACGACATGCCCATATTCTCCTATTTCACTTTTACACGCTTTACTTTCGTCCATTTTGAATACAGCTTTATGCTCTCATTACCGTGTTTCACTGTTTTAAAGGAGCGAACCCTTACATAATATTTTTTCTTGGCTTTGAGGGATTTCAACGTTAATTTAACAGCGGATGCCTTTGTTACTGTTTTTATTCTGCCCGGCTTGAAATTCTTATCTGTGCTGTATTGTACCTGGAATCCCGAGGTCTGTAAGCGATGTTTTTTCCAAGTAACGGCAATTCCCCTTACTTTTGATTTTAATGGCTTTACGCTGATAAGCTTTACCGGTGCCGGAATAATTCTGTATTCCAGAATCGCCGTTCCAGAAACCCCATTTTTCCCAGTTACACTCATTCTATAAATACCAGGGTTCTTGCTTTTCGGTGCATGAACATCAAGCTGTCTAAGTTCGATGACGTTGTTATCCTGATCCAGTGCGATAAACTTCGGCTTCTGCACTTTTCCATTATATGTCAGTGTTGTTTTTTTTGAAACCAGAGTATCCTGCATTACTTTTTGATTTGTTGGTTTGTTTTCCTTGCTCGGAACAACATAAACCGGATCCGATTTCTTCTCAATCACCGCATTGACCGTCATTAATTTCTGCTGCGGATGTTTCGTATCCGTTATATAGTCATAGACAAAAGATTTATCTTCTGGCGAGGAAAAGGTAATTGTCCCTTTTGCCGAGTCATAGGAATAATTCTTTCCATCCTTCATCGTTACTCGATCTGGATCAAGGCCCAAGTCCTTCAGGCTGTATTCTACAGTGTTCTCCGATGCATTTGCATACAGTTTCACATTCTGTGGAGACAGTCTCAGACTATATGCCCCATTACCTGTAAGTTCCAGAGATGTGAGCGAATTACCATCACAGTACAAACTGCTTAATGAACTTGGTACTTTCAAGGTTTCAATACCAGCATTCTCACACTCAAGCGTATCCAAATTCGTGCAGTCTGACAAATCAAGATTTTTCAGATTGTCAATGGAAGAATTATTGATATACAGTTTCCAGAGCTTCGGGACTCCGCTGAGATCCAGATGTTTAATTTTGGTGTTGTTGCACTCAATCTGTCTTATTTCCGGGTGATTGGAAAGATCCAGTTTTGTAATATCTGTTCCATTGATATGAACATCTGCCAGTTTTTTGTTTTTCTTAATATTGATCGATTTCAAAGCTGTATCGTTCGCGTTAAAATGCTGAAGCCCGCGGCAGTTACTTAAATCAATCGTTTCTATTGGCGTTTTATCCATAAACAGCTCAAACATATCTGGATTCTTGGATAAATCAAGTGATTTAATCGCAGTATCCTGAATGTATAAAGCGGCAAGCTTCGGATTATGTGAAGTATCAATATTTTTTACCCCGGTACCACTCAGGCGCAGATGAACAAGTTCCGGATTATGACTGACATCCACACTATCGATCTTGTCATTTGTCAGGTACAATTCATATAACTCCGGATTATGCGTCGCATCAATGGAAGTCACATTGGTATCTTCCACATTGAGAGCAAACAAATGCTTCATATTTGTTACATCAATTGATTTCAACGGAGTCCGACAAAGATCGATACGAATCATTTCCGGATTATGCGACAGATCGATCGACGATATTCCCGTATCATACGCATAGATATCTTTTAAGTTTGGACAGTTTTCCAACCCCTTAATCGCAGTCAGATCCGCATTTTGTGTGACATGAATTTCTTCAAGCTCCAGACAGTTGGAAACATCCAACGTTCCCTTCAGATTACACTGATCCAAATACAGATATTTCAATTTCGCTGCCTTGGACAGATCAACGGTTCCATTAATGTTGCTTCCCCTGAGATTGAGCTTTTCAACATTAGCATATCCCTGTTCCAAATATGATGAAGTATCCAGATTTGTTTCCTTGGCAGATAATTCTTCCAGCGGCTGCTTCAATCCTGTCAGTTCATCTAATGAAGCACCCTCATCGCTCATGCAATTGTCTACATTCAGCTTCTTTAAGTTCGGAAATCCGGAAAGATCCAGTGTACCACTAAGCAAATTGCCACTTAAGTTTAAGTTTTCTACACTCTCGGATTTACAGTCACCTAATTCTGAGAGCGCCATATTGCTCAAGTTTAATGTTTTTAAATGTTTGAATTCCGAAATATCCGGAGCAATGCCTAAATTATAATCACCGCTCAGATTTAAACTCTGTAATGTCTCCTCATGCCCGGAAATATCTGGCAATTCTTCAATCTGAGTTCCGCTTAAATTCAATTCTTCCAAACCTGAAGCTGGAAACCCCTTCACGTTATTACCGTTAAATTTTGTTGACGATAGATCAAGTTTCTTCAGGTGATCGCATCCAGTCAAATCGAAATTATCGTTCCCCGCACCAGAAATATTTAAGGAAATGAGATGAGTTTTTCCGGCAAGTCCCGTTATTTCAGTAATCGTATAAACCGGTTGGTAATTATCATCATACGTGACAAATCCACTTGTATCAAGTTTTTCTAAATTAGTAAACTCTGTTACGTCCAGCATGCCCTTCCAGGCAGAGCGAGCAAGATTAAAATCTTTGATCTTGTCTTTATGAATTCCAACCAAAGAGTCCATCGAGGAAATCTTAGTTCCTGCAATATTCAAAGATTCAAGCTCTGTGTTATTCGATAAATCCAGTGTCTTAACATTCGTATCAGACAGATTTAAAGTCTTTAACTTTGGATTCTTGCTGACATCAACTTCAGAGATGTTTCCAAAACGGACATTCCAGCTGTCTTCATTATTAATGATCGGAGCATGCGCATCCAGCTCCTCCAGATTCGGGAAGTATTTTAATCCCTGAAGGCTGTGCAGCGCCGTTATTCCGCTCACATTGACGCTTGTAACGACATACTGTTCATCCTGATCCAGTTTGCCATTATGATCCGTATCAAAATTTCCACTTACATAATTACGGAATTCCTCATCCGGAAAATGTTCCGTATCAATACTCACACTGCTCACATTTGAATCTTGATCAGAAGCAGGTGTCTCTGAAGAAGACTCTGTGCTGTTTGCATTTTCGATCCCCCAAGATTGATTTTCATTCTGTACATTCTGTTTAGCTTCCATACTGATTTCCGATGCACTGGAAGCCCCTGAACCGGAAGAAGCAGGTGTTTCTTCTGCAAATACAGGAACGCTGAATGTCATCATCATGGCCGCCATAACCATAATAACAAAAGTTTTTTTCATATACTCTCCTTTTTTCACACATATTTCATAAATGCAGCTGTTAAAATAGTGTCAAATCATTACTACAGGCACAAATCGAAATTTTCGATACTGCTTTTTTCACTGCTTGAAGAAAGACTGCAGGAACTGAATAATGCCAGTCCCTGCAGTTACAAACAAACGATATCACACTGTAATGTTTGGCTATTTTACATGCACGCCTTTTACCGATGACCAGTCAGAGTAATAGGTAGTCTTTATGTTCTTTCCGTTATTCATACGTTTATACGCCCTGATTCTGACATAATAAGTTCTCTTTGATGCCAGTTTTTTAATGGTCTGCTTTACTGCTGCCGGATTTTTTATTGTTTTCACCTTACCTTTTTTCATATTCTTGGAGGTGCTGTACTGAATCTGGAAGCCGGTTGTCTGCGCTTTGTGTTTCTTCCAGGATACCTTTATCAACTTCTTTCCAGACTTTACATTTAATCCGAGAACCTTTGCAGGGAGAACGGTGTATTCCAGCTGAACACTTCCCGTGACGCCGTTTTTTCCAGTAACCGTGATTGTGTGTGTCCCGACCTTCGTTGAAACATCTGTAATATCGTAGTTCTTCTGATCTACAACATTATTATTTTTATCCAGCACGATAATTGTATCTGCGATAGATTTTCCTGTATAATGCAAGGTTGTCTTTTTCAAAAAAGCCTGCTCAATCATCGCCTCTTTCTGAACAGACGGTGACGAAGGTGACGGATTTACCGACGGTGTTGATGGAACAACTGCAGAGTTCTTTTTATATTTATAAATCAGAACTCTGGTTCCATCTTTGACAGTTGAAATATCTTTGACAAATTTTTCATTCAGGAATTTTTCTGTCGGCCCGCTCACTTTTGTATATCCGCTGATCTCTTTAGCCTTTACATCGTAATTGCAAAGTTCAGATACTCCATAACCGGCATATTCATCTTCTTTTGCGATTTCTTCTCCGTTTTCATCCTGATACTGCACCTTGAATATCGAATTACTGAAATCCGCCTTATCAGAAGGTGTAAATCCATCGTCCTCGACAATCCCTGCATTATTTACAATGAGCTTGACATCCGGAACTTTCTGGAAGTGTACGCCGTCAAGCGCAATTTCAAAACGATATGTATGGCTGGTCCCCAGCTTGCTTGGCGGAAGTAGCTCAATTGTCTGTACTGTACCCTCTCCTTTTACGCCATTGTGGTGCTCTCCAATAATCGCATGGAAACGAATCGTCCCTTCACACTGTGAATCGTGATTGACACGCCAGAGAACTCCATTTTCATCAAAAGCACGAACTGTTGTCTTTGCTGAATCAAGCCCAGTTCCCTTGAGTGTCAGGTTAATCTTCACACTCGTTTCCATTCCCGTAATGGTTTTGGTGAATACCTTGTTTATCTTGTCTTTTGAAGGATCGGTCTCATTGTTATTGCCGGAAATTGTGACATCACCCAGTGTCTGTGTTCCTTCCTCTACTCCCTTAGGAAGCACAGAGACAACCGCACGATTAGCGTATACCGGTGTTCCGTCAATAGAAATATCCAGCAAATAGCTCTGTGTCGTGTCTGTCTTATTCTCAGGAACTGTGAATGTCAGAATCGGTTCCGCTCCGGTTTGATCAACCTGAACCTGAATATCTGCCGACGGTTTTGTATCTTCACCAACAAAGACTCTACCGGTAATATTTTTCGCCTTATCTAAATTATTCCCCTTCAAACGTGCAGTAACTAAACCGCCTTTATAGTTCAGTGTGTCGTGATCAAACTGAATAGCTGACACATCTGCGCCGCTGGCCAACGTCCAGCTGAATGAGCTGTTTACTTTATTACCTTTTGTAAACGCGCCTTCTTCGAAATATATTTTCGTTGTCGCGTTTGCTTTGTCAAAGGACTTTCCCAGATGCAGAACCAGGTTATTCCCCTGAATTTCATAAGAGTCGTTATCTGTTAACCGATAAACATCCTGATCACCCTGAACTCCATTAGCAATATAAACATGCTTCAAAAAGTCATCTGCCTGCTTCGGGATTTCCTTTTCAAACGAAACAGCAACAGTATCCATTTTTCCATTCGTTCCAGTGATGACAGCATTATTAATTGCCAAATCAGTATTTGGTATCTTTGCACTTGCAGCTGCCTGCGTTACAATAACTGTTTTCGCATCCTTTTCTTTACCCTGTACATATACTGTGAATTTATGTTCGATGACACTCGATTTCGTATTCTCCGGGATAGTCACATCCGCACCATCAGCTGTTATGTTTAATCCTGTAAGCTGCTGTACATAACTCGATGACGATTCCTGACCTTCATAATACGAAAGGCTAGTGATCTGAAGATCGGCATCGTTTAAATCCGTTCCAGCGAGACCAAGATGAACAGTTCCTCCCTTCGCGGAAAGCTTTGGCGGGGTTGCTGTTACAGATTGAATGACCCCCTTGTTTACACCTGCCGTATTCGGATCACCTTTGATTATTACATCAGAACGGCACTCAGCATATCTGTCCTCTCCTGTACTCCTCGCAGATATCCGATACGTTGCATCTTCTGTTCGGGAAGGAAATGTGATTACAGCCTGTACACCGTTCGCATTTATTGTAAATTGTACTTTTATATCTGATACTACTTCCTCTGTTGATTCATCTATTACTTTTATCTCGACATTTTCCGAGTTAAGATGATCTCCGAATATGTTGAAAGTTCTTGCATTATTCTCCAAATTCTGCGATTTATCAAGTGTAATCGCGTTAACGGTTCCTTTCACTTCATTTGCATCCGCAAACACGGACATCGGCACGCTGAACGTCAGCATCACCGCAAATATCAGAATCGCAATCAATGACTGCTTTCTGATGGTTGACTCATTTTTCTTCATAAATCCTCCTTATTATCTTCATAACACTGCCAATTTTGCTTCAAATATAGTATCATTTTAATAAGGAGGTTAAAAATCGGTTTTATCTATAAATAGCACTTATAGAATTATAATTCATTATACTTACGTATACATGCATAGACCTCGTCTACTGCACTCCGCATTAATGGCGTTACTTAGCATTTTCTAACTGTATCTTCTGTATTTTTATGCGTGATATTATTTTCGTATAGAAATTTCCTATATATGCATATTCCCTTCGGAAATACAAGAAATTGCGTTGTTTTTTGGATACAATTACGGTTCTTAAAATGCGTCGGCGATCAAAAGCTATAGTTTCTCTCTATATCTACATGCTTACCATTTTACTATGTTTATTGAGGATCTCGTCCCCTTATCTTTTACTGGGGAACCGGCTTGTCCTTCCAAACACAAAAGACTGCCGTATGGCAGGTCCCACCACACGGCAGTCTTTTTCCTTGACATGGTACGTTTTGCCGCTTCCTTCTACTCCACCTCTTCCAGCATCACACTCGTGTAAAACACGCCGTCTGCGTCCCGGAACCGCGTCTGTCCGTGATACTTCTCCGTAATCTGCATCACCGATTTCAGGCCGATTCCGCCATTCTTTTTCTGTGACCGGTACTGTCCGTTGATTTTCGTCCGCTCTCCGGCATACGGATTGACCATGGAAAGGTAAAACGCGCCTCTTTCCTCTTTCTCCAGATCGAGGTCAACCACCCGCAGATCCTCCGGAACCGCTGCCGCCGCCTGCACGGCATTATCCAGCAGATTTCCGATCAGCACACACAGATCCTCGGCGGCGATTCCCAGATCCTTTGGCACCACAGAAGAAACCTTCAAGTTTACACCCGCGCTCTCTGCGACCGTTGAATAGTACCTTAGCAGGGCATTCACGGCAGAGTTCTCGCAAAAATTCACACGCGAACTTCTCACGCGATCCTTTCTGAAATACGCACTGCAGAATTCCTCCGCCTCCTGAAAGCGCCCTTCCTCCAGCATGACCTGGAGCGTCCCGACAATATGCCTGAAATCATGCCGCTCCTTGGACGTCTGATCCATATAGGCGCGCAGCTGCACATAATCCTTTACCTGCACATCCTGCATCCACTTCACCTTTTCCATCTCCCGATTCTCATTCATCAGCTTCGCCACCTGCAGCAGCGCGATCTCATTCAGACAAAAACTGATGCACAAGGTGCCGATGGTCAGCACGCTCATCAGAAATATGCCTGCCTTCCCCTGTATCCTGGTGCGGTCGAAATAGAAAATCAGGTACCCGAGAACAGTGATTGTGACCGGCGCAGCCCATGCTGTGTTCCAGAACTTGCCTTCATTGAAATCATGAAACAGCCAGACCAGCTGTTCTTTCATCCGTACGACAAAAAACAAAAGCAAAAGGATAAACAGCCATCGGACAACAGCCGCCGCAGCCAGGCTTTCGACGGTCTGAAAATACATGCCGATCTGCCGGTACATCATTCCGCTCAGCGTAACCACGGCCGCAATCACGAGATACTGATACAGGATTTTTCGAAAATCTGCGCGCAAAAGAAGAAAAGAAGGAATCACCAACAAAAATATTCCTATTGTAACAAGGGTATTAAACGACCTTGTATATTCGATATATGTAAAAAGGACCGATATGCCTGCAAGGGCAGTAAGCATAATTGTCCGCGTTTTTTCATAAGACAATCGCGTCACATCCCGGAAAGGAATCAGCATCACCCAGGCACACGGAATCATTACGGAATAGAACGTAAACAGAATCATCCAGCGGATCACCATCGCGACCTCCTCATCCTTTTCAGCTTCTGATCAAATTTCCAGTCTACAAAACGCTGACGGACAGCGATCTGCTTTCGCTGCGCTATCGGCAGGATCGTTCCGTCATCCA
This sequence comes from uncultured bacterium, assembly GCA_905214225.1. GTDB lineage: Bacteria > Bacillota > Clostridia > Peptostreptococcales > Anaerovoracaceae > Aminicella. The sequence continues at coordinate 36,411 of CAJMLL010000003.1, read as the reverse complement.
TGATACATTCTGCGTTTTCTATCCGCATCACATGGCTCAGATTAACCAGTATGCCGCGGTTAATGACTGCAAATGCAGCATCTCCCGTCAGCTCATCACAGATATGTGAGAACGTCATTCTCAGCCGGAACTGCTCTTTATCTGTCTTCAGATTCAGATAGTTCGAATCTGAAGTGACCCAGAGAATCTCCCGGCACGGAACTGATACATGACGTTTATCCGATGCGTAAAACACAAAACTCCGTTCATCCGCTTTCAGCGCGCCGAAGGCATCATCCAGTGTCCGCGCCATCGCCTCCGGGTCTACGGGTTTCAGCAAGTAATCAAATGCATGGAAAGAAAACGCGTCTTTCCAATGCTCCGTACTATTTGTCAAAAATACTACAAGCGTATCTCCGGAGGATTTCCGGAGCCTGCGTACAGTTTCTATTCCGTCCATATCATCCATGAAAATATCCATAAAGACAAGAAACAAATCATGTAGTTCAGAAGATTCCAGAAACTCCGCCCCGCTGGAATACGCCTTACACTCGATCTTGAGATGATGCCGGCTCAGGTAATCTTTTACTTCTGTTGAAATACGATGACGTTCGTTCTGATCATCATCTACAACCGCAATTCTCACTGCATTCACCTCCTGTCCCCTTCTGACCGTGTTATATTTCACCGCGTCTCCATTATTATACCCGATTTACCGGCCGATGTCCCGTGAGGTTTCGCGCTTGACCCATATTATCGCATTGGTCTCATTTTTCTCAACATTCGTCCCCATTCCATGCACATTCGTCCCAGCTGCTTGATCTCAAAATAGTTAGAATGTTATTTTAAATATAGAAAATGACTTGTAGAAATAACAACTCATAATCCTGCAGCTGCAAAATTTCCAGCCACGATCACAAGAAAATTGAAAGGACGTGAACATCATGAGAAAAAGAGAACATCGGCATTTAAATGCCACAAGAAAGACCCTGATCATCCTGCTCACGGCAGCATTGATCCTTGCCTTCGGCTTCCAAAGCACTGTCTTTGCCGTTGATGCCGGATCCACAGAACCGCCGGCAGAAACAACAGAAAGCCAGGATAAAGCAGATAAAGAAGAGTCAGTTCCTATCTGGAATTACACTACTGGAGGTCCGCAGTCGAAGTGGTACGACGGATCAGAAACCTGGTCGGACAATGAAGAAAGTCCGAAGACTCAGGTAGATGAGAGCCTGAAAGAAGGCGAAGACTACGTCAGAAAGTATGCGTTCACAGACAAGCGCGCAGTTAATCCAGACGATCCTTCGCTGGAATGGAAAGATTCAGCCAGAGGAATGAATCAGCCGGGATTTATCTGGGAGAGGATTGAAGGCCGCGGAAAATATATAAGTGTAAAAGATGTCCGTCACAACATTATGGCCTGCATTAAAATCGCCCCGGACAGCCTTGGAAAAGATGAAGGGGAAACTGATCCGCAGCTCACGTATAAAATGATGGTTGTGAATGACGCTCCGGTCGATTTCAGCGCATACAACATCAAATTCAGCAGAGAAGAGGGCGAAGAGCCGGGAACCTACAAAGTCACTGGAAGAATGACGTTTACAGAGCCATCTGAGCAACTGACGATGATCATTGATCAGGATATACCGGAAAGCGGACTCTATGTTTACCGCGTAGTCGGTGAAAACACCCAGGGATTCCTTCAATTCCAGATCTATAACGGCAGTTTCCTCATTAACAGGAAGGCGGTCGATCCGCCGGTAATCATTACACCGACGCCTGCTCCGACAGAAGAACACACAGTCAGCTTCAGCACCGGCGGCGGATCGGAAGTTCCGTCCCAGACCGTTCCATCCGGCGGAAAGGCTGTAAAACCGGACGATCCGATCAAAGACGGCTATACGTTCCAGGGCTGGTACACGGAAGCGGAAGCTGCAAACACGTATGATTTCAACACACCAGTTACGAAGAGCTTCACACTCTACGCAAAATGGGAAAAGGTAAATGAGCCGGATAAACCGAACAAGCCAAAGCCGTCCAGGAAAGTCACCGGAATCCTTCTTCCTAAAGTCAAGGCATCCGGCACGACGCAGACCCTGACCTGGACCAAACTGACCAACGTTGACGGATACTTCATCTACCGCAACCACTGCGATGAAGGAAAGAAACTCCATCCGTTCAAGAAAGTCGCCGATTACAAGGCGTCGCGCGCACGCGTCTACGTCAGAAAGAACCTGAAGCGCGGCCACAACTACAAATACTACGTTGCCGCATACAAGATCAAGAACGGAAAGAAAGTCATCGTGAGAAACAGCGTAACCGTTCACTCCGTAGCTGGAAACACGAGTTACCGCTCCACCAACGTAAAATCCGTCAAAGCAGCAAAACACAGCATCACCCTGAAGAAAGGCAAGAGCACCGTATTGAGAGCGGCGGTTACAAAATACAACAGCAGAAAGAGCCTGCTTGACAGCACGCACTGCGCGAAACTCCGCTACCTCTCTGCAAACAGCTCCATCGCCTCCGTGAATTACAATACCGGCAAGATTACTGGAAAGAAAGCCGGCACCACAACAGTCTACGTACTGGGAGTCAACGGATACCGCGATAAGACAAAAGTTACAGTAAAATAGATGCTGCAGGCAGCAGATTAAAAATCAATACTCCATAATACGATAATATTGGAAGAGGCCGCGGAACCACGCGGCCTCTTCTTACAGGTACTTAGGACATATTACTTTTTGTATACAATCGCACTTTCGTGATTTCTGTTATCTAAAAACGAATTTTCGGCAATTGCGGAACACAAAAGAGGAGTTTCTTCATTACTTGTCCGGCCGGGCATCTCGTTTACCGGTATTCCGGAATCCGCCAGCACATCCCTGTATACTTCTTAGCAGTCATTCTGCGGGTTCAGGCTCTTTTTCAGACTATTTCCCCATGCAGGATCTGTGAAGACAGGAATGTCGGCGCGGAAGATTCTTCCGGAACAGGCTTCCGACGGGAGCGGAATAAACTCTGTGCGGGAGTCTTTTTTCAGGATGTTTCCCCAGACCGGGTCCGCAATAAACCAACGCGCCGCATTGGCCAGGCGGGTCACGGCGGCTTCGTCATCGGTCATGATGTCGGTATTTCTGAGCAGTCCAAAGCTGTCTTCCAGCGGACAGATGACATGAACCTGGCTCTGCGCAGCCTTCCCCTGATTCTCACTTTCCCGTCCGCCGGCAGCTGCATGCTCCAGCAGCCTGCGAATCGACGCCGCCTGCACGGTTTCACCAAGAATCACGATGCTGTCCTCTTCAGAAGCAAGGCTCTTTTCGGCATCAGAAATTTCCTGCTCATCCGGCGGATCGGCGCGGAAAATCTCCGCAGCTGCGCCGTCGTCTTCCCAGAGAACACGGTTTTTCCCGTCTTCCGCTGCTGCATAAAGCTGTTTTGCCAGAGCCTCATCTTCTTCAGCGCTCATCGGTAGACCAATGACATAAGGCTGGCCGAATTTTTCTTTCAGCACTTCGGCAGCATCAATGCCGGCAGAAGAAACTACCAGATTGACGTCCGCAGCGCCGGCTCTGGAAAGCCGTTCCAGACTGTCTCCCATTGCCCAGAAAGATACCAGCTCCATATCGTGACGGTCTGCAAAGGCGCGGAGCGCTTCATCATTTCCTGTAACAGAAAAGTCAAGCGGTGTAACGCCGAGAATGTTGATTTTCAGGCGGCGGCCGGGCTGTCCATCCGCTGCGCCCGTCTCCGCAGACTCCGGCGAAACATACTCCTCCGCCTGCTCCTTTGTGCAGAAACGGTCAGCAATCGCAGCAAATGCCTGCCGCTCCCCCTGCAGATAAGTATACATTCCGCTGGTTTCAAAGGAAAAGGTCGGAATTCCGGTCCGCTTTTCGATGATATGAGCGATGCCGCGGAAGTCCGTTCCCATGACCAGTGCCACCGGTGAGCCGAACACACAGATAAACTTCGGATGGCGTTCCTCTGCGATTTCCAGAACATCATCGATGTATTTTTCATCGCCGCCGAGCACCGCGTCGTATTCCGTCAGTCCGGAAATGTAGATCATGCTGTCGATGTCGTACCAGCGCGGCTCATCATGGGTCGCAAAGGTAGAATTGCAGCCAGATGCATCATGCATGACGATCAGCCCGCCGAGTTCATACAGCGCCGAGCAGACACCGGACACATCGGCCGCGTAATTGACCGTATGCACACGGATATCGCGGGCGTCCGGAGTTGAGAATTCCCCTTGCACGGTTGTTTTTTGTCCTGCCATTATGCGGTGCACCCCCTTGCCTTAATCTGAATCATTTCCGGAGCGTCCTTCGCCTTCTGGAAGGCGTCAGTCATGGCGTCCGCCAGGCGGCAGATTCCGGTCCAGCCGTACCAGCCGTTGTTCTGAATGAGATCGACAAAATACGATGTGCCAGAGAAATACGCGCTTCTCTGCCCGATCGCCAGAATACGGCGGCCTCCGGCTTCTGCATCCGCCTCGCCATCACGCTTTCTCGTCCGCAGACGGAAATTGACCATGGCGCTGACGGGAAGATCCGGATGGGACTCCGCCAGACGGCGGAAGGCGTCCTGATCCTCCGGCATGACAGCATCGGCATAAACCTTTCCGACATTGAAGCCGTGCTGGAGCAGAAGCTCCGCAAGCTGGAAGGGCAGCATGACTGCGACGCCGTCGAGCTGAATTTCCGTATTCCCGATCAGCTCATGCGCTGCCTGAAGTTTTTCTTCCGCCTTCTTCTCAAAAGCATGGAAATCCGGGAGTTCTGCGCCGGTCACTTCATGAAGCTCTGTCAGCTGACGCCGGATTTCGCTATATGTCCAGGGATAAGGCATGTGCAGCTGCTTCTGCCCGAGGCGCTCCTGAAGGTCGCGGCAGGCTTCCATGCCCATGACCCAGTTCCAGATGTTTAAGGAGCTGGAGGCCATTTTCTGATATTCCTCATAGCTGCGGCAGAGGGTCAGATCCCGGACGGTAAAGCCTGATTTTTCAAGCATCTGCACGATTTCTGAATCCCTGTCCAGCGGGAAACTGCTGCCGATGATGTTTACCGACTTCGGATCTTTTTCGCGCGGATGAAGGGCCGCGTAATTCTGCCGCCACTGTACCTGCTCGTAATGCAGGGTTGACATCCTCATGGTGCAGTTCATCCAGCCCTGAACGATGTCAATCGTCGGGAAGCGTTCCACAAGCTCTCTGTAGACCATGTTCCGGTCCAGTCCCATCAGGTCGTGAATGCAGCTTGTAGTCACCATGACAGCAGACGGAAATTCTCCCTTTTCCCGCCTGATCTGCTGAATGACCGATGTCACACCGTCGATGATTTTTGTTTCCAGAGTTCCGTTATATAAATCCGGCTCGCGGACTTCAATGACGTGGAAACGGTCCAGACCTCTGAATTCCTCTGCAGACATCACGACGCCGCGCAGGCAGCCGTCCGGACAGACGTATACTTCATGAAGTCCCGGAACCAGCATCGGCGTGTGGGCGATCGTCCAGGTTCCCCTTGCCGGCGGGGTGTATTCAATTCCCACCGGAAAAAGATGCTCCGGATCGAGGTCAGAAATACGCCGCTCGGCTTTGTCCTCGAGATCGTCCGCGGATTTTCCGGAAGCTCCGGAAGAAGTGCAGCTCTCTTCTTTTTCCTTCTTCAGACGGGACGCACAGGCCGCCTGCTGCTTTTCCCAGGCGCGGCCGGCATCCGTATTTTTCCAGCGCTCTGCGTAGCTTTTCGCAATCTGCGCGCTTTCCGTGTCAAACATCTGCTCTCCGCCGCCTTCCATGCGGTAATGTTCCGGAGCTTCGCGCATGATCTTGTTTTCGTGCAGATTCTTCAGCATGATCACTCACCTCTCCGCGCGTTTTCTCTGTCTGCGGCCTTCAGCACTGCGTCTGCCAGCTTCCGGTAGCTCTCTGCCTCAGGACTGTCCGGGAAGGCCTCGATGACCGTCTTCCTGAGTTCATCCGCATCCTGCACCCGTTCAGACCGCTCCAGCGTGCCAACTACTTCAGAGTTGATGTCCTCACAGAGCTGACGGATATTTTCCTCTTCATGGCGGACATCTCTTTTATTCACAATCACGCCGCCAAGCGTCGCATAGCCGCGCTCCTGGAAGGTATCCACTGCCAGCGCGATGTTTTTTGCCGCATGAATGGACATGGCCTCTCCGGAAGTCAGAATAAAGACCTGATCCGCATATCCTTCACGGATCGGCATAGAAAACCCGCCGCAGACCACATCACCCAGAACATCAAACAGAACCACGTCCGGTTTATAGGTCTCATAGGCCTTTCTCCTCTTCAGATATTCCAGGGCCGCGATGATGCCTCTTCCCGCGCAGCCAAGACCCGGCCTCGGGCCTCCGGCTTCCACGCAGAGCACACCTGCGTAGCCTTCTGTGACCATATCCTCCAGCGTCGTCTGCTGGTTTTTCTCCCGGAGCAGATCGATGACCGGTTTCTTCTCCTGTCCGTGCAGAAGCAGCATGGTCGAGTCCGCCTTCGGGTCACAGCCGATCTGCAGCACCGTCATTCCCTTCTGTGCCAGCGCGGCCGCGATATTGGAAACCGTCGTCGACTTGCCGATTCCGCCTTTGCCATAAAATGCTAATTTATACATAAATTACTCCTGATTTCCTGAAATTACTGTGCGCAGTCCTCCGTCCGGACAAAAAATAACCCTTCAAGAATCTTCCCGGCTAATCTCCGCCGCGGCGTAAAGTTTAGCAGATTCTCGGCAGCAGCTCTCCGCCCGGCTGAGGAAGCAGGGTCTCTCCGCCGATCGCCGTGTGCATGACGACCTTGCCCGGATTTTCCTCTGTAACTTCACCGATGACTGCTGCATTTCCGGAATACGGGAGGCCGTGCAGGGTTTCCAGTACAGCATCGGCGTTTTCCTTCGGGGTGAAGATCACGAGACGTCCCTCGTTGGCCAGATAGAGAGGCTCCAGGCCCAGCATTCCGCAGACGCCGGAAACCGCCGGATCCACCGGAACACTGTCCTGCTGCAGATGGATGCCGACGCTGCTCTGGCCTGCGATCTCATAGAGAACGGTGCCGACGCCGCCTCTTGTCGCATCGCGGACAACGTGAAGATCTTCATAGCTTCCAGTCTTTTCTTTTACCGTGTCCAGAACGGCCTTTACCGTTCCCCAGAGCGGAGCGCAGTCGCTCTTCACGTCCGCTTCAATCTCAAATTCATTTCTGGACAGAAGAATCGCGCAGCCGTGGCGTCCGATGTCTCCAGTTACGATGACAGCGTCTCCCGGACGGGCCAGGGCGCCTCCGGTCTTTACACCTTCCGTGATTTCACCGACTCCTGTAGTCGTGATGAACATCCCGTCAACCTGGCCTTTTCCGGCTACCTTGGTATCTCCGGCAACGATGTGAACGCCGGCTTCTTCCGCCGTCTTCGCCATTGCTTCCGCCGCCCGGTCGACTTTGTCCAGAGGGAATCCCTCTTCCAGAACAAAAGAACAGGTGAGGTACAGAGGACGCGCGCCCATGCAGGACAGGTCATTGACTGTGCCGCAGACGGACAGCTTTCCGATGTTTCCTCCCGGAAATTCGGACGGGGAAACGATAAATCCGTCCGTTGTCATCGCCATCTTTCCCTGCGGAACCGGCAGTACCGCCGCGTCGTCCGCTGTCAGATAGGGATTATTAAAATACTTAGCAAAAATCTGTTCAATCAGCTCAGAGGTCTGCTTTCCGCCGGCCCCCTGGGCCAGAGTTACTGTTTTTTCCATCTTCCTCTCCCGTTCTTGTTGATTATTTTTTGTTATATTGCCCGCCCGGCCGCATCTGGAAGTTTCTTCCAGAACCCTGCAGCCCGGCAGGACAGATAAAATTTAAAAATCTCTTCCGTATTTATAGAATGCCGCGCAGGCGCCCTCGCCGGACACCATGCAGGCACCGATTGGATGCTCCGGCGTGCAGCCCCTGCCGAACACCTTGCACTCCTGCGGCGTGATCTCGCCCTTCAGCACCGATCCGCAGCGGCAGGCCGGATTGGCATGTCCCTGCATTTCCGGTACATCATACTTCTTCCGCGCGTCATAATCCGCAAACTCCTCTTTCAGCTGAATTCCGGATTTCGGAATAATTCCGATGCCGCGCCACTCAGAATCGATCGGATCCGTCATTTCCGCCGCGAGTTTTCTGGCCGACGGACTTCCCTCATCGGTGACAACTCTCGGATAGCAGTTCATAAAGAAAGGCTTTCCTTCCTGCGATTTCTTTACGATAACCGCCAGCGCCGCCAGAAGCTCCGGTCCGGTAAATCCCGTCACGACGCCGGAAATTCCCTTTTTCATCAGATCGTAATAGATTTTCGTTCCCGTAATCGTGCTGACATGGCCCGGATACAGGAAGGCATCCGCGGAATTCTTCAGCGCAAGATAAGCGTTATCCATCGTCTTGTTGGCCGTCAGGATCGAGAAATTCTGAAGCCCTTCTTCTTTCGCCTGCCGCACCGCCATCAGACTCGGCGGAGTCGTTGTTTCAAAACCCACGGACAGGAAGACCACCTGCTCCTCTGGGTGTTTCTTCGCGTATTCCAGTGCATCCAGCGGGGAATAGACCGGTTTTATCTTCGCTCCCTCCGCGCGGGCCGATGCCAGACTTTTCTCTGAACCCGGCACACGGACCAGATCGCCGAATGTCGTAATCGTGCAGCCCTTTTCCAGCGCCAGATACACTGCCTCGTCGATATAGCCCACCGGCGTCACACAGACCGGACATCCCGGTCCGGAAATCAGCTGGATATTCTCCGGAAGCATCTTCCTGATTCCCTGACGGAAAATCTCATGGGTATGCGTGCCGCAGACTTCCATAATGCGGAGTTTCTTCCCATCATAACTGCGGATAATTTCCGCTGCCTGTTCTGCTGCCTTCATTACTGCAATGCCTCCATGATCTCATCCGTCTCATTCTGGTCATCGCCACTTATCTTCGCGATCGCCGCGCCCGCGTGAATCATCACATAATCTCCCGGCTGAAGATCATCCAGAAGCTCCGCCGTAACCGTACGCTTTGCTCCCGTTGCATCCACAACAGCCATTCCATCCTTCATTTCTGTTACCTTAGCTGGCAGTCCAACACACATTTCCATACTCCTTCCATTTTTACTGTAACCTTTTCTCTATTTCTTCTCTTTCAGCATCTGCATGCCGTACAGTGCCTGCCCCAGCGCGATCCCACCGTCATTGGCCGGAATCATGCTGTGCGTCAGCACTTGAAAGTGATTTTCCCTGAGTTTTTCTTTTGTCAGGCGGGACAAAAGCAGGTTCTGCAAGACGCCGCCGGTGAGAGCAGCAGTCCCGATACCGCTTATTTCACGGCTCTTCATGCACCCTGCGAAAATCAGCTCCGCGATACTCTGGTGAAATCCCAGCGCAAGATCATCCGGATCCTCCCCGGAAAGTTTCCTCTCCGCAAGCTCCTGGATCAATTCTTCAGCCGGAATCCGGAAGAGCCTTTCCACCGGACGTTCTCCTCCGGCCGCCTCATCTTCAGACGCTTCCATCCGAATTTCCGGACGCCAGTCCAGAAGCGGTTCTATACTGCCTGCTGTGATGCTTTCCATATCCCCGCCGGCATCCCTGTCAGAATCAGAGAAAGCAGGCTTCTGCTCCTCCAGCATTCTCTGCGCCGCCCGTTCTGCCGCAAACTGCAGAACCATGGAGGCTTCGCCCTCACAGCTCGCTTCTCTCCGGAAACCCAGAACTGCACTGGCGGCATCAAAGAGCCTTCCCATACTGGTCGACCGGGCAGTATTGATTCCCTTATCGATCATCTGGGAAAGAATGGAAAGTTCGGTCTTTTCTCCAAGACCCAGGGCCATGGAACGCTCCATAAAGTTTCCTTCGTCTGCCTGTTTCAGAAGTGCCGCCGCAATTCTCCAGCCCTGCCGGCTGGCCAGGTCGCCGCCGGCCTGCGGAAAACTCCCGATGCTTCCCAGCCGGGTAAAGCCGGTCCGGTCAGAAAGCAGGAACTCGCCGCCCCAGACGCTTTTGTCGGTGCCGTATCCCGTTCCGTCAAAGGACACGCCGATGACCGGGTCCAGATACTGGTTCTCAGCCATGCAGGAAAGGACGTGCGCATAGTGGTGCTGGATTTTCACCACCGGAATCTGCTTTTTCTCTGCAAGTTCCTCCGCGGTCATGGAAGACCGGTAGGCGGGATGCAGGTCGCAGACGATCCGATCAGGCTGAATCTGAAGCAGCCGCTCCATCCGCTCTTCCGTCTCTTTCAGCGCGTCCACCGTGCGGATGTCGGTAAGATCTCCGACATAGGCGGACGGGTAATACAGACTGCCTTTTGCCAGGCAGAAGGTGTTTTTCAGTTCGCCGCCGATTCCAAGAACCCGGGCGCCGCCGGACTGCTCCGGTCCGCCTTCTGAAGAGGCAGTAACGGATTCATCCTCCTCATCCAGCATCAGGGGAAGCGGGGCAAAGCCTCTGGACCTGCGGATCATGGCCGGTTTTCCGTCCAGCCAGTTCATGACGCTGTCGTCCGCCCTGGTCCTGATGATTCTGTTATTGGAAAGAATGGCATCGCACCATTTTCCGACACTGTTCAGGATGTCTTCATCGGTCCTGCAGATCGGCGCTCCCTTCGGGTTGGCACTGGTCATAATCAGGCAGTCTGTCATATTCTGCACCGGATCATCCGGATCGTCAAATAAAAGAAGCTGAACCGGCGCATAGGGCAGCATGACTCCGATATAAGGATTTTCCGGAGCCGCCAGAGCGGAGACTTCCGCGCCTTCTTCTCTGGATTTCTTTCTGAGAAGGAGAATCGGCTTCTGCGGTCCTTCCATCATCTGCTGCTGACCATCCAGAAGACCGCATTCCCTCTTCACCGCGTCCATGTCCTTCATCATCAGTGCAAAAGGCTTGAAGGGCCTCTGTTTCAGCTTCCTGAGACGTCTGACCGTCTCTTCGTTTTTCGCATCGCAGCAGAGGTGAAAGCCTCCGATGCCTTTGACAGCAAGGATCCCCCCGGCCCGGAGTACATCTCTTGCTCTTCTTAAGGCCAGACGGTCCGTTTCCGGTTTCGGGCGGGGATCGGAAAGGGCTTCCTCTTCACTCCGGTAAACCGTTTTTCCCTCTTCTCCCGGCGATTTCAGAAGATAAAGCCGCGGCCCGCAGTCATTGCAGCAGACCGGCTGAGCGTGGTAGCGGCGGGTCTGAGGGTGCGTATACTCCTTTTCACAGGCTTCGCACATGGGAAATTCTCCCATACTGGTCCTCACCCGGTCATAAGGCATAGAATCCAGAATCGTCAGCCGCGGCCCGCAGGCCGTGCAGTTGATGAAGGGATGCAGATAACGGCGGTCATTGGGATCATACATTTCTTTTTTACATTTTTCGCAGATCGCGATGTCCGGAGAGACAAAAACATTTCCTTCTACTTTCTTGCTCGGAAGGATAAGGAATTTCTCATCTCCCCTGCAGGGTTCCTGTTTCTGCGAGATTTTCAGGATCTGCGACCGCTCCGGCGCGGTTTCTCTCAGAAGGCGCATGAATTCTTCCAGTTTTTCATGTTCCCCTTCAATGTGAATTTCCACAAAAGACCCTTTATTACAGACATCCCCGCAGACCCCGCTTTTATCCGCGATCCGATCCACAAAAGGCCGGAATCCGACGCCCTGCACGATGCCGTACACCAGAACACAGCGCCGCTCCTTATTCAGTTTTTCCGCATTCTGCTGCATGGACCTGTCCTTTCTCCGTTTTCCTCTCGATCCTGTTCCAAAGTCTGACAATCTACTTTTCCACAGCCTCTGCAAGGCCCTTCTTCAGATTTTCCCAGTATGCCTCATCCGAATCTGGCGCGTACATACCTCCGGAAACCGCGTACTGCGGCGCCGGCACATAATCTCCATTCCAGAAGGAAATCGCCCTTTTGAAGATCGGGTCTCCGGCAATCACATCGTAATTTCTTTTCTTAATCAGATCGATCCAGTCATTTTCCGAATCCATCTTCACGTCATTTTCTTCCATGAAGGCCTTATCCATCTGGAAAAACAACGCGCAGTCGATCTGAAGATCCGGCCATTTTTTCCTCATCCATTCCCGGATGCTGCAGGCCATAATCTGCTGATGCACCAGGAGGACGCGTTTCCCGCTGACCTTTTTTCCAGCTTTTTCCTCTTCATCATCCAGGAAAAAACCGGCGTCCATCGGAACGCCCATCTTCTCCAGCGCCCTGGCCGCTTCCAGGCCGGACACCGAGCAGACCACATTCCGGACGGCCTTCTGGGCAGAATACAATTCTGCAAGGCCGCTGTCCATACCGTAAGTGACGGGAAGGGTTCCCGGATACCGGTCTGCGACGCGCTCTCTCAGTGCCTGCGCACTGTCCTCTGCCGGAAGATCCAGCGGGGTCGCGCCCCAGATGCCGATGAATCTCTGATCAGATGCCAGTTTTTCCTTTTCGGCCGCCGGCTTTCCGTCAGCCGATTTTCCTCCCTGCGCCTCGAGTTTTGCCGCAAGAGCAGCGGCCGGTGTATCCCGGCCCTTTCTCCGGTCGTCCCGGCAGCGCTTCAGGAGCTTCAGGATCTGCTCATAAGCGAGCTTCTGCCCCTTGTCGTAATCGTCCATGCCAGTGGTTTCAATATACACGGCAGGAATTCCGTACTGCTTCTCCGCGAGACGGCAGACGGCGCCGTAATCCGTGGCAATGACTGACGGAACCGGCGTTCCCACCAGGGCGATAAAGTCCGCATCGACCGTGTCCGCCGCATCCTTCAGCTTGCCCAGCAGCTTGTCGTCTCTTCCCAGAATCGCGTCGATATCACGCAGACCCGCGGAATAGACCGCGCTCTTCTTCGAAAACCACCGGGGCTCGTCAAAGCCGCAGATATTTCCTGTGCAGCCGCCCGCGTCCAGAATGACGATGATTCCGCCCAGTTCAAACAGCACAGAAACCGCGCCGGACTGATCTGGCGAAAACGGTGATAAATACCGGAATAAACCTTTCATATCCACTCTCCTTTCTGTTCCTATGCCTGCTGATCTTCCGCGGATGCAGCTCTCTTATCTGCGCCCTCGCCGCGCAGGGCGCTTCCGTAAAAGGTCTTTTCGTTTCTTTCCTGAGCATCATGTCCGCCCTCCTGGAGGGCCTGATCCAGCGCGTCCAGAAGGTCAATCACGCCCTTGTGGCCGTAAGGCTGTTTCTCACCGTTCCACTCCACACCGGCCGCGTCCGGGCAGTAGGCCGCCGCGTCTTTACCGATGGCCGCATCGATATTATCCGGTGCCTGGAAATGCACCATGCTCGGGGAAATACCCGTGTAAATCTCCGTGTCCGGAGATTCTTCCGCCAGCTGACGGATGTAGGGAAATTCCGCTTCCGTCAGATTGGAGACAATCATCGGCACTTCCATACCCATGCGGACCAGGGCAGCGGCCAGCTCAAAAGGATTGGCGTTGGCCATTTCACCAACCACAAAGCGTTTTCCCCTGTATTTTTTCGCAAACGCATCTCTGCGCTCCGCCGCCTTTTCGTACCAGGCCCGGTCATCCATTTTAATGCCCAGCGCGCCGGCAAAGAGCTGATACTGGTGGTGAATCCGGTCCGGGTCATAGAGCCTTGCCAGCTCTACATACGGCATGTTCAGCCGTTTTCTCAGGTCCTCCGCCGCATATCTGGACAAAGGATCAAGAACAAGATTGAAATTGGCCGCGCCCATCTTCCCGTATTCTTCCAGCGTCTTCATGGCGCTGACCTGGTTAATTTTGTGAATTCCCGCCTTCTCTAAAAGCGGGAAAATCTCGGATTCCGGATCAAGCGGAGAGAAAAATCCCATCAGATTGACCATATCCGGCTGTACTTTTTTCCTCTCAAGGAGCGAATAGATCGTCTTGCGGATCGCCACCATCGGCGGCCGGACTCCTTCACGTTCCAGAGCATACATGTAGCTCGGAACAACCAGAACGCCGGTTTCTTCCTGTGCCTGCCGGCAGATCCGTTCAAGATCCGTACCCAGAAGTGCGTCCGTGCAGGTGATGCAGATCAGGACGACTTTCGGCTTTGGATCACAGACCTTCAGGATTTCACGGATAGCCTCCGGAATTTTCTTCAGATGGCGTCCCGTGACCAGATCCGTTTCATTCTGAAGAAGATAGAACATCCGCTCCGCGTAACCCTCTGTCTGGCTCAGGATCGTTGAATTTCTGCCGCAGCAGGACGGGGATACCAGAAGCATGACAGATTCCGGGATGACCAGACCCGCACGCTTGGTTCCGAATCCGATCGCGCCCGGCGAGTTGTATGCCAGTGTCTCCGGACTGCTGTAAATCAGATGACAGTTCGGGATAAAGGCGTCCGGAATATTGTCTTTTCCCCGTTCAGCCAGTTCCCTTGCGGTGATGGAGAAGGGTTTCTGCTCTTTTGCATGGCAGCAGCCAGATGTCCGCGCTGCGCTGTCCGTCAGATTCATCATTAAAACAGTCCTCCCTCTTGCACGTCGGTTTTTGCCGCTTCATCCTTAAGAAGAAGCCGGGCCAGATCCAGGAACTTCTTAGAAATCGGGAGGGTGCGGTCCCCCTCGATCACAGTCTTTCCTTCCTCTTCAAAGGTATTGATCTCGTCGCTTCTCGGAATGTCCGCAACGATCGGAAGCTGGTTCTCATCAGCGAATTTCCTGACTTTTGCTTCCTCATCCGGGACATTTCTGCGGTTTAAAATGATGCCGCGGACCTTGGCGTAGCTCCTGTCCTCAAAATTCTTCACGGCCTGGTTGATGTTGTTGGCGGCGTAAAGGGCCATTTTCTCGCCGGAGGTCACGATCAGAATCTCATCCGCATAGCCCTCACGGATCGGCGCCGCAAAACCTCCGCAGACCACGTCGCCCAGAACATCGAACATGACTATATCCGGCTTTTCCTTCTCAAAAAGCTCCAGATCTTCCAGAAGCTTGAAGGTGGAGATAATTCCACGGCCCGCGCATCCAAGACCCGGCGTCGGTCCGCCCGTTTCCAGGCAGCGCACCCCGCCAAAGCCGATTTTCATGATCTGATCCAGGGAAGGATCCTGATCGTAGGCGCGCATGAAATTCATGACCGGCTCCAGAGGCTTTCCCCCGAGCAGGTCGATTGTGGAATCCGCCTTCGGGTCGCAGCCGATCTGAATCACCCGCTTTCCCAGCACAGAAAAAGCCGCCGACAAGTTGCTCGTCATCGTCGACTTACCGATTCCGCCCTTTCCATACACTGCAATTTTCAACATATTCTGATCCTCCCCGTTTTCATTTTATACGGATGGCAGCGCAGAAAACCGGCTTCCCATACAGCCATCCGCCATCTGTCAGCCGTTCCTCTCTGCTGTATTTCTGCGCGCCATCCGTTTCTTCTGACCTGCTTTCCGCCTATTTCATCTTATTCAGCATCGCCTTGGCACTGACATCCTTAATCTTTCCCAGCTCGCCGGTCAGCGCGTTGATAGCGTCCTGCTCACCGTCAATCAGAAGGGAAATGACGGAAACATTTCTCTCTTTATACGGAATTCCCATTCTGGCAACCACGATATCATTATGATCGTGAATAACCTCATTCACCTGATCCGCACTTGCCAGATCCGATACAACGATTCCTACGATTCCCAGTCTCTTCGTGTCTTCCATTTCTTTTCCTGCCTTTCTGCGCAGTCCTGCGCGTTCTTCAGCCGGCATCAGGCCGTTACCCGGCCCCGCCGGAAAACAAAAGCTCTTTCTGCATGAACTTCGCGGGTTTTCTGTCCCTGCGGTCTGCCGAAAGAGCTGCTTCACATTATTATTCCTGCATGCGCGATCTGCGCTGCACACCTTTCCGCTCAGAAATGCTGCTTTACAGTCAGGCCTTTCACTCATGTGCTTCTATTATACCACGTATTCCCGGCCTGACACAGGGAATTCCCATTCCCGGATGGTGTCGGGAGGCTGCAGGAAATCCCGACCGTTGGCAGGACTTATTGTACATGCTCTAGTACACTTGGTGCATGATTTCAGGTATACTGTATACTTCAATCCCTTCGCAACTCTCCTTAACTCCCCGTTTCTTAACATTTCTTATTTCTCCTTATATCTCCTTAAACAGTCTCCCTTTGTCATGAAAATCCGCTATACTTAGTTCATCAGAATACTCGTACTGTCTGCAGCGTGCTTCTCTGCAGCTTTCATGAAAGGAATAGAGGAATGAAAACGATAAATAAACATCACATTCACCGCCTGATCCCGGCGCTGCTTGCCCTTACGCTGTCGGCAGGGCTGATGGCGGCGCCGCTTCCGGCTTTTGCTGCATCTGAAAACTCTGCAGGCTCTGCCTCCGCGCAGGTCACGCAGACGCTGAATGTCGCGGCTGCAGAGAAGAACGGCTCTTCCGCAGGACTTACAGTAAACACGGCTAACCCGGGAAATACCGGAGATTCCGCCGCTTCTGCGAACACAGATCCACAGGTGAAAGCCACGCATTACACCATCGATGCATCCCTGAACACGAAGGCGAAGACTCTCACAGAAACCGTCACCATGCACGTGGTCAATAACAGCAGCGGGACGATTTCCCAGCTCTGCATCGTCAACATCGCGAACGGCTATCTGAAGTTCGACCGGAAGAATTATTCCGCGGACGTGAAGAAGAGTGCGCAGACCACCGTCCAGAGTATTTCCCTTGGCGGGCAGGCTTTGTCGTATAAGAAAGGGAGCGATGCCAGCGACCTCTACGTCGACCTTGGGGACAAAAAGTTATCACAAGGAGATTCCACGGATGTGACGATCCGGGTGAAGACCTCTGTTCCGAAGCGTGAGGACCGCTTCGGCTATACGAATCTGACCGGCGGCAAAACCCTGTATAACCTGTCCTTCTGTTTCCCCTGCCTGAGCGATTATCGCAATGGAAAATGGATTGTTCACCCATACTACGACGATGGGGAAAACCGCAACAGCGCCGTTGCAAATTACGATGTCACTTTCCACGCGCCGGCGGATTACGTTGTCGCTTCCACTGGAAAAAGCAGCACTGAGAATGGCACCACCACGATTCATGCGGAAAACGTCCGCGACATGGCCATCTGTGCCAGCAATGCATATAAAAAACAGAGTTATAATATCAAGGGAATTACAGTAAATAATTACTACTTCCCGAATAAGTACAAGAAAACGAAGTTTATGGCTCTGTACAACAAAGTCTGCAAGATGGTGGCGCAGGACAGCATCGCCCAGTACACGAAAAACATCGGCGCTTATCCCTACGATGAGCTGGATATGGTGGAATGCCTGTTCGGCGTCGGCTTCGGCGGCATGGAGTATCCGGGCCTGATCATGATCAACGGCTCTTCGGAATATCAGGCAAAGAAGCAGAATATGTGCGACTTCTACGCGATTCAGGATGACGTTTCCCACGAAATCGGCCATCAGTGGTTTTACGCAGCTGTCGGAAACGATGAATACAATGAAGCCTGGCTGGATGAGGGTTTTGCAAGCTTCCTGCAGAACGTTACCTACGACATGAGCGGCGCCCCGAGCACAGCTTACGTGGATAAACTCGAGCAGAGCCCGGGCCAGACCGCGAAACTCCGCAAGTCCTTTAAGAAAGACACGATTAAGGAAATGAATGCCCAGCTGAAGAAGAAAAAGAAGACCTGCATCAATATTCCGGTAAATAAGTTCCCGAAAGACGAGCCTTCTTCCATGGTTCCCTACGATTACGGCGACAATTTCCTCCGTTATCTCTATGTGACCATGGGTTCGCAGAAGTTCTACAGCGCAATGCAGGAGTACTACAGCACTTACTGCCTGAAGCAGGCCACAACGCAGGATTTCGTCAATATTATCCTGAAATACGACAGCTCCAGCAGAGTAAAATCCGTCATCAGCCTGTTTATCAAGTAAAAGCTGAAGATATATAAAATCGCATAATAACTGATCACGGATATTAAAAATATTAATTTTATACCCCGGCTTTCTCTTTTCCCGCCCTCTGCATTGTTGTATAATTATTAACAGACGAGATTTTATAATGCTGATCAGTGGTATAGGTGTCTTTTCCAGACACCTATGCCCCGGTTAAAAGGCTGAATATTCTCGCTTGATTATATATACACGTGATGTATGTGCAGAAGCATACTTCCAGCCCGCCGCCTGTGGACACGACCAGAAACAAAATCCGGGAAACAGGCAGGCAGCATCCTTCTGAAAATGCTGAGAGAATCAGATTACAGACAACAGACAATGAGGGGCAGACAATGGGGAATAAAATCCAGACTACACAGTTAGCAAAAAAGGGCAGAATTCTAAAAGAGATCGGGACGATCGCCGTTATCCTCGCAGGAGTTGCGGTTACAACCTTTGCGACGATCGCTTTTGCGCTCCCCTATCATATTCTCATCGGCGGATCGACGGGACTCGGAGTGATTACCAATCACTTTCTTCCACAGATTCCACTTTCCGCCCTGGTTTTGTTTTTTAATGTCGTGCTTCTTCTTGCAGCTCGTTTTTGTCTGGGGAGAAGGTATGCCGCCTCGATCGTGCTGGGAAGTCTGAGTTATCCTATGTTCCTGGCGCTGTTCACGCGCATGGGCTTTAAAAATGCCCATCTGGTGCAGGATCCCCTGATTGCGGCGATCGCAAGCGGAGCGCTGATGGGCATCGGTCTGGGCATCATTCTGCGCGCGGGCCGGAGCATGGGCGGAAGCGACGTTCTGCCGCTGATTCTGCATAAAAAAATCGGAACCAAAATCGGTCCGGTTATGTATATTCAGGACTCAATCATTCTGCTGCTGCAGTTCTTCAACGCCAGTGTAACAGACCTGATTCTGGCGATTCTCATGGTCTTCATCTATTCAATGGTTTCCCAGAAAATCATTCTCATGGGCAGCGGACTCGTCCAGTTTCAGATCTATTCCTCGAAAACGGAGGAGGTTCTGGACGAACTGCTCAATCTCGGCGTCGGCGCAACTCTGCTGCACGGCCGGTCCGGCATGCTGAAGCATGACATGGAGATGATCAGCAGTGTCACCACCCTGCAGAACATGAACCGGGTGAAGAAGATGATTCTGGACATCGACCCGACGGCCTTCGTTACCATCAGCATGGTGCAGGAGGTCAATGGCAGAGGTTTCACGATCGTCGACGAGAACAAGGAGAAATTCCAGCGGGCGCGGCAGGAAGGCAGGCTCTAAAGGCAGCAGATAACGGGGTTCCGGATGAATGCCATGTAAAACTGGCGGAATACGGATATTTCACAACCTGGAAGGTGTACGACAGCCGTAATACTGCCGGGGGGGACATCTCATAGAGCAGTTGCTGGCTGCCAGTGATAATTCTGCCGGGGCGTGAAGTCCAAGTATACTGCGTACAGTATGCTTGCACAGAGCCAAGGGATAGCATCGATAAATTATTGACAGAAAATACTTAAATCGATATAATTTTCTAATAGAATAAGGTATAAACCAGAGTTCAGCAACTGCAGCATCTGGTACTGCGGACCTGTACATGCGCGGCAGACTGCATACCAGCGGATCACCGGGCGGCAGTACCAAGACTGCAGTGTTCGCGGACTGAATCATCCGAAACTTGCAGTTCTGCGCTTCTCTGGTCTGAAGAAGTATTGCATTTGAATTCATGCAAGGCGGCAGAACGCCCCTCCCCGGAAATTAAGAACCGGGAGCCGCTCCGCTGCCAGTCTTTTACTGCAAAGGAGGAAATTACCATGCAGACGAATGAAACCAAAGTCTTTGATTATATGAAGGAGAACAACCTCGACGCCTTCTTTATCTCCAGCCCGACAAACATCCGCTACATCAGCGGTTTTACAGCAAGTGACGGCGCACAGTGGCTCCTGTTCACCAAGGGCGGAAAGCAGTTCTTCATCACAGACCTGCGTTACACGGAAGATGCCGCTCTGGAATGCCCGGATTATGAAGTCGTGATCTGGCGCCTCCCGGGAAAGACTGTTGCAGACTCCGTTCAGGAACTTCTGACAAAAACAGACTGCAAGAACGTAGCCTTTGAAGGTGATGATTTCTCCTACGATTTCTTCATGGACTTCAATAAAATCGTCGAAGCAGATAAAATCCCGACCTTCAACGTGATTTCCGACCTGAGAATGATCAAAAATGAAGAAGAAATTGCATACCAGCGTCAGGCCTGTGAAATCTCCTGCCGTGCGCTGGAAGATCTCCTCCCGGAAATCCAGCCTGGTGTTACGGAAAAAGAGCTTGCCGCAAAGCTTTCCCTGTACATGGTTATGAATGGCGCAGACACCATGCCTTACGGAAACATCCTGATTTCCGGAGCACGCACTTCCCTGCTTCACGGTGTTCCGTCCGAGAAAGCCGTTGCCTACGGTGACTTCGTCCTGATGGATTTTGGCTGCCAGGTTCATGGCTACATGTCCGACATGACTCGTACCGTAGTCGTTGGAAAAGCAACGGCCGAGCAGAAAGAAGTCTATAATACGGTTCAGAAAATGTTCGACGAGTGCAATAAGATCACCAAAGCCGGTACCATGGGCTGCGACATCTATAATGCACAGATGAAGGTCCTGGAAGGCACAAAATACAAGGGCTACGAGTATAACAACATCGGCCACGGAATCGGACTTTTCGTACACGAAGGACCGTTCAACTCCATTACCGACAAGACTCCTTTCCCTGTCGGCAATGTCCGTACAATTGAGCCGGGTCTCTACATTCCAGGCTGGGGCGGCGTCCGCATCGAAGATCAGATCCTGATCACCGAAGACGGCTTCGAAAACATGACCGACGATTTCACCCGCGACCTGATCGAACTGTAAATCGAACGGTAAAAATTTACATATGACGGCCGGATTTCCGACTTTTTAAGCGTTTAATGTCGGAAATCCGTGCAATTTTTTACCCACATCTCTGCAGCAAAGCGAAAATGTGCATACAGCATACCGCAACTAACCTTCCGCTGTTCAGCTTTCACGCAGTTTATTATGAATACGCGTTCGGCTTTCAACGGCACCTATATATACGACACATGGCTTACCGGTCGAACGCTGCCTGCGGCTCATTCACCCGGGCTACGTCAGCATCAGGATTTCCCGCTGCTCTCACTCACTTATGTTCGTGAATCGCAGGGGCAAGTTCCCCTTGTAACGGGAGTCATCCGCGCTTCATTTTAAACTCGCGCGGATGAGGGCAGCGCCATTACCGGCCTAAGTGCGCGGTCAAGGATCCCGTTCATTTCTGCGAGGGCGACGCCGTAGTTGGTGATCGGAACGCCCTGTTCGTCGGCATGACGGACGCGGTACTGCATTTCTTTGTCGTTGAGCATGCAGCCGCCGCAGTGGATAATGAGATCGTACTGGGTCAGGTCTTCTGGATAGCCCTTGCCGGAACTGGTTTCGAAGGTAAATGGCTTTTTGACGTACTGTTTTAAGAGGGCCGGAATTTTTTCTGTACCGATATCTCCGCACTGGCGGTGGTGGGTGCAGCCTTCGGAAATCAGGACTTTTGCGTTGGCCGGCAGCTCTTTCAGGCGCTGAATTCCGGCGAGCTGCCTCTTCAGCGTCCCTTTATAGCGGGCGAACAGGATGGAAAATGAAGTCATCGGAATGTCGTCCGGAACGATGGCGTCAACCTGTTTGAAGGCCTGCGAGTCTGTGATTACAAGGCGCGGCGGCTGTTTCAGGGAATCCAGTGTTTCTTTCAGCCGGTCGTTTCCGGTTACCATAACGGAAGCGCCCAGATCCAGGCCGGCGCGCACCATCTGCTGCTCTGGCAGGATCAGACGGCCCTTTGGGGCGGCTTTGTCGATCGGGATGACCAGGATGATTGTGTCGCCGCGTGTAACCAGGCCGTCCAGCAGGCCTGCGATTTCCGCAGAACCTTTTTTCATATGCCCCATGGCTTCCTTCAGCTGGGTAATATTTGCTTTTTCCTGCGCGCTGACATAGATCGCGCGGACTGGAGGAATATCCTGTTTATTCTTGTACTCTGTATACGCGGATGCGCTTCCTGCTGCCGGAGGCCAGTCAAAGGCTCCCCTTGCCAGTTTTTCTTTGCCGTCTGGAAGGAGGTCGGCCTTATTCAGGACCAGAAGACAAGGGACTTTGTTCTCGCGGAATTCGGCGAGCAGCTGATAGTCGGCGTCCTGCAGACCTTCTGTGCTGTCGGCGACCAGGACGGCGATGTCGGTTTCGCGGATGACCTGGCGGGTTTTCTGCACGCGCTTCTGGCCGAGCATGCCTTCGTCGTCGAATCCCGGGGTGTCGATGATCAGCACTGGTCCGAGAGGAAGAAGCTCCATGGATTTTCTGACCGGGTCGGTCGTTGTGCCTTTTACATCGGACACGACGGCCAGTTCCTGATTGGTTACGGCGTTTACTACACTTGATTTTCCAACATTTCTTCGTCCGAAGAAGCCGATATGCACGCGTTCTGCGGACTGCGTTTCATTTAATCCCATTTTCTAATCCCCTTTTCAAATATTTTGTTTATTCTGCGCCGGGCGCTGCGGATGCTAATCTGGCACTGCTTCTGCACGTCTATGCCCGATATGGACCAGACGTTTTCGACTCCAGCCCTGCTGCCGGGTCTCATGGGAAGTATGCCGGAAGGCCCCGCAGGGCCGGCGGATCCGTCTATTTCCGGTAATCCCCGCGGTCAACGACCAGCTGGTAGCCGATGGAGCGCATCCGCAGATCCATACAGCTCCTGCACTGCACCGCATCGTCGTCCATACAGATTTTGTCGTTGTAGAGCTCGTACTGCCGGCGCGTTTTTCCCGGCGACAGGTTCGGCATGACGACATTGGCCCCCGCCAGCACGCCCTTCTCACGCCCCAGCGGGTCGATGGTCCCCAGCGCTGTTGTGGACGGAAGCAGCACATGCGGGTGAATCAGGCGGATGATGGAAAGCAGATATAATGTCTGTTCCAGCGTTCCTGCCTTCTGCTCTCTGAACGGTGTGTCGCGGTGCGGGATGAATGGTCCGATTCCGCACATTTCCGGTTTAAAGTCTCCGATGAACAAAAGGTCCTCGGCAAGGTCTTCACTGGTCTGATAGGGTGATCCCACCATCATGCCGGCGCCCACGTCGTATCCGATGTCCCGGAGTTCCTGCAGGCAGTTCATCCTGTGCTTCCAGCTCATTTCCGCAGGATGAAGTTTTCTGTAATGCGCTTCATCTGCGGTCTCATGACGAAGAAGATAACGGTCAGCGCCTGCGTCAAACAGATACTGATAGCTTTCTCTGCTTCTTTCTCCGACAGAAAGGGTGATGGCGCAGTCTGGATAGCTGTTATGGATTTTCGAGACCAGATTTCCCAGGACTTCGTCGGTGTAGTGGCCGTCTTCTCCGCTTTGCAGGACATAGGTCCGGTAACCGGATTCGTAGCCGATTTTACAGCATTCCATGATCTGCTCGTCGCTGAGGCGGTAACGCTTTACTTTCTCATTATCTTTTCTGATTCCACAGTAGTAACAGTCATTTTTACAGACGTTGCTGAACTCGATGATGCCGCGGACGAAGACGTCTTTTCCGTAAATTTCTTCCCGGACGCGGCGGGCTTTTTCTGCAAGCAGGGTCTCTGCCGCATCGCTCATGTGATCGAGCATATAGATATATTCATTTTTCTGAAGCGCGTGTTCGTTTTCCAGTTTTCCGATAAGCTCCAGAATGCGGCGGTCCGTTTTCTGAAGCTGCTCACTGGCCTCTTGCGCAGTTAATTTTTGTCCGATCAAACGTATGCTCCTTCTTTTCTGATTCTGTCTACAGCAAGGGCCGGCGCAAAAGGTGACGCCGGCCCGGATTACTAAGCTGTCAGTCTTTAACGTGTATACATCTAGTATACACCTCGCTGGCTTATTCTACTCGATATTCATAAATTTTCACGCTGACCGGAGCAGATTCCTGCGCCGCAGCTGCTACTCGTTTGGCATCTGCCATGCATGCTGATCGGTATGAAGCAGTTTCTCTGCCTTCGGAGAAAGCGGCGTCTTCAAGAAGTTCTCGTAGCAGTGGATGATTGCCGGGTTCTCGTGGGAGAAGCGGAGCTGATCGTGACGGTCCAGTCTGTAGAGGACGTCTGCACGGTCTTCGGCCTTCTCCACGCCGTCGTGAATCGGCTGTCCGCCGCCGCCGGAACATCCGCCCGGACAGGCCATGACTTCAACGAAATCATAATGAACGGAACCATTGTCCAGCGCATCCAGCAGGCGTGATGCGTTGCCGAGTCCGCTGACTACAGCCACGCTCAGTTCATTTCCGCCGAGATTGAACCGGGCTTCCTTCCAGCCTTTCATGCCGCGGACATCGCGGAAGGCATCCGGCTTCGGGTTCTTTCCGTAAACCATGTAGTACGCACTTCTGAGAGCGGCTTCCATAACGCCTCCGGTCGCGCCGAAGATGACGCCGGCGCCGCTTCCGATGCCGAGCGGCTGGTCAAGTTCACGCTCTTCCAGGGTTCTCGGGTCGATGTGGGTTCCTCTGATCAGGCGGACGACTTCTCTGGTGGTCAGTGCCAGGTCGACATCCTGTCCGTGTCCCGCATCGTTCATGTTCGGAAGCGCACACTCGTGCTTCTTTGCGATGCAAGGCATGATGGAAACGGAGAAGATCTTATCCGGATCTACGCCGATCTGCTCCGCCAGATAAGTTTTTGCGATGGCGCCGAACATCTGCTGCGGGGACTTGGATGTGGATACCTGATCCACGAACTGCGGGTAGTGCGCCTTGCAGAAGCGTACCCATCCCGGACAGCAGCTGGTGAACATCGGGAATTTGGCTTTCTTCGGATTCTTGACCTTCTCAAGGAATTCGCTTGCCTCTTCCATAATGGTCAGGTCTGCGGAAAAGTCGGTATCGTAGATATAGTCGAATCCAACCTGATGCAGGGCCTGCGCCAGCCTCTTCACGCTTGCAAATTCCGGATCCAGTCCGAATTCCTCGCCCCATGCCGCGCGGACGGACGGCGCAATCTGAACGACGGTAACCTTCTCCGGATCATCGAGGGCATCCAGCATTTTCTCTGTATCGTCTCTTTCATGAAGAGCATTGACCGGACAGTGGGTGATGCACTGGCCGCAGAGCGCACAGTCAGAATGTTCCAGATCCAGTGTGTCCAGTGTATCTACCGTGATGTCGTAGCCCAGGCTGACAACGTCCCAGATGTGTGAATTCTGCACCTTGTCGCAGATCTGCACGCAGCGCATGCACTTGATGCACTTGCTGAAGTCATGAATCAGCGGGAAGTCGGACTTTCTGTTGCGGAAACGGTAGTCGATCTTCTTCTTGAACGGGAGCTCACTGATATTCAGATCCGAAGCAACGTCCTGCAGTTTGCAGTTGTTGTTTCTGGCGCAGATCGCGCAGTTCATGTGATGCTCGCTGATGATCAGCTCCACGTTCTTTTTGCGGGCTTCCCGGGCTCTCTTGCTGTGTGTCCAGATGACCATACCGTCTTCTACGACATTGTTGCAGGCGGTGAACAGTCTTCTGTGCCCCTCTACTTCAACCACGCAGACGCGGCAGGCGCCGATTTCATTGATATCCTTTAAGAAACAGAGCGTCGGGATATGGATGCCGGCCTTTGTTGCCGCTTCCAGGATTGTCGTGCCGTTCGGTACAGTTACCGGACGCTCATCGATCATAACCTTTACCATTTTTCTTCTCTGCCTCCCTTGAATATTCCATAGCCGAAGTGGTCACATCTCAGGCATCGGGATGCCTCCTGCTTCGCCTCTTCATCACTCATACAGATTTCCATGATATCGAAATCCTTAATTCTCTCACGTGGATCTCTCATCTTCATGTTTACTCTTCCGCAGGCTTCTGTATCGTCCAGGCGGACCGGCGGAATTTCCACATCCGATGTGATCTGGTGATCAAAACCGAGATAATCGTCGATGTTGGCCGCGGCAACTTTTCCTGCCGCAATTGCGCGGATTACTGTAGCCGGTCCGGTTACGCAGTCGCCGCCGGCAAAAATACCGTCCTGATCCTTTACACCGCCCCAGTCGAAGGCATCAATGGTTCCGCGGTGAACGTGCACACCGGCTTCTTCTGCGAATACTGTGTAGTCAATTCCCTGTCCGATGGCTTCAATCAGGATGTCGCACGGAATTCTCTCTTCTCCAGCTTCCGCATTTCTCGGGCTCGGGCGTCCGCCCTTCACTTCACCGACGATCTGCGGCTGAACGATCAGTGCAGCCAGATTTCCGTTTTCATCTTTCTCGATTCTTTTTGGCGAATTCAGCTCCATAATCTCACAGCCGTCGCCGATTGCGCCCTCAACTTCCTCTTTCAGTGCGGTCATATCCGCCTGTCTTCTGCGGTATACGATCTTGACGGACTTCGCGTGGAGACGGATTGCCGAGCGGGCTGCGTCCATCGCAACGTTTCCTCCGCCGACGACCACGACGTTCTTTCCGGTGTAATCCGGCATCTCGCCGTCGCCGATTCCGCGGAGCATGTCAACCGCCAGAACAACACCTTTCGCATCCTCGCCTTCGATTCCGATGGTTCTTCCGACATGAGCGCCGATGCAGATGTACATGGCGTCACAGCTCTTTCTCAGAGTATTGACATCGATATCCTTGCCGATTCTGACATTTTTCTTTACATGAATGCCGGCTTTCAGAATGCCGTCAATCTCATGATCCAGAATATCCTTTGGCAGACGATAGCTCGGAATACCATAGCGGAGCATGCCGCCGAGATGCTTTCTCTGCTCGTAAATGGTCACATCATGACCCATTCTTGCCAGATAATATGCGGCGGACAGACCTCCCGGACCTCCTCCGATAATGGCAACTTTCTTTCCGGTCGGCGGCGCACACTTCGGTGCAGGAATCTCTCCCTCATGCTCGACCGCGTAGAGCTTCAGGCCTCTGATATTAATTGCGTCATCCACCAGCGTCCTTCTGCAGCGCGCCTCACACGGATGCTCGCAGATCATGCCGCAGACTGCAGGAAGCGGATTGTCCTTGCGGATCAGCTCGACCGCGTCTGTGTATCTTCCCTCTCTGATCAGGCCGATATAGCCCGGGATGTCGACATGCGCAGGACACAGTTCCACGCACGGAACCGACTTCACCTGGGTCAGCGAACATCTGCCGTGCTTGATGTGCTCCTCATAATCATCGCGGAATCCCTTCAGTCCCTTGAGAACCATCCTCGCCGCTTCCACTCCGATCGCGCAGTCAGCAGAGTCAAAAATTCCCTGTGCTGTGGTTTCAATTGTATCCAGATCGGAGAGTTCTCCGCATCCGTTCAGCACCTTCTGAATCAGCTCTTCCAGACGCATCAGCCCGACACGGCAAGGCACGCACTTTCCGCATGACTGCGACCGGCAGATGTGCAGGAAGGCCACCGACAGATTGACCGGACAGATTCCCGGCTGGCTGGCGGTGATTCTGCGCTCGATATCCTTGTACAAGCCCTCTACCGTTTTCTGGGCGGTGCTCTCAGTCACCATTGTTAATCTGCTCATACTTCAAACCCTTCTTTTACTTAGTTTCTTCATCAACAGAAGTCCCGATTCATCTTTCTACAGTCCGTTCAGACAAAATCTTCCCGGCAAGAGGCCTTCCTGCCTGAGCCGCCGTGGAAAACAATCGGTAAACAATTCCGACATCATATTGTAATCTATATCGGAGATACTGTTTCATTGACTATATCTATCATTGTATCATCAACAATACATTTTTCAACCCTCCTTGTATCTTTTCAACAAAAATACTGCATACAATCTGTCTTTTCACCGTAATCGCATGCATTTTTACAGCATATTGATAGGTAATTTCATATTTGAATGTCCGATATTGAAGATTTATGATAAAATATTATCCATTAATAAAAGAAGAATTTACAACAATGATTGTCAATTAACAAACAAAGCGTCTTCTCCAATATTATTTTAATCAGAATTAAATAACCCATCTGCAACAGGGTGCTGCGTAGATTTACACGGACCTTCCAGCTGCAGCGGTACAAATACAGACACAGAAAGAGAAAAACATGAATAAAGCAGAAGTCAGCAGACAGAATCAGAATCACAATCACAATCATAAGCATCAGCACCGGCCGCACAACAAGGTCCCGTTTGCCAAACCGGGCAACCAGCTTTATCCGATTCCGGCCGTCATGGTCAGCACTTTGAATCCGGACACCGGAAAGCCGAACATCTTCACCGTCGCATGGACCGGCACCATCTGCTCCGATCCGCCGATGGTCTCTATTTCCGTCCGCTGCGAACGCTATTCCTTCGGCATTATCGAGAAAACCGGCGAGTTCGTCATCAATCTGACCACAGAAGCCCTTGCCTCCGCGGCAGATTTCTGCGGCGTCCGTTCCGGCCGCGACATCGATAAATTCGAGGCCCTCGGACTCACCACGGGAAAGAGCTGCAAGATCAAGGCCCCGACCGTTGACGAGTCTCCGGTCAGCATCGAATGCCGCGTTACCCAGTCCATCGATCTGGGCAGCCACGTCATGTTCCTTGCCGAAGTCGTCTGCGTTCAGGCCGATGAAGCATATATGGATGAAAACAATACCTTCCACCTCGAGTATTCCCGCCCGATCGCCTATTCCCACGGTACCTATTACACGTTAGGCCGCCCGCTCGGTCAATTCGGTTTTTCCGTCATGAAAGACCGGACAAAAAAGAAAAAGCGCAGGGAAAAAGCCGCGAAGATAAACCACACAAAGTCTGCGATGAAGACAAAACATAAGACATCAGCTGCGAAATCACACATCAGAAAGCATGCGCAGGACCAGAAGCGCGAAGAAGCGCATTCCATTCAGAGCAGCAGAAAACACAGGGAACATTCTTCTCGCAAAAAGAAATAACAGCAGTCGGGAAAAGGAAAGGATTTGACCGTCATTTTCTTTTCGCCTGCTCAAGTTGATTTTCATATTTCATTTTCTTAAATTGAAACCCACTCGGACTTAATCCACTTTCCCCACTCAGCGATCAGCTTGTCCAGTGTCCAGGCTGCGTTGGCCGGGCTCGTGGACGGAAGGTCATGAGACGGGATCCCGGTTTCCGGCAGGATGTACTTCTTATACATCTGACCGGCCTTCCGGCCATTGGTGAAAATTCTGCTGCCGATTTCCGAGCCGTTCAGGATTGGCCGGATGTCTGCAGGAATCACATCCCGGATGGAACTGTCTGAGGAACCTTTTATCGTGCAGGATTCGATCGCATCGTAAACGGCAATGTGATGAGCGTGAAGAAAGACCTTCTTTTCCTCTACACCAGCCGGCACTTCTGCCCCTGCCAGCGCCGCCAGCACTTTCCAGAAGCGGTTCTGCGGGTGGCCGTAATAGAAGGCCTGCTCTCTGGATTTTACAGAAGGAAAACTTCCTAAAATCAGTATTTTTGAATGCTCATCGTATTCAGGACCAAATCCATGGTCTGCGCTTTCCCAATCCATAATTCCTCCCTGTTTTCAATCATTCATAGATACCAATATAATGTAGCACGATCTGTTTTCCACTGTATCGGAAATATGCATCCCGGACTCCATTCTGTAATCTGCCTGATGTCCTGTCAGAACTGTATCACAGCGAAAGGAGCAGCTGCATCAGATATAACAGACCCCACCACCCTGGTAAATCAGAAGCAGTCAGCCTCCCATTAGCGGAAGTCCGGCAAAAGAAAACGGCACAGCTGAATGGCCGTGCCGCGTATATGTTCTGTTCAAACGTTTGCCAAAACGAGAGAAGAAGATTACTTGATCTCGACGATCCAGCCTTCCGGTGCCTCGATCTCGCACATCTGAATTCCTGTCAGTGTATCTCTCAGCTTCTTCAGAACCGGTCCGCACTTCTCCATGCCTGTCGGAACCTTGATGACATCTCCGTGATCGTTGATCTCTCCAACCGGAGCGATTACTGCAGCTGTTCCGCAGACACCGATCTCGTCCATTTCCTTCAGTTCTGTGAACGGAATGACTCTTTCTTCAACTTCCATGCCCAGGTAGTCCTTTGCAACGACTTCCAGGGAACGACGTGTAACGGATGGCAGAATTGTATTTGACTTCGGTGTGATGAACTTGTTGCCCTTGATGCAGATGATGTTGGCTCCGCCTGTCTCCTCGAGGTTTGTTCTGGTCTTGGAATCCAGGTAGAAGTTCTCGTTGAATCCCTGTCTGTGTGCCTCATCAATTGCGCGCAGGGACATTGCATAGTTCAGACCTGCCTTGATGTCTCCTGTTCCTACCGGCGCTGCTCTGTCGTAGTCAGAAACCTTAACTCTGATCGGCTTAACAGCTCCGCCCGGGAAGTATGGTCCTACCGGAGTAGCAAACATACGGAACTGATAGGACGGTGCCGGTGCTACGCCGATGACCGGTCCGATTCCGAACAGGAACGGTCTCAGATAAAGTGTTGCTCCGGAGCCAAATGGCGGAACCCATGCTTCGTTGGCCTTAACAACCTTCTTTACTGCGTCTACAAATCTTTCCTTCGGGAATACCGGCATAACCAGGCGCTTTGCGGATCTCTCGATACGCTCGCCGTTCAGGTCAGGACGGAAAGTAACGATTCTGCCGTCTTTTGTTGTATATGCCTTCAGGCCTTCGAATACAGCCTGTGCATACTGCAGGACGCCTGCGCACTCGCTCATTGTTACGGTCGGCTCTGTGGACAGCTCTCCGTCGTCCCAGCTTCCGTTTTCCCAGTTAGCTACATAACGATAATCAGTCGGCTGATAGGAAAATGTAAGTTTTCCCCAGTCAAGATTTTTCTTCTCCATGGTTTTTCTCCTTTCGACAAATACCAATCCATACCCGTTTTGTGCAAACAGATAAATTTCTGCAACAATAGTTATACACCACATCCAAAAAATTATCAAGTTAACGGGTATGAGTTCTTCAAAAAGAACATAATCTATGATATAGTTTACCATTGTGGTCAGACAATTTCAAGTTTCGCAAATCTTTATTCATTATCACCACAATTATTTCACATGTATCCTTGCAGTTTTTGTGATATTTAAACAAATATTATCATTTCCTTTTGCTGTTTCCGGGTCAGCCGAAATTCCGAAGGACCAGGCCCGATTCGCTTCTACGCCCAAGAAAGTATACAGTATACTTATATTTCAATGCTGTGCCCGCCCCTCTCAACGGCCTGTTTCCGTTTCCATCCAGAACATGCGCCGAAAACAAAAGACAGCCGGCACAAGTCATTTTCATAACTTTGTGGGGCTGTCTCTGTTATACACATACACATTTTCCCGGCGGCAGTTTCTGCTGCCGGCTTTTTACAGATTTACGGTTTTACTGGCTTGCTTCTCTGCACATCTGCAGATACCAGTTACAGGTTTTCTTATTCTGCACATTTTGCAGAGATAAAGGAGTTTTCTTGCTGAAGCGCTGCGGAAATGGGCTGCCGCAGCGCGGGTATTTTTGGTCGTAAAATTACTTTCCGACTGCCTGGAATGCCTGATCCAGATCCCAGATGATGTCCTCAGCGTCTTCTGTTCCGATGGACAGACGGATTGTATTCTGGTGAATTCCTGCTGCTTCAAGTTCCTGCTCGTTCAGCTCGGCATGTGTTGTTGTAGCCGGGTGAATGACGAGGGACTTCACGTCTGCGACGTTAGCCAGCAGGGAGAAGATCTTCAAGTGGTCGATGAACTCGAAGGCTTCCTTCTGTCCGCCCTTGATGTTAAATGTGAAGATGGAAGCTCCGCCGTTCGGGAAGTACTTCTCATACAGGGCGTGATCCGGATGATCCGGCAGGGACGGATGGTTGATAGACTCAACCAGCGGCTGTGTCTTCAGGTATTCGATAACCTTCTTTGTATTCTCAATGTGACGGTCCAGCCTCAGGGACAGTGTCTCCAGGCCCTGCAGCAGGAGGAAGGCATTGAACGGAGAAAGTGTAGCACCTGTATCTCTGAGCAGGATGGCTCTTACATATGTCGCAACAGTTCCCGGAACGTCTGCGAACTTGACGCCATGGTAGCTTGCGTTCGGCTCTGTGAACTGCGGATACTTATCGGACTTACTCCAGTCGAATGTGTCTCCGTCTACGATGATGCCGCCCAGTGTTGTTCCGTGGCCGCCGATGAACTTGGTTGCAGAATGTACGACTACGTCTGCGCCGTGCTCCAGCGGACGGAAGAGGTACGGTGTGCCGAATGTGTTATCTACGACAACCGGAATGCCGTGCTTGTGAGCGATTTCAGCAATTGCGTCGATGTCCGGAATATCAGAGTTCGGGTTGCCCAGAGTCTCCAGGTAAACAACCTTTGTGTTCTCCTTGATTGCTCCTTCAACTTCCTTCAGGTCATGCGCATTTACGAATGTTGTATCGATTCCGTATGGACGGAGTGTGTGCTCCAGCAGGTTGGAACTTCCGCCGTAAATGGTCTTCTGTGCGACAACGTGATCTCCGCCGGATGCGAGTGCCAGGATGGAGTAAGTTACTGCTGCAGCTCCGGATGCGAGTGCCAGTCCTGCAACGCCGCCTTCCAGTGCGGCAACTCTCTGCTCCAGGACACCCTGTGTGGAGTTGGTCAGTCTTCCGTAAATGTTGCCGGCGTCTCTCAGGCCAAAACGGTCTGCCGCATGCTGGCAGTTATGGAAAACGTATGATGTTGTCTGATAAATAGGAACGGCTCTGGAATCCGTAACCGGATCTGCCTCTTCCTGTCCTACGTGAAGCTGAAGTGTATTGAATCCAAACTTATGCTCTGCCATTTTATTTCCTCTTTCTGCAGTTTCGGGCACTGCCAACCTCTTTATTATTCTATCTGATTTATATTTATGGGTTTGATAATTTCTGTTCGAATGCTTTATACTTATTTATATCGATGTTTCCGGCTGCTGTCCGCGGCTGCTTCTCCGGGGCCGGAAAACAATCTGTTTCCGATGTTATAACATTCGCCCGAATCTGTAGTTCCTGCGAACCAGCTCTTCAAATATGATACCCAAGTTTTTCTCCTTTCACCCGGCACCATGCTTCTGCTGTTCCGTGGTTCCTATTAACTCTATTAACATACTGATTTAATGTGATTTAACTTATGCACTTACTATACCCTTTTTCTTCATCCCTGTCAACAACTTTTCCCCTCTTTTTTGTATGTATACAAATAAATCTTCTAAACCGGGGGTTTACAGGGAAAATCGCGCTGTTTTTTCCAGAATCTTCCTCTTCACAGGACAAAATTCAAAGCGCAAGAAAACCCCGCACGGATATTTTGTCCGCACGGGGTTGATCGTTCCATATTATATGGCTGTCTGACGTAAAGCGCCGCAGTTAGGCGTTTACTTGATCAAAGCCGCTGCCTTGGCCGCTACATCTGCAACTACTGTGCAGAGACCGTCTGTCATGGCGTCAGCCAGCTTGAATGCGCCGGTCTTGGATGCCTTTGTCAGATCTGTGGTCTTGGTTGTCTGCCATACACCGTTCTCCAGTGTCATCGGTACAGTAACGGTAGTTGTTGTCTTTCCTGCAGCCTTGATTGCTGGAATCTGGTCGTTGAGATCCTTGATGACGACAGCAACGAGTTTTGCACCGAGTTCTTTGTTTGTCGGATCCTTGTACAGAGCCTTCAGGTTGTCGAGGCCGAAATCATTTGCTACATTATTAACCAGTGTCTTGTTGACTGTGCTGTACTTATATGTAGTCACCTTTACCTTTACTGTTGCGTTCTTTCCGCTCTTTGTTCCTGCTGTGACCGTTGCGTCATAGTTGGACAGAACTTCCAGATCCTTCGCCAGCATGGTCTTCTGCTCAGCCGTCATGGACTTGACTAAAGAATCGTCAATCGTGACATTGGCCGGTATAATTGCGGAATACTGCTTCAGCAGTTCTGCCTGCTGCTCTTCGGTCATGCCTGCGATGTCTGCTGCTGTCTTGCCCTTGAACTGATCCATTTCCTTCTGCAGTGTTGCTGCAGCTCCTGTGGATCTTTCTGTCTTTGCAGCCTTGGTAACCTTTACCGTCCAGGATGCGTACAGCTTGCCGGCCTTGGCCGTTACCTTTGATGTTCCGGCTTTCTTTGCGGAAGCCTTTCCGGTCTTCTTATTTACCGTCAGAACCTTGGTGTTGCTGGATGTGAAGGTCGTCTTCTTTGCGAGCTTGGACGGAACAACCTTAACCTTGAAAGTCAGGCTCTTTCCAAGCTGTACGGAAGTCTTGGCTGCCTTAGGAGCAACACGTGTAATAGAAGTTTTTGCCTTCTTCGTGGCTGCGTGTGAACTGAAGGTCAGTGCCGGCATGAAGGCAAGGACCATAGCCGCTGCCAGCAGGACACTGGTCAGCTTTGATAATGTTTTCTTATTCATTTTGATTTTACTCCTTTCTTTTATTAAGATGATAGCCTCATCTTTTATTTCCCTGCTCACTTATTATATTTTACCACCTTTCTTCAAAAACAATTCTTAAATTTCCGAAAGATTTATACTTGTCCACGAATATTATCTCTCAATGCCTTTGGCTCCTTGCCGGGCAGGTTTTATCGGAAGTACTGGAATCTCTTGGAAATACGTATATAATATACAGGTACCCGTCTGTGTGCGGGGAGAATGCGTTTCATGGGAGCCGCGGGGATGCGGCACCACAGAAAGGAATTGATTATGACAAGAAAAGAGAAAGAAAGGCAGATCCGGAAGGAAGCCAGGGCGACGCTCGTGCTGTTCGTCGTATGTTTCATCTGGCATGTCGGGTTTGCGTACGGACTGTCCGGAAGCGGGATGCAGATCGGAGGACTGCCTCTGTGGTGGCTGCTCAGCACGCCGGGCGTTTTTGTGGTGGCTCTGGTCGGGCTGGCCATTCTGCTGAAGAAAGTGTTCATCAACTTCAGTCTTGAGGATGAAGATGGAAATCCGGACACTGCTTCTTCTGAGGAAGGAGGACGCCATGACCGGTAAACAGGCTGTAATCCTGGGAATTCTCGCTGTGTACATGGTCTTCACCATGGTCATCGGCATCTGGCAGAGCCGCGTCTCCGCCAGACAGCATTCTTCACAGGGATTCCTGGACAACTACTTCGCCGGCGGCCGCGGGATGGGCGGATTCATCCTCGCCATGACGCTGGTAGCAACCTATACAAGCGCCAGCTCCTTCCTCGGCGGACCGGGACTGGCCGCAAGTTTCGGTCTCACCCAGTCCTGGGAGGCGGGCATTCAGATCGCAACGACCTTCCTGACCCTGGGCGTTCTCGGAAAGAAATTCGCACTGATTTCCCGCAGAATCGACGCAGTCACCGTCACGGACTACCTTCGCGCCCGCTATAAATCGGCGCCGGTCGTCATCATCAGCGGAATCGCTCTGATTGTGTTCTTCACCACCCAGATGGTCGCCCAGTTCATCGGCGGCGCCACCCTGATGCAGACCGTCACGGGCCTTCCGTACATGTGGTCCCTGCTGCTGTTCGCCGCGGTCGTTATCATCTACACCTCCGTCGGCGGATTCCGCGCCGTTGTCGTCACCGACATGATCCAGGGCATCATCATGACCTGCGGCACCTTCCTGCTGCTCTTCTTCATTTTGAAAACAGGCGGCGGCATGCACCATCTGACTGCTCAGCTCAACCAGATCAACCCGGGCTGGAATCTCATGGGCAAAGGCCACTATGGCAAGGGAATCATCGCTCTGCAGCCTGGCTACCTGATCTCCTTCTGGGTACTGGTCGGCATCGCGACACTGGGACTTCCGCAGACAGCCGTACGCTGCATGGGCTTCAAAGACACGCGTTCCATGCACCGTGCCATGGTTTACGGAACCGTTGTCGTCGGCATTCTGATGATCGGCATGCACTTCGCCGGAACAATCGCGGCGCCGCTGATTCCAAAGGGCGCCATCAAGACGACTGACTCCGTCATTCCGTATGTCGTTCTTCATTATATGCCGACCTGGGCAGCCGGACTCTTCCTGGCGGCTCCGCTTGCCGCCGTCATGTCCACGGTTGATTCCCTGCTGATCCTCGCCTCCGCGACCATCATCAAGGACCTCTACCTGCACTACATCGTCGGAAACAATCCGGAGCGCGAAGAAAAAGCAGAATCCCGCGTGCAGAAATACAGCTTCGGCATCACTCTGCTTCTGGGTATCATCACCTGCATCATCGCCATGAACCCGCCAGACATCATCGTCTGGATCAACCTGTTCGCCTTCGGCGGACTGGAAGCCGCCTTCTTCTGGCCGATGATCGGCGGACTCTACTGGAAAAAAGGAAATGCCACAGCCTGCATCGCTTCCATGATCGCCAGCCTGTCCGTCTTTATCTTCTTTAACCGCGTGAAGATCGCGCCTTTCCACATTCACGAAATCGTCCTGGGCCTTCTGACCGGCGGTATCGTGTACTTCCTGGTGGGCAGATACAGCTACGCAAAACACCCGTTTGAAGTGGACAGCGAGCTGCTGTAAAATAAGAACCCCACCCTTCCACGATGAACTGCTCCCCGTCAAGAGGACAGTGAAAAAACATAATATTTTTGACCAGT
>CAJMLL010000002.1 GCA_905214225.1 uncultured bacterium | reverse complement strand
GCACTCTTGTACTCGCTTCTTTGATATTCAGTATATACGACACGCGGCTGGCTGATCGAGCGGCGTGCTTGCGCACTTGCGGACAGAAAAAAGAAGCGGGCACTCTTGTACTCGCTTCTTTGATATTCAGTATATACGACACGCGGCTGGCTGAACGATCTTCGTCTTCGACTCGATCTCTCAGGCCGCGTCAGCATAAGGCCTTCTCATCATTCGCGGTTCGCTTACGCTCCCGCTCATGAGAGCAAGCGCCATTACATCATCCCGTTCATTCCGCCCATTCCGCCGGCGCCGCCTGCTGGCATTGCTGGTGTGTCTTCTTTGATGTCGGTAATGCCTGCTTCTGTGGTCAGGAGCATTGCGGATGCAGATGCTGCGTTCTGCAGTGCGGATCTTGTAACCTTGGCTGGGTCTACGATTCCGTTTGCGATCATGTCGACGTATTCGTCTGTGGCTGCGTTGAAGCCGATGCCTTCGTCTGCGTCTTTAACTTTTGCGACGACTACGCTGCCTTCATAGCCTGCGTTCTCTGCGATCTGGCGAACCGGCTCTTCCAGTGCTCTGACGATGATCTGGGCACCTGTCTTCTCGTCGCCTTCCAGGCTGTCTGCGTATGCTTTAACTGCAGGGATTGTGGAGCACAGTGCTGTGCCGCCTCCTGCAACGATTCCTTCTTCTACTGCTGCCTTGGTTGCGTTCAGGGCATCTTCGATTCTGAGCTTTCTCTCTTTCAGCTCTGTCTCTGTAGCAGCTCCGACTCTGATAACGGCTACGCCGCCTGCCAGCTTGGCAAGTCTCTCCTGCAGCTTTTCCTTATCGTAATCGGAATCTGTCTCGGACTCCTGCTTCTTGATGGACTCAACTCTGGATGCGATGGCTGCCTTGTCGCCTTTTCCGTTGACGATTGTGGTGTCGTCCTTTGTAACCTTGACGCTGCCGGCTCTGCCGCACATGTCAATTGTAGCGTCCTTCAGCTCCATGCCGAGTTCGCTGCTGACAACCTGGCCGCCTGTCAGGATTGCGATATCTTCCATCATAGCCTTTCTTCTGTCGCCATATCCAGGTGCCTTTACAGCAACGACGTCCAGTGTTCCTCTCAGCTTGTTGACAACCAGTGTAGCCAGTGCTTCGCCCTCAACATCGTCTGCGATGATCAGCAGCTTGCTTCCGGACTTTGCGATCTGCTCCAGCAGCGGCAGGATCTCCTGAATGTTGGAGATCTTCTTATCTGTCATCAGGATGAACGGATCTTCCATGTTGGCTTCCATCTTGTCTGTGTCATTTGCCATGTATGGGGACAGATATCCTCTGTCGAACTGCATTCCTTCTACAACCTCGAGTGTTGTTCCCATTGTCTTGGAATCTTCTACAGTGATGACGCCGTCGTTTCCGACTTTCTCCATAGCGTCTGCGATCAGCTTTCCGATCTCCTCGTCAGCAGCGGAAATGGAAGCAACCTGTGCGATGTTTTCCTTTCCTTCTACCTTGTGGGAAATTCTCTTGATCTCGCTGACTGCTTTGTCTACAGCACCCTGAATTCCCTTCTTGATGACCATCGGGTTAGCACCTGCTGCTACGTTCTTGAATCCCTCTCTGATGATGGACTGTGCCAGCAGTGTAGCGGTTGTTGTACCATCTCCGGCTACATCGTTGGTCTTGGTTGCGACTTCCTCAACCAGCTTTGCGCCCATGTTCTCAACGCCGTCTTCCAGCTCGATTTCCTTTGCGATTGTAACACCATCGTTGGTAATCAGCGGAGCACCGTAGCTCTTGTTAATCAGTACGTTTCTTCCCTTAGGTCCCAGTGTGATCTTTACTGTGTCTGCCAGCTTGTCAACACCAGCCTGCAGTTTTCTTCTTGCGTCTTCACCATATACTAAATCTTTAGCCATTGTTCTTACCTCCTCTGACCGGCCTCTGTATCGCCGGATCTATCGAAATTCCCTCCTGGGTGTATCTTATTTCTCAATTACTGCGAGGCAGTCAGACTGCTTCATAATGGAATACTCTTCTCCCTCGAACTTGATGTCTGTTCCTGCATACTTGGAGAATACTACTGTATCGCCTACTTTGACTTCCATCGGTTCATCCTTAGTTCCAGGACCTACCGCAACGACCTCAGCATACTGCGGCTTCTCCTGTGCGGAGCTTGTCAGGATGATTCCTCCCTCTGACTTTTCTTCTGCTTCAGCCTTCTTGATGACTACTCTGTTTCCCAATGGTTTGATGCCAAAACTCATCTTCCTTACCTCCTGATCTATATGATAATCTGCTTTCGCATTGATATCCGGATTCATTTACCGCTGTATTTCACGGTATTCCCTTTCCGGATTGTTAGCACTCATTTATCCGAGTGCTAATCACTGTCTCTATTGTAGAGCTCTGCCCTTTTTTTGTCAACCTTTATTTCATTTTCATCGACAAAAAATTACTGTCCAGGGCCGCTCCTCATATAGTAAAACAGATACTGCTGCGCCAGCCCGGCCAGGTCGTGAAAATGAGCGTCTGCGTAACTTGCCATTTCTTTTTTGTCCCCCGGATCAAGGCCGTAAAGCTCGTGCATGAGCCGCATCACCCAGACGTCGATCGGAAATGCGGACAGATCGTGCAGGCCGAACAGCTGAATGCAGCTCGCCACCTTGGGGCCGATGCCGCTGAATTTCAGGAGGTCGTCGTAAGTCTGCGGAAGGCCGTATTCCAGTGCCTGCACCGCCGACCGGACCAGGTATTTCGCGCGGTAGCCCAGGCGGACCGGTGCCAGGTCGTCTGCGGTCATTTCTGCCAGTGTCTCCGGGCCGGGAATCTGCTTTTCCAGCGCCCCGCCGGACAAAAAGTTATGCGCAAGAGGTTTCCCGCACAGCCTGCACAGCCTCTCGATGCAGCCCTGAATTCTGGGAATGTTGTTATTCTGTGAAATAATGAACATCACCATGGTTTCCCAGAGATCCTGCTGCAGAATCCGGATGCCTCCGCCAAAGCTGACTGCTTTCTGCATGACGGGGTCGCCGCTGGTCAGACGCTTCTGAAGGGAACGGTAATCCCTGCCCAGGTCAAAATATGGAGCCCAAAAATTCTGGAATTCCTGCAGGCTGCTGCCCTGAAAGGTGATGCTGCTGCCTTCCTGACGGGCACGGATCAGATGGGAAGAAGCCGCGATGTCCCAGCTTCCGTCCTCATTATGCATCCAGCGGAAGCACTGGCCGCAGGTCAGGATGTCTTCCAGCTGAAAACAGTCCGCCTGCTTCAGCTCGACGGACTGTTCTTTTTCATTCCATTTTATGATCATGCGGTTTTCTCCCTGATGGAAAGAATTTCAACATCGACTTTTTCAACAATGAAGGCGGTCATTTCTTCGACGGCTTCGGCGAGTTTACTCTGGAATTCTGCAACCTGACTCAGGATATTTCCGCCGGCCTGGTAATCTACGCTGACGGAGATGCAGAGCGCGTCTGTGGCTGCATTTTCATAGACCTTCCGGACTTTTGCGATGCATCCGCAGTCTTCTGCCACACAATGCGCAATATCTGTGATGACGTTATCGGAAATAAAGAATTCACCAAGATAGCTGAAGGTCGGCCGGACGACGGTTTTTTCCGATGTGTTCCCGCTGCCGGTGAAGAACCTGGATTCTCTCAGGATTTTCATCGGATTGAAAAAGTAGCCGGCAAAATCACGTTTCAGCTGCGGCGCCGCGGCCGGAATAACGTGTTTCCCCTGAATGTCTCTCTGTTTTCTCGCGGTTTCCCGTTCCGCTTCCGTTGTAATGTCCTCAATGTGTATTCTGCGGGAAACTTCAGGAAGTTCCAGCATTTCACAGATCTTGTCCGCCATTTCTTCCGATGTTCCAAGAACCAGAATGCTCTTCGGGTTGATCTCATGAATGCGATCCCTGACTTCTTTCCTGTGTTCCGGGCGCACAAAAACAGCCGCCTTGATCGCGCCGACCTTGGTCTTTTCGCGTTTGGCGGAATGTCCTGCCTCCACTCTGTTTTTATAGATGAACAGTCCATCGTCTATGATGGCATCAATCCGCAAAGCCTTGCAAATACTGATTGCCTGGTAACTTTTTCCGGTACCGCTGCGGCCTGTTAAAGAATATACTTTCACTTTACTAATCCGATCCTTTCTGTTATAATCCATAGTATACACAGATAACAGGTTTTTACAAGGAGGTAATACCAATGGCTTATAAGATTAATGACGGAGTTTGCATCAGCTGCGGAGCTTGTGAGGCTGAGTGCCCTGTAGAGGCTATTTCCCAGGGAGATGCTGCATACGTAATCGACGAGGATAAGTGCATCAGCTGCGGTTCCTGCGCTGGCGTATGTCCTGTAGGCGCTCCGGCTGAGGCTTAATTGACCCCGGTCATTTAAAAGAGACGATTGACAGCCTGCTGTTTCATTTCGGAACAGCAGGCTGTTTTTTTATGTCCGCATCCTGGCAGCCTCAGCCTCCGCGCCCTGCCGGAACGGCAAAGAAAAAGGACCGCATGCCGCGGTCCAGAATGCCTATGTTCGATTTTATTCAAGAGATATAATCCATTTCCGATGTCTGCCATCAGAAATAAAAGAGATGAGACTAATTTCCCCGAATTCTTCATAATCCAATCGTTTTCCGATCGTGCTCCCCATTTCATGTATCTGATTCTGTCTGCCAGTAAACTAATCCTCGTCCAGGCTGACACCCTTCACACCCGTCTGGCGGATATCATTCATATGATATGCCAGTGAATGCAGCGTATCCGAGAGATGCACGGATTCAAGCGCAACGGTATCCGGGACTTCCAGATCAACCAGAGCAAAATTCCAGATGCCCTTGGCGCCGGCAGCAGACAAACGGTCTGCAACTTCCTGCGCATTTCCCCTGTTTACACAGATGATACCGATATCGATGTGATTCTCCTCAACATACGTTTCGATATCTTTATAGTCGTAAATCGGAATACCTTCTACGGTTTTCCCGATCAGGTTCGGGTCGATTTCAAATGCAGCGCTCAGCTTAAAGCCTTCTTCAATCAGGCTGACTGCATATTTGGAAATGGCCTGTCCCAGATTTCCGGCACCGATCAGGACCATTGTGTAGTCTCTGTCCAGACCCAGGATCTTGCTGATTTCCTTATACAGTTCAGCAACACTGTATCCGTATCCCTGCTGACCGAAATCACCGAAATTATTCAGGTCCTGGCGGATCTGAGATGCGGTGTAGCCGATCATAGCACTGAAGTCTTTGGAAGAAATTTTCTCTACTCCCTTTTTCTTCAGTTCAATCAGATAACGCCGATAGCGGGGAAGCCTTCTGATTACGGCGTTGGAGATTTTAGAATTCTTTCGTCTCACATTACCCTCCCTCTGGCAGCGGAGAATCCTGAACTCTTTTCCGGACCCAGTTATTCTTCAATCTGCCCGAATTATTATATTAGTTTGTTATTTCAATCATACGATAAAAAACAACAAAACTTTAACAAATTAACAGATAAAAAAGCCGCCTTCATGAGAGGCGGTCAATCGCTTATTCCGCAGTATGCGCTTCTACGTATTTAACTAAGTCGCCTACAACCTGGAATTTTTCAGCCTCTTCATCCGGGATCTCGATGTCAAATTCTTCCTCGATTGCCATGATGATTTCAACAGCGTCCAGGGAATCCGCCTCCAGATCCTTGGTCATATTGGTATCCATTGTTACCACAGACTTATCAACGCTGAGCTGATCCACGATTATGTCTCTGATCTTCTCAAAAACCATAGTCTCGCCCTCCTCTAGTATCTTCCAATACTTCAAACATTATACATTATCTTTATTTCAGAATCAACCATCGCGGTTAAAACATTCTGCTTAAAAAGCAGTGTTCAGACTATTCTTCCAGCTGTCCCCATTCTTCATATGCCTGATCCAGCTCCGTCTGCGCATCCTTCTGTTTATTGTCCAACTCCGTCAGTTTCTTAGAGTTCGACAGAATTTTCGGGTCACACATTTTCTGCTGAATTTCCTCGATTTCATCTTCGAGTTCAGCAATTCTGGATTCAAGCTGCTCGATTTTTCTCTGTTTTCTGCGTTCCTCAGCCTGGCGCTTTTTCTTCAGCGCGCGCTCCTCTTCCGAGGACAAAGGCTGATCTGGCAAGGAATCTTCCCCGCTCTGCCCATCCTCACCATTCTGCTCGCCGAAGGCCTGCCGCCGCTCAGACTCTGCCTCACCGACCAGGTCTCTCATCTGATTCAGATACTGTTTTCCAGAGGACGTCTCTTCCTTCTTTTCCTCATAATAGTCG
The DNA here is from genome assembly GCA_905214225.1 of uncultured bacterium. Classification (GTDB taxonomy): domain Bacteria; phylum Bacillota; class Clostridia; order Peptostreptococcales; family Anaerovoracaceae; genus Aminicella. Next base: position 99,509 of record CAJMLL010000002.1, on the reverse strand, counting down.
TATCCGCCCTCATACTTGGTGATTCCGGAAGGACCCAGCTCGTAAATCTTGGTCGCGATCTGATTCAGGAAGTAACGGTCATGGGAAACCGCGACAATCGTTCCCGGGAATTCCCGCAGCGCTTCCTCAAAAATTTCCTTTGATTCAATGTCCAGATGGTTGGTCGGCTCATCCAGCATCAGCACATTGGAACCACTCATCATCAGTTTCAGAAGAGCAAGTCTCGCCTTTTCTCCTCCGGACAGCGATCCGACTTTGGTAAAGACCTGATCCCCTCTGAACAGAAAACGGCCCAGGAAATTACGGATTTCGCTTTCCTTATACAGGCGGTAGGAATCATGAACCTCGTCCAGAACCGTCTTGTCTCCGTGGAGCTGTTCCTGCCGCTGATCGTAGTAGCCGAATTTCACGTTTCTTCCGATCCGGATTTTTCCTTCTGTCGGACGGATTTCTCCGATCATCAGGCGCAGCAGTGTCGTCTTTCCGATCCCATTTGGGCCTACAATGCAGATCCGTTCGCCCTTCTTGATGTCAAAATCCGCATGCTGAAACAGGCGTCTTACGCCCTCTTCCGTGCGGAATGCCTCACCGACATCTTCTCCCAGAAGTACATCGTTTCCGGTTTCATAATCCTGGCGGAAATGCACATTCAGCGAAGCGCCTTCCGACTCCGGACGTTCCAGCACTTCCATATGCGCCAGCTTCTTCTCTCTGGATGCCGCACGCTTGGCCAGATGCTCCGTTCCTCGCTCTTTGAACTTGCGGATGATATCCTCCTGGCGGCGGATCTCTTCCTGCTGCTTTTTATAGGCGCGCATGTCCGACTCTCTCTGCTGCTTCTTTTTCTGCGCGTACTCGGTGTAGTTTCCGTCGTAACAGGTCAGATGATGGTGCGCAACCTCAAAAATTCTGGTACAGAGCTGATCCAGGAAGTAGCGGTCATGGGACACCATGATGACCGTTCCTTTATAGTTTCTCAGGAACTGCTCCAGCCAGTTCAGCATGCCGATATCCAGATGGTTGGTCGGCTCGTCCAGCATCAGCACATCCGGCTTTCTCATCAGAAGGCAGGCCAGAGCCAGACGGGTACGCTCGCCTCCGGACAGCGATGAAATCGGCTTGTCATAGTATTCCTCTCCGAAAGCCATGCTGTTTAAAATGCCCCGCATCTCGCTTTTATAGCTGAAACCGCCGTCCCGTTCAAACTGGTCCTGCAGGTTTCCATAGCGCTGCATAATGCGCTTATATTCATCGGTATCCGTCTTCCCGTCTGCCGCCATCTGCGCGATGTCCTGCGTCAGCGTATTGATTTCCTTTTCTGCCCTTTCAAAGCGCTCGTAGATCTTATGCACTTCCTCGCGCAGGGTGCAGTCGTCTTCAAAGTCGTCGTTCTGATGCAGGTAGCCCACAGTAACATCTGAGGACAGGAAAAACTGACCCTCATCCGGCTCACTGACTCCTCCCAGAATGTCCAGCAGGGTGGACTTTCCGGCGCCGTTGGCGCCGACGATGCCGACACGGTCGCCCTCGTTGACATGAAAAGAGATGTGATCCAGGATCACATCTGTACCATATGCTCTTGTGATGTCTGTTGCAGACAAAACAATCATATTTGATCTCCTTTATTTCTCTATAGCGGCAGATTGGCGTAGGCATCCAGGTCCAGCCCGTCTGCGCCGTGCTTTTTATATTTATAATATGCGGCGGACGCGATCATGGCGCCGTTATCCGTGCAGAGCACCGGTTTCGGGCAGTACAGGCGGATTCCATGCGCATCGCATGCCTTCTGCATTTCACTTCTCAGACAGGAATTGGCCGCAACTCCACCGGCCATGACCAGTTTCTCTTCCTTCCGTTCTTCTGCAGCGGCTATAGCCTTGTCCACGATGACATCGACCACGGCCTGCTGGAAGCTTGCGGAAATATCCGGAACGGAAAGTTCGTGGCCGCGCATCTTTTCTGTATGAACGTAATTGATCACCTGGGTCTTCAGGCCGCTGAAACTGAAGTCATAGCTGCCTTTTTCCAGGTAGACGCGCTTGAACTCCACCGCGTGCGGATCTCCCTCTTTTGCGGCCCTGTCAACTTTCGGACCTCCCGGATAACCCAGTCCGATCACGCGCGCAACCTTGTCATAGGCCTCTCCGGCGGCGTCGTCTCTGGTGGAGCCCAGTACTCTGCATTCGTTGTAATCGGTTACGTCAACGATATTGGTATGTCCTCCGGAAACGATCAGAGCCAGGAAAGGTGGCTTCAGATCTTCATACTGAAGGTAATTGGCACTGACGTGGCCGTGCATGTGATTGACACCAACCAGCGGAATTCCCGTGGCAAGGGACAGGGCCTTTGCCGTAGCGACACCGATAACGACGGCTCCGATCAGTCCCGGACCGTGTGTCACACCGATCAGGTCCACATCGGAAAGTGTAATGCCCGCCTCGTCCAGCGACTGCTGAAGAACAGCATTGATATTCTGCAGATGATGGCGGGAAGCAATTTCCGGCACCACGCCGCCGAATTTGGTATGAATCGCGATCTGTGAAGAAATGACATTGGACAGGATGTGACGCCCGTCTGCGACAACAGCGATGGATGTCTCATCGCAGCTTGATTCAATTCCCAGTGTGATAAATTGCTGATTCCACATAATCTTTTGTCCTTCTTACTGTTCTTCCTGTATGATTCTGCTTTCCTGTCTGCTGATTATGCTCAGCACCGGCAGAAAAAAGCGGCATTCCACAGCATATGCCGGCCCGGCAGGCCTCTTGCTGTTTGTTTTTTGTCCCCTAAGAAACTTTCTCCGGGTCAAACTGCTCGGGATCGCCGATTCTGAGCATGAGAAGCGCATCGTCGTCGCCGTAATAATTCTTCCTGAGCCCGTTCTGCTTGAAACCGAAATGCTCATAAAGCCGGATTGCCGGTTTATTTCCTGCGCGGACCTCCAGTGTGTGGCTCTGAATTCCCAGTGAATCGGTCAGATGCAGCATGGAATTCATCATGATGGATGCTACGTAGCGGCGGCGGTACTCCGGGAGAACCGCGACACGCTGGATTTCACACTCGTCGAGGACGATCATGATCTCGATGTATCCGACGATTTCCTGATCGACAACAGCCGTCAGGATGGTCAGATTATCGCCGTACTGAATGTCATGCTCAAACATGGACGCGGAATAGGGCTGGCTGAAGCAGATCCGGTCGATCTCTGCCAAGCGCTTTACATCATGGCGTTCAGCGTTTCTGAGCAGCATCTCTGCCGTATCGATGTCGGGATCGTCTTTCAGTTCCCCGATCAGTTCTTTCAAATCTTCTATATTCATTCTGTCTCCTGAATTCTAACGGCTGCGAAACTTCGCCAGCTTGGCTGCACGCGCCTTCGCGAGCGTGCCGTCCTGCAGTTTCTGCTCCGCCTCCGTTTTTCTCATGTAATCTGGAAGAAGTTCGCTGACCTTGCAGGTCTCTCCCACCCGGTACTGTTTCAGCGCTTCCAGAGCGGTCATTTCCGCGGTCTGATAGCGTTCCTCCTCCGGGGAACACTCTGCGCCTTCCAGATATTTTCCGTACTTTTCACTGCCCTGATAGGCATCGATGCCATCTCCGTACCATACCGGGTTCAGCTGATTCTCTTTCACGCAGTCGTATACGTCTTCCAGCATGCAGGGGCAAGGTTTCATGACAGCTTCTCCTCCGGCCCGGTAAACCGCACCGTATACCTGGCCTCTGCGGGCGTTGAAAATCACCGCCACGTCCCTGCTGTCCGCCTTCTGGCGGAACATGTCCAGGCTGCCGACGCGGATGCAGGGAATGTCCAGGGCCTGCGCAAAGGCGCGTGTCGAGGAAACGCCGATGCGGATTCCGGTGTAAGATCCCGGTCCAACAGATGCCGCTGCCGCAGCGATGTCCTTCGGCTGGATTCCTTCTTTCTTCAGAAGCCTGTCCACCAGAGGCATCAGATTTTTCAGATGTCCCTTCTCCTCGCGGCTGACCTCCATCAGGACCTTTTCATTATCTAAATTCAGCAGAGCCGCTGATCCCAGCGGTCCGGTCATGTCGATCGCTAAAATGTACATTGATACAGCCGCTCTCCTTCCTTATTTCCATACTCAATAAAAATTACCTTCGTGTCATCCGGAAGAATTTCCGCCACCCGGTCCGCCCATTCAATAATGCAGACGCCGCCGGCATCAAAATACTCCTCCGCGCCGATATTGATCATATCTGCACCGGAATCCAGCCGGTACACATCGAAATGATAGAGCGGCAGTCTCCCGGAATGATACTCATTCACTATATTAAAGGTCGGGCTCGTAATATCCTCTTTCACACCGAGACCCCTGGCGATAGACTTGGTCAGGGTCGTCTTCCCCGTCCCGAGATCTCCGATCAGCGCGAGAATATCCCCCGGCTGTGCCTCTTCTCCAAGTTTCCTGCCGAAGGCCTCCGTTTCCTTTATTCCATTGATTACGACTTCTCTCACCCGTATATACTCACTTTCTGACAAAAGCCACCGAACCCTGCCCGGCATACTTTACAGCTGAAACTCCGCATCCGCCATCGTCATAATGGCATGCGCATAAATCTCTATGCTCTGATGAAACCGCGCCAGCGGAATCTTCTCATTGGCCTGGTGCATCAGATCCGGATCATTTAAGAACTGTGCGCCGAAGGCCAGCATATTCTTAAACGGCTTGGCGTAGGTGCCGCCGCCCAGAACGACGGCTTTTCCATCCTGATCGCCGGTGCACTGTCTGTAGGCATCCAGCATCGCCATGGCCAGCGGACTGTCCTCCGGCTCATACATCGGCTCTTCTCCGCCGCGGTTGACCAGTCCGACATGATAGGGATCCAGATGTTCCGCCGCTGCGGAAAGCACCTCTTCTGCAGTGCCGTCAACCGGATAGCGGACATCTGCAAGCACGGAGACGGCTTCCCTGTCGAATTTTACCAAACCGATGTTAAAAGTCAAGTCATCGCCGTATTTCCCGGCTTTTGCGAAGCCCAGGCCTTTTCCTGTCGTGTCGAATCCGATGTGCTCGTTATAGAAGCGGATGAATTCATTAATGTCATCGCTGACAAAATCCAGCCGTCCAAGGAATTTCATCAGGATGGAAATGGCATTCAGGCCGTCCTCCGGAGAGGAGGCATGAGCGGCTTTTCCGTGAGCGCTGATTTCCAGCGATTTCCCGGTCTTCTTTGCCTGCAGCTGGAAGTGCGTTTCTTCCGAAAAGGCTTCCGCGTCGGCTTTAATCTTGTCCCAGTCTTCTTTTGTCAGGCCGGAAAGGAGCGCTCTTGCGTGATCCGGCACAATGTTTCTGGCCGTGCCGCCTTCCAGTTTGGAAAGCTGCAGTCCGTCTGGAAGGGTCTTATGAATCTTATGCGCAAAATCGAAATTCAGGATGCCTTTCTCGCCGTTGACCAGCGGGAAGCAGCCGTCCGGCGAAAATCCGAAATCCGGGTCTTTAAATTTCTTTCTATAGTAAGTCAGGCCGTCCCAGTCGGTTTCCTCATCCAGGCCTGCGATCAGGCGGATCTTTCTGTCCGGCTGGAATCCCGCGTCAAGCAGGGCCTTTACCGCATACAGTGCCGCCACCATCGGACCTTTGTCATCGGTAGTTCCTCTGCCCAGCATGTATCCGTCTTCGATTTCTGCGCAGAAAGGATCAAAATTCCACTTTCCGCTGGCCGGTACAACATCTAGATGGCCGATCATTCCCAGAACTTCTCTGCCCTCTCCGATCTCTGCATGTCCGCCATAATGGTCCGCGTCTTCTGTGGTAAATCCCAGGCTGCGGGCTGTTTCCATGAACATCTGATAGGCGTCTTCCACGCTCTGTCCGAACGGATATACTGTACCGTCAGCTGCCGTGACCGGAGCCTGTTTCTCACTGTCAATCCGGACCAGTTTCTGCAATGTCTCTTCTGCCGCGGGAATAACCTGACGGACCGCCGCTTTCAGTTTTTCTTCTGATGGTTTATTCGCCATACGCTCCCTCCGTTTTCCTGTATTTGTTTTCCGGATTTCTGCGTTTCCTGTTTTCCGGCAGACGTCTGGTCTCTTGCGCATTGCGCTTTGTCTGGCGGTCGCAGAAATTTCCACTGATTTCCAGAAATACCGCTGACTTCCATTTTATCATATTCACGGCAGAAAAGGGAGCCGACATTCAGCTCCCTTAAAAATAACCGTTATTTATTTCGGTTTATGATTCGATTATTCCCGACGGACATCCCTTCCGTTTTTCCGGATGAATTAGTCAACTGCCTCAACGCCGGTAACTTCCGGAACAGCCTGCTGCAGAATCTGCTGAACAACCATTCTCAGGGTCATCTGAGCGCCCGGGCATCCGATGCAGTGTCCCTGCAGTCTTACCTTGACAACGTTTTCCGGTGTTACATCAACCAGCTCCAGGTTTCCGCCGTCTCTCTTCAGTACTTCTCTGACTTCATCCAGTGCTGCGTCTACACGATCTCTGAGTTCCATATTTTTATCCTCCATAAAAGCGTTTATTCTTTAATTTCTATATTTTACTTCATCCTTATACCCATCTGTCGATAAATAGAAACAAAAATCTTTATCGTAAATTCACAGAAAAGCGGTAATGTATGATACAATATAGGAGCTGGCTGAGAAAATGCTGAAGGCTTTAAAGATATTATATTTTCTCGCGGCAAGACATACACTTGGCGGCGATCCTGCCGCTTCTCAGATTTCAGAAAGAGGTGTTTACTATGAAATGGGTATGTTCAATTTGCGGATACGTTTATGAGGGGCCAGAAGCTCCGGAGAAATGTCCACAGTGCGGAGCTCCTGCTTCTAAGTTTAATAAGATGGATGAGGATGCCGGATTTGCAGATCAGCATGTTGTCGGCATCGCAAAGGGCGTAGATCCTGAGATCATCAAGGACCTGCAGGCGAACTTCACAGGTGAGTGCTCTGAGGTAGGTATGTACCTGGCTATGGCAAGAGTTGCTTTCCGCGAGGGTTATCCGGAAGTTGGTCTTTACTATGAGAAGGCTGCTCATGAAGAGGCAGAGCATGCTTCCAAGTTTGCTGAGCTCCTGGGCGAAGTCGTTACAGACTCCACAAAGAAGAACCTCGAGATGCGTGTTGAGGCTGAGAGAGGCGCATGCGCAGGCAAGAAGGATCTCGCTACACGTGCTAAGCAGCAGAATCTCGATGCTATTCATGACACTGTTCATGAGATGGCAAAGGATGAGGCTAGACACGGAGCTGCATTCCAGGGTCTGCTGAACAGATATTTTAAATAATCTGCAGCCCGAAAGGAAACTTACCGGAGACTGGTGCGTAGACGCGCCGGTCTCCTTTTTTATTGTTCTATGGCCCCATCTGCTTATCCCTGCAGTCCTGCAATATTCAGTCTGCATGTTCCGGTCTTCTCTGCTTTGTGATCATACGGCCGCTTACATACAAAAAGATACCGGCAGGCGCATCATCTGCGAAGCTCTGCCGGCATCTTCCAACTATACCAATATTCTAATCCCAGTAATCCAGATCTTCAGACTTCATTCCGATAGCCGCTGCATGGAAAATCGGATTCTTCCCTTCTCTGCTCTGGCGGTCGAAGTCTTCTGCTGCACGGATGGCGCTTCCGCCCAGTTTAAAGCAGCACGGAATATTGATCAGCGCCATAAATCCCATGGTGATGTCCGCCAGGTCCCATGCCAGGTTCATCGGGATAATGGCTCCGACGAAGACGATCACGGCGCAGACCAGGTGGAAGAAAAACATAAACTTTCTACCAGGCTTCTTTTTGCCATTCAGATAAGCAACACCGTTATCGCAGTAATACAGGTTTCCGATCAGTGTAGTGAAGGCAAACATGATCATTGCTAAAGTGATGAAGGCCGGGCCGAAGTCTCCGAGAGCTGCGTGCAGACATTTTTGTACGTACGGCGCACCGGCATCTGCGGTATTTCTTCCGACGCCGGTAAACAGACACATCAGAGCCGTAGCTGTACAGATCAGCATGGTATCAATGAACACGGACAGGACCTGCACAAATCCCTGCTTGACCGGATGGGAAACTTCTGCGGAAGCTGCCGCGTTCGGCGCAGAACCTACACCGGCTTCGTTAGAATACAGTCCCCGTTTGATGCCGTAAACCATGCAGGATCCGCCGATACCGCCTGCGAAGGAACGCGGACTGAATGCGTCGGAGAAAATCAGCGCAAAAACCTTCGGAAACGCGGTGATATTCATGATGATCACGATGAGGGAGACGACGATGTACATCAGGCCCATGAACGGAACCATGACTTCCGTAATATGCACGATGCGCTTTCCGCCGCCCATGATGCAGATGCCGACCAGAACCGCCAGAATCGCTCCGATAATAACCGGTGTCGTCTCTGCGTCATAGAAATGGTAGACCGCGAAGGTCGACTGCAGGTTGTAGGAACAGAGCAGATTGAATCCGAATCCGTAAGTCAGCAGCAGGAAAATCGTAAACAGCGCGGCGAGTTTCTTACTGTGCAGGGCGGATTCAATGTAATAGGCCGGACCTCCGTAACAGCCGCCCGTGTGCGGATCCCTTCTTTTATAGATCTGGGCGAGTGTACTTTCGATGAATGCTGTCGCAGAACCCAGAATGGCCAGAAGCCACATCCAGAACACTGCGCCCGGGCCGCCTAATACGATCGCTGTCGAAACGCCGATGATGTTTCCTGTGCCGACTCGCGATGCCGTGGAAACCATCAGCGCCTGGAAAGATGAAATACTTTTCTTGTCCTCCGGCTTTTCCATCACCGCGCGGCAGGCTGCCGGGAATCTGCGGATCTGAATGCCCCTGGTACGGATCGTAAAATATACTCCCGCACAGGCCAGAACGATGACCAGGATCGGGAAGTACATGATGCTGTCAACCTGATCGAAAAACTTTAATACCATAATCCCTCTCATTCTCCCCGGACAAAAAGAAAACCCCATATCCCTTCTGCCGCAGGGAAATAAACTGTAATTTTTTACTACTTTAATGCAATAAAGTAACAAAGGCATAAATTCAGCGGGTGCCGGGCATGCTGAACATTTCCGGACTGACTCCCGCTTCCTCTTTATCTTGTATCATTTTACATGCTTTACTGTTCTATTTCCAGCCTTTTCCCAGTTATTTCTCACCAATCTGCTGAATTGCAGAAATAAGTTCCTGTGGATCGGTAATCTGATTGATTTTTCCGCGCAGGGCCGCGCTCCCCGGAACGCCCTTCAGATACCACCCGCTGATGCTGCGCATCTCCCGGACCGCGCGGTACTCGCCCTTCAGATCGTACAGATCTCTGAACTGCCGGAGCATCATATTCTTTTTCTCCTCCAGCTCCGGCTTCGGATCGGCCGGACGGCCTTCCCAGGCATTCAGAAGGTCTCTGAAAATCCAGGGATTTCCGCGGACGGCCCGCCCGACCATGACATAATCGCAGCCGGTTTCTTCCATCATGGCTTCTGCGCTCTCTGCATCGTGAACATCTCCGTTTGCAATGACCGGGATGGTCAGCGCCTCCCGGACCGCGGCGATCACCTTCCGGTCGGCGTTTCCTGTGTAATACTGTTCCCTGGTTCTGCCGTGCACGGCAACGGCGGCGGCACCGCCCTCCTGAGCGGCAAGCGCGCATTCCACTGCATTGATGTGCTCCTCATTGATTCCGATACGGATTTTCACCGTCACCGGTTTGCTGGTATGTGAGGACGCCGCGTGAACAACGGCTTCAATCTCTTCCGGCTTCTTCATCATGGCGCTTCCGTCGCCGTTTTTAAAGACTTTTGGCACCGGGCAGCCCATGTTGATGTCCAGAATCTTATTCGGCCGGGAATCCAGCTTTTCCGCCGCAAAGGCCATGATATCCGGCTCATGTCCGAAAATCTGAAGCGCGGCATTCTTTTCTTCCGGATAGCAGAACAGAAGTCCATCCGTCTTCTTGTCCTTATAATAGAGGCCCTTGGCGCTGACCATCTCGGAGTAGGTCATTCCTGCGCCCATCTCCGTGCAGATTCTGCGGAAAACCGCATCGGTAATCCCTGCCATCGGGGCGAGGAAGAAGGGGTTTTCCGGCTGTACATTTCCAATTGGCGGGAGCTTTTTATCTTTCCACATATCTTTCTTTCCTTGCTGATTGATTTTTGTCGTAAAGCGTTAAAAGAGAGGCTGAAAGCAGCCTCTCTCCTTCTGCGTGCATTGCTGCATGCCTAAATTCTCAGTTTCGCAATCCTTTGTTGGGACTAGAGTTTCTGCTGCGCCTCATCGTAGGATTTGCTGATATCCTTATGACGGATATGGTGGCGGTTCTTATGGTAGATCATCTGCAGACCTTCCAGGGTCAGGCGGCGGTCAATCGTGTCGATGCAGTCCACGCCGCTTGCAACCAGTGTTGAAAGGCCGCCGGTGGCGATGACCTTAACCGGCTTGCCCGGACAGACTTCTTCAAGCTCCTTCTTCATCTTCTTGACGATGAACTCGACACTGCCCATCTGGCCGTACACCAGTCCGGACTGCATGCCCTGAATGGTGTTGCGGCAGATTGTGTGGCCCGGATCTTCCAGCTCAACCTTCGGGAGCTGTGAAGTGCGCTCGAACAGTACCTCCGAAGAAATCTTCAGGCCCGGCGCGATGGTGCCGCCCAGATATTCGGCCTTGTCGGATACGGCGCAGAAGGTGGTGGCCGTTCCGAGGTCGATGATGATCAGCGGCCCACCGTATTTATTATAGGCAGCGACCGCATTGACAATACGGTCCGCACCGACCGACTTCGGATTATCGTACTTGATGAGAAGGCCCGTCTTGATTCCGGACTCTACGACAATCGCCTGTTTATGGAAATATTTCTCCGCCATGTGACGGATGGTAAACAGGACGGAAGGAACAACCGTGGCGATGATCACATCGTCCACCGCCTTCGGGTTCAGTCCTTCATGCCTGAACAGCTCCACGACCAGCATGCCGTATTCATCGGCACTCTTGTGTGAATCTGTCTCAATTCTCCAGTTTGTGATCAACTTACCGTCTTCATTGAAAACTCCGAGTACGGTATTTGTATTTCCGATATCGAATGCTAATAACATGATTTCTCTCACTTTCAGGCGCTCGGCATCCGCGTTTTCCGGTTCACCTGCGCCATATCTCCATGTTCATTCCTGCAGACCCTTCTGCAGTCATCAGCTATTTTACTACTCGTTCCAGACGCTTCAGTGCCAGCGCGATCGTCAGGCCCGGAATGACACGGTTTCCTGTAATTTCTGCACCCAGGACTTCATTGATGCGCTTCAGTCTGTACTGAACGGTGTTGGTGTGAATGCCCATGAACACACTGGTCTTGCTGCTGTTCATGCCGGCGTCCAGGACAAAGGTTTCAAGCGTATCAAGGAGCTGACGGGCTTTGTTCTCACCGACTTCTCTCTTGAACGGCTCCAGCAGATCGGAATAGATCTTTCTGGCGTGGCCTCCCTGTACCTGCAGATGAATACAGGTGGAAACGAGGGCCAGATCATACTTGGTGAAGACCCTCTTATACGGGAATACACTCTCTACGAATGTCCAGGTCTCGCTGATCAGGCGGAATGCGTCGCCCGCTCCCTCGATGCCGTTGATGCCGGTCGCGTGAAAGATACGGACGGATTTGCTTCCTTCTTTCAGCTTGTCAAACAGGGTCAGGCAGGCCATCTTGCGGGAAACCTTTTCCTTTTCATCGCTGTCGTCATTATTCAGAATGACGGCGTAGGTCTCTTCCGTGTCTGCAATCTGCATGACTTCGACGTTTTCTTCCTTCTCGAAATCTGCGATAATGCCGTTGCCCTGCGGATTTTCAATTCCCTTGGCATAGAATACGCAGAGAATGCGGTCCGGATCCAGTCCGATTTCATCCTTCAGAGAGTATGCCAGAGACTTATTATCGCGGATCAGAGCCTTGATGAACTCTGCCTTGACATCGCGCTCCGGAGTGTACTTCCACATTCCCATGGCCAGCTCGATGATCTCTGCCAGCTTGGAAATCTCTGCAGCAGAGTAGTTATCATCATTATCGACGATGAACAGGAAATACTCCTCACCATTGACGGAAATCGGTCCCCAGTAAGTCAATACGCCGTTTACATCGATGAAGGTGTAAATTCCGGACTTCTCGACATCACGCTCTTTTCCGGTGCGGATGGCATCGGAAATAGCAACTTTCTGACGGGTCTCCACCGTCAGAATCGGGTTGAAGTCCTTGGAAAGAAGAACAACCTGGAAGTCATTGCTCAGCGCTGCTTCTTTCAGGGCTGAGTAGAAATTGGTGTGCTTTTCAAAGTTCAGCAGATGATAAACGGTGTTGTTGATCAGTCCGTTTCTGAAATTATCTCCGTAACGGATCTTATCCATGACCTGCTCGATGATGTCACTGTACTGGGACGGATTGTCCTCAGGAATGACAATCAGAGGAACTCCCGTGCTTTCTGCAGCCTGAATTACGGTATCGCCCACAGAAGTCAGTCCGTTCTTCTGATGGAAAACCACGATGCCCGCGACGCCGGCATCTCCCAGCGCCGTAACAATGTCGCATCGTGTGCTTTCCTTGTCTTTTCCCTCGACTCCGCTGAAGGAAGTCAGAACCAGCTGTTCCTTTACGCCGTTCTCCTTCAGTGCGGTATCCGCATCCTGTGCATCCATTACGGATACCGAGCGCACACGATTCTCCACATTACGTCTGCCGGCAGCCAGAATGCTCGGCGTCATGCATTCCAGACTGAGGCAGTCATTTACTGCTACTTTCATCTTACTCCTCGTCTATCCCGCCGTTATCGTCCTGGCTGTCAGTTTTCTCATCTTCTGACGCCGCGGCGTTCGATTCCTTAGAAATAGTATCCTGTTCTGAAACAGATTTCTCTTCTCCTGTCTCAGTATTGCTCTTGCTCTCCTGTGTTTTGTCCTGCGCATACGGATCGATGATGTGTCCGTTCTGATCTGCGACAAGGTGGCGGACCTGATCATCACTCAGCTTGTCTCCGTTCAGCACAGCCTCACGCATTTCTTCAGCGCGGGCATCCTCTGCCTTTCTGATGCGTCTGGACTCTTCCGCCTCCGCCTTGTTGACCCTGCGGATTTCTTCCTCATGCTCGCGGACTTTACGCTCGGTGCTCTCCGGATCTTCTTTTCCGGTATACAGATCTTCAAACTGCTCGGCATCGAGGGTCTCGACACGGATCAGCGCTTCTGCGACGCGTTCCATCTCTGCGGAGTGCTCCTTCAGAATTGCTTCTGTCTTCGCATAGCAGTCTCCTACCAGACGGCGGACTTCCTCGTCGATCTCGTTGGCAACCTCTTCCGAATAGGCCTTGGTCTTGCTGAAATCTCTTCCGAGGAACGGCTCATCCGAATCTGCGTAATTGATCGGGCCGAGCTTGTCACTGAATCCGTACTTGGTGACCATAGAACGTGCAATCTGTGTCGCGCGCTCGATATCGTTGCTGGCACCGGTTGAGATGTCGTCCAGATAGATCGACTCTGCCACACGGCCGCCCAGCAGGTGCATGATCTCATGCATCATGTCATTCTTCGTCATGAAGTACTTATCTTCTGTCGGCAGAGACATGGTAAATCCGCCGGCCTGGCCTCTCGGAATGATGGTAATCTGGTGTACCGGATCCGATCCCGGAATGCTTCTCATGACAATCGCATGTCCGGCCTCATGATAAGCCGTCAGACGCTTTTCCTTCTCGCTGATGACACGGCTCTTCTTTGCCGGTCCTGCCATAACCTTGGTGGTTGCCTCTTCGATTTCCGCCATGCGGATCCAGCGTCCGTTTCTTCTTGCGGTGATCAGGGCTGCCTCGTTCAGCAGGTTCTCCAGATCTGCCGGAGTGAATCCCGGTGTTCTTCTGGCGATGATCTCCGGAGAAACTTCATCAGAAAGCGGCTTGTTCTTCGCATGGATGCGGATGATCTCCTCACGGCCCTTGACGTCAGGAACGCCGATGGTAATCTGGCGGTCAAAACGTCCCGGACGAAGCAGGGCAGGGTCCAAAATGTCCGGACGGTTGGTCGCTGCCAGGATGATGATTCCGGAGTTTCCAGAAAATCCGTCCATTTCAACAAGCAGCTGGTTCAGGGTCTGCTCACGCTCATCGTTGCCGCCGCCGAGGCCTGCGCCTCTCTTACGTCCTACTGCATCGATCTCATCGATGAAGATAATGCACGGTGCATTCTTCTTCGCCTGATCGAACAGGTCACGGACACGGGAAGCTCCGACTCCGACGAACATCTCTACAAAGTCAGAACCGGAAATGGTGAAGAACGGAACGCCCGCTTCTCCCGCAGTCGCTCTGGACACATAGGTTTTTCCTGTTCCCGGAGGGCCGACAAGCAGAATACCCTTCGGTATACGTGCGCCCACCTCATTGTATTTTCTCGGATCTTTCAGGAAATCCACGACCTCCTGCAGTTCTTCTTTTTCCTCTTTCAGTCCCGCAACATCGGCAAAGGTAATCTTCTTCCCTTCTCCTTTATACATATGCGCGCGGTTCTTTCCGAACTGGAACGCCTTTCCGTTTCCGCCCTGATTCATCATGATATAGAATAGGAATCCGAGGGCGACGACCATAATGATCGTCGGCAGCGCGTTCATCAGAGCGGACGCGTGGTCCGGTCCACTTGCCCGGAGAACGATGTCTCCGGAATCCACCTTATTATAGATGTATTTCTGTTCCAGCCAGTCCAGCTCCAGAGCGCTGTTCGCGTAAGCATAAACCTGCTTGTTCTTTCCGATCTGGGCGGTAACTTTGCTGTCCTTGATGGTGACCTCAGTAACCTTGCCGTTTTTCAGGTATTTTGCCATTGTCGAAAGTGCAACTTCCTGCTGGGAAGTGCCGCCATTGCGGACAAAATATGCCACACCCATGACAATACCAAAAATAACCAGGTAGATTACTAAATTTCTGGCGAATTTCTTCAACTCACTATCCTCCTGATTGTATGTATCCCTTCTTTTATAACGCTCTTAAGGCGTTTTTTCCGTTCATATGCTAAAAAACAACTTCTTCATTGTTCTATCAGCATAAAATTGCGTTGTCATTCTATCATATACGACAATTTTTTTCAACAAGAACAACTTTTTTTGTGTTTTCTTCCACAAGGTATGAATGGGAATATCTGGCCCTTCCAGAGCCTTTTTTCCATGCCGGCAGAAAGAGGACTTCACTCCCCAGCGCAGCAAAATACAGCTGGTCTCTTCTGTTTTTCGGCACCTTGTCATCAATCAGCACGTCATGCAGTTTCTTCCGACCTCCCGGTATCGCGATGAAGTCTCCCGGCTTTCTTCTTCTCCAGCAGATCTTTCCGGCTGCGTTTTCCCCATATTTACGGACCAGTTTTTCTTCATCGAAGCAGGCGTATGTACCCCGGACAAGTCCCTGCGGCAGGTCTTCCGCCGCAAAAACACAGACCCTTCCGGCTGGCCCGCTCTCTTTCCCATCGCCTTTTGCCGATGAACGATCTTCCTGAAAATTACTGATCTCCAGGCGGTCATAGACGCAGCGTCCGGTCAGGCCATGAGGCAGATCCGTCTCTGCGGAAGGATCCCCGCTGCACAGAATATGATCCAGCGCCTCCAGATGCTTCGCCGTAAAGTCTTC
This sequence comes from uncultured bacterium, assembly GCA_905214225.1. GTDB lineage: Bacteria > Bacillota > Clostridia > Peptostreptococcales > Anaerovoracaceae > Aminicella. Next base: position 83,899 of record CAJMLL010000002.1, on the reverse strand, counting down.
TGTCAGCCCCGCGTCCGCAAGCGCCAGTCTGAGCAGCCGGATCCGCATCGTATGAGGAAGTTCAGCGGCTTTTCCCCGATGAAGGGCTGTCCCGGGAGCATCGGTCTCAATCCGGCAGTTCCGGTACATTTCCTCTGCCTGTTTCTGAAGATAAGCCCGGTCTTCTCCGGCGCTCTTCCCGAGACGGATCAGCGCGTCTTCAATCTTCGGATTGTAGGACTTCAGATAGGGCAGAAGTTCCAGCCGGATGCGGTTCCGTCCGTAAGAAGGATCCTGATTGGTCTGATCTTCCCTTGGCACAAGGCCCTGCACGCTGCAGTAATCCCGCAGCTCGCTCTTCCGGCAGTCCAGAAGCGGCCGGATCAGCGTAAAGCCCGCCTCGTCCTTCCGCCTGTATTCCATGCCGGCCAGACCGTCCGCGCCGCTGCCCCTGAGCAGGTGCAGCAAGATCGTTTCCGCCTGGTCATCTGCGTGATGCGCCGTCGCGATCTTAATCTGCGTCCGGTCAATGCCCTGTCCGATCAGAGCTTCCGCACTTTCATCGAACATCTCATAGCGCTTCTTCCGTCCGGCCTCTTCCTCTGTCATATTTCCGCGCCGGGCCTCACCGATGCAGTCGAAACGGATGCTCCGGCATCTGAGCCCCCAGCTTCTGCAGAGTTCCTCCACCGCCTGCTGATCGCTGTCCGCCGCCTTTCCCCGGATCATGTGATTAACATGGACCGGATGCAGCGTCACCGGCAGAATCCCCGGACAAAAATCAGCCAGCAGGGAGAAAAGCGCTGTGGAATCGGCTCCGCCGGAAAGCCCCAGAATCACATGGTCTCCGGGCTTCAGCAGATCGTGCTCTCTGACCGTCTTCAGGAATTTTTCTTCGGCAGGATGCTTCATGGCTGAATCTCCAAGTCGTGAATGTCATAAAAGCGGAGCGCGTTCCGGCAGGTGATTTCCGCGGCCTCTTCATAGGAAAGACCTTTCAGCTCTGCCACTTTCTGGCAGGTGTATTTCACGTACGGCGCCTTGTTTTTCCTTCCCCGCTTCGGTTCCGGCGCCATATACGGCGCGTCCGTCTCAACGGTGAGAAATTCAATCGGAATGGCTTTCACCACTTCTCTCGTTTTCCGGTTGTTCTTAAAGGTCACCGGACCGCAGATGGAAAGCGTTGCCCCGAGTTTGATGTACTGCTTTGCCATTTCCACACTCTGGGAGAAACAGTGCATCAGCACCCTGCTGTCCGGAAGCAGTTCTCCGTCCGGACCCGGACGCTTCGGGAAGCAGCTCTGCCTTTCTTTTGAGAAGGCGCCTTCTTCCTTCAGAATGTCCATAGTCTCCTGGTCGGCGTCTCTGGTGTGAATCATAATCGGCAGTTTCAGTTCGTTCGCAAGCTGAATCTGCTTTCTGAACCAGTATCGCATCGTATCGTGATCGACATCTTCATCGTAATGATAGTCCAGACCGATTTCTCCGATGCAGACCACCTTCCGGCTGTGTACAGCCAGCGCTCTGATCTTCTGAAGATTTTCTTTATTCAGACCGTCCGTTTCACTGGGATGATAACCGACCGCAGCGTAGCACCACGGAAACTGTGCGGCGTCGCGGACTGCCTGCTCCGAACTGGCGAGATCACTTCCCGGATCCAGCAGTCCCAGAACATCGGACTCGTTTTCGATCTCCTCCGCAAGTTCTCTCCTGCTCTCGTCGGTCATTCCTTCATCATTTAAATGTGTATGTGCATCAAATAATATTCTGCTCATCAATATTTGCCTTATCTATTTCTATTTACTGTCTGACAGAATGAAAAAAGGGGCTGCTCTCCGCAGCCCCCGCTCCCTATCTTACCTTGCTGCCGTCGTCCGCACTGCTGGTAACCAGCTCGAATTTCTTTCCGGTATCTGCAAAAATAAGCATTCCCTGTGATTCTTCGCCGCGGATTTTTCTCGGTTTTAAGTTGGCAACGACGATCACTTTCTTGCCAACCAGGTCTTCCGGCTTGAAGTATTCGGCAACTCCGGACAGGATCTGACGTTCTTCATTTCCGATACGTACACGGAATTTCAGAAGCTTGTCTGCTCCCTCAACCTTCTCGGCCTTCATGATTGTTCCGACTCTCAAGTCGATCTTATCGAAGTCTTCGAATTCAATTTCCGGTTTCAGTTTGACGTCGGCTGCTTCCTTGTCCGCCTTCTTCTTTGCCTCGGCCATCTGCTTCTTCTGAATCTCGTTCAGCTCTTTCAATTCCTTATCGATGTCCAGACGCGGGAAGAGCGGATCGCCCTTGGTGACCTTCTCGCCGTCCATCTTCTCAAAGGAAAAAGCATCGTCCCAGCTGATCTTCTCATCGGTCAGACCCAGCTGTGCCTGCATGCGCTCGGATGTGGTGTGCATGAACGGGATCAGCAGGATAGAGATAATGCGCAGTGCCTCTGCCAGGTTGTGAAGACAGGTGTCCAGTTCTTCCTTCTTCTCCGGATCCTTGGCCATTGCCCACGGCATCTTCTCATCGATGTACTTATTCGCGCGGCGTACCAGAACCCAGATGTCTTCCAGCGCCAGATTGAACTGGAAATCATTCATGTGGTCTTCCAGTGCAGGCGCAACGCTAAGGGCCGTCTTCTTCAGATCCTCGTCGATGTCATCAAACGTTCCTGCAGGAGGAACGTTTCCGCCGCAGTACTTTTCGATCATCGCAACGGTTCTGGACAGCAGGTTTCCAAGGTCATTCGCCAGATCGTAGTTCATGCGCTTCAACATAACTTCATTGGTATATACGCCGTCCTGCCCGAAGGTATACTCTCTCAGCAGGAAGTATTTCAGCGCATCCACGCCGTAGCGGTGAATCAGGAATACCGGGTCGACGACATTTCCCTTGGACTTGCTCATTTTGCCGCCGTCGATCAGGAGCCAGCCGTGGCCCATGACATGCTTCGGCATCGGCAGATCCAGGGACATCAGCATTGCCGGCCAGATTACGGAGTGGAAACGGACGATTTCCTTTCCGACCAGATGTACGTCTGCAGGCCAGTACTTATTGAATTCTTCCGGATCATCCGGATAACCCAGTGTTGTGATATAGTTTGTCAGCGCGTCCAGCCATACGTAGATGACGCTGTTCGGATCGATCGGCACCTGAATACCCCAGTCAAAGGAGGAACGGGAAATGCACAGATCGTCCAGTCCCTGCTTGACGAACTCGATCATCTCATTGCGGCGCTCCTTCGGCTTCAGGAAATCCGGATCTTCCAGGAGCTTCAGCACGCGGTCCTGATACTTGGAAAGGCGGAAGAAATATGCATCCTCAGATGCCCATTCAACCGGGCGTCCGCAGTCCGGGCAGCAGCCGTTGACCAGCTGACTCTCCGTCCAGTAGGACTCACAAGGTGTACAGTACCAGCCTTCATACTTGCCCTTGTAGATATCTCCCTTTTCATTCATCTTGTTGAAGATCGCCTGAACTCTCTTCACATGGCGCGGCTGCGTCGTGCGGACGAAGTCATCGTAGGAGATTTCCATTGTATTCCAGAGGTCCTTGATGCCGGCAACGACCTCATCAACATATTCCTGAGGTGTAACGCCCTTTTCTCTGGCTTTCTGCATGATTTTCAGGCCGTGCTCATCTGTTCCTGTCTGGAAACGGACGTCGTAGCCGCTCAGTCTCTTGAATCTCGCCATCGCGTCAGCCATGACCGTGCAGTACGTGTGTCCGATATGCAGCTTGGAACTCGGATAATAAATCGGAGTAGTAATGTAGTACGTTCCTTTAGATGCCTTCTGTTCTGTCATTATAACTGTTTCCTTTCTTCCTCTGATGAATGAGGGGTGATAACGTTTTCTACAGCCGGATGCGCAGCTCTGAAACTAGTCCAGATCTTCGCCTGCCCAGTCGTCGCTGGACCACTCTTCATCCGGCCAGTCGTCATTGACGAAAATCTCTTTCATGATTTTATTCATACCCATAACCAGGGTGAATCCGGCAACCAGGCCGATTCCGACGATGGCTCCTGCAGCTTTCAGCGCATCCTGCACAGTCGGCTGATTTTCTTCACTCTTGCAGCATTTCTTTTCTTCTTTTTCCTTGCTCATGATAATCCTCCTCTCTGGAAGACGCTGCCCGCCTCATTCTTTCCATCCTGCGGCGCAGATCTTCCCGAATCCTTCCCTCACAACAATATAAACAATTAATGCTTGTTATTGCGGTTCTGTACATAGTCCACGATCAGCTCTGCCGCTGTCTCATCGCTGACATGACTCGTATTGATGGACAGGTCATAGTTGACGTAATCTCCCCATTTCTGGGAAGTATGATAGTTATAGTAATTCTTTCTGGCCTTGTCATAGTTACGAATGATGTGCTTGACCTTCTCCGGATCGTCGCCGTACTGACTGACCGCGCGCTCAATCCGGTCTTCCAGTCTCGCGTGGACGAACACATTGGTCACGCCCGGAAGATCCCTGAGCACATAGTCTGCGCAGCGTCCGATGATCACGCCTTCCCCGGTCTGTCCGATCTGCGTGATGATATCAAACTGTGTCAGAAAGAGCTTCTCATTCACCGAGATCATCTCTCCCGTCACGCCCTCACTGAAATTCACCGCAGAAGCGAGCGAATAAGAAAAATTATTCTTTGCTCTGAGCTCCGCGCTCTCAATGATTTCCCTGGACAGGCCGCTTTTCTCGACGGCCATATCGATAATTTCGCGGTCGTAGAGCGGAACGCCTAATTTTTTCGCAACCAGGCCTCCGATCACTCTGCCGCCGCTTCCATATTCACGGCTGATTGTAAGCAGTTTTTTCATATTCTTCCGGACCCGTGTTTCAGCTTTCCCTGAGGAAACAGTCTGAACACGACGCCCTCCCTCCTTTCCTATTTCCCCTTCCGTGCATATGTACACAGTGAAAATAAGACTTTATTGTTTATTATATACTATTTTTCCAATAATGAAAACGTAGCGCTTGTGCATTAGACAAGGCATTTTTATGTTCGCAGAGTGAAGGGCCGGAAATTGCCGTTTTTTTCTCTGGACAAAAAACAAAAAGCAAGAGAAGGCCGGCTTTGTCTTTCCGGCATTCTCCTGCATATTCCCCGGCGGTTTCTCTCCGCCGGTTTTTATATATTTTCAGATTACTTGCGGATTCTACTCTTCTTCCTCTGCAAACTGAGAGTTGTACAGATCCGCGTAAGCGCCGTTCTTCGCCAGCAGCTCATCATGCGTGCCCTGTTCCACGATATCGCCGTGATCCATAACCAGAATCATGTCGGCATCTTTAATCGTAGATAAGCGATGGGCGATGACAAAGCTCGTGCGGCCCTGCATCAGGCGGTTCATCGCGCTCTGAATCTGTTTTTCTGTACGGGTGTCAACGGAAGAAGTCGCCTCATCCAGAATCAGAACCCTACGGTCTGCCAGCATGGCTCTCGCGATGGTCAGCAGCTGTTTCTGCCCCTGAGAAATATTGGATGCCTCTTCATTCAGCACCATATCGTAACCTCCCGGCAGGGTGCGGATGAAATGATCCGCATGCGCGGCCTTTGCCGCTGCCTCGACTTCTTCATCCGTGGCATCCAGGCGGCCGTAACGGATATTCTCCCGGATCGTTCCGGAAAACAGCCAGGTGTCCTGAAGGACCATGGAGAAATATTTTCTCAGATCCAGGCGGCTGAATGTACGGATATCCTGCCCGTCCAGAAGGATCTGCCCTTTATTTACGTCATAGAAACGCATCAGCAGCTTGACCATGGTGGTTTTCCCGGCGCCCGTAGGGCCTACGATGGCTACCGTCTGGCCAGGTTCAACCTTTGCCGAGAAATCATGGATGATCACCTGCTCCGGATCATAGCCGAACTGTACGTGGTCGAACTCTACAGCGCCTTTTACATCCTCCAGCGGAAGCGGGGCGTCTTCCTGCAGATCGGTCTCTTCCTCATTCAGCAGCTGGAAAACACGCTCGGAAGCCGCCGTCATGGACTGCACCTGGTTCATGACCTGGGAGATCTGCGCCATCGGCTGGGTCAGATTGCGGACATACTGAATGAAGGCCTGAATGTCTCCGATTCCGATGATGCTGCGGATCGCCAGCATGCCTCCGGCAATGGCCACGCCTGCATAGGCGAGATAGCCGACGAAGTTCATCAGCGGCATCATGGCTCCGGAAAAGAACTGGGATTTCCAGGCAGAAACGTAGAGTTCATCGTTGGTCCTGGAGAACTCGGCAATGGTCTGCTTCTCACGGTTGAAGGCCTTGATGACCTGCTGGCCGGAGAAGTCCTCCTCCACCTGACCGTTGATGACGCCCAGGGAAGCCTGCTGCTGCTTGAAGTATTTCTGCGACATCTTGATGACGGCTGCCATCAGGAGTGCGGATACCGGAATCATGACCAGGGCAATCAGGGTCATCAGCGGGGAAATCGTCAGCATCATGACGATAACACCGACAATGGTTGCCACCGCGGAAATGATCATGGTAATGCTCTGGTTGAGACCGGTACCCAGGGTGTCCACATCGTTGGTGATTCTGGACAGCACTTCTCCGATCGGACGGCTTTCAAAATATTTCATCGGCATGCGGTTGATCTTTTCAGAGATCTCTTTCCGCATGCGGTAAACGACCTTCTGGGTGATGCCGGTCATGATCCAGCCCTGAATGAAGTTCAGCGCGGAACTGATCAGGTACAGAGCCAGGGTGAACAGCAGAATCTGTCCGATCTTTCCAAAGTCGATTCCGCCGGTTCCCGCAACCTTTCTCATCAGGCCGTTCGCCAGTTCCGTAGTCGCGTGGCCCATGACTTTAGGGCCGACGACATTGAATACGGTGGATCCCGCCGCCAGAATCATGACGGCAATCACACCAAATTTATAGTGGCCGATGTAGGCCAGAAGTTCCTTAAAGGATTTCTTGAAATTCTTCGGTTTTTCAACCGCGCCCATGGCGCCCGGACCGTGCGGTCCCCGCATTCCTCCGGAGTTCTTACGCGGCATCTGATTTTTATTTTCTTCCATTATGCCATCTCCTCCAGTTCTTTCTCAGACAGCTGGGATTCCGCAATCTGTCTGTATACTTCACAGGACTTCATCAGCTCCTGATGGGTTCCCTTTCCGACGATTTTTCCTTCATCCATGACCAGAATCTGATCGGCATGCAGAATCGTGCTGATTCTCTGGGCAACGATGATTCTGGTGGTGTCGTGTTCTTCCTTCTCCAGGATTTCTCTGAGCTTGGCATCGGTCTTCATGTCCAGTGCGGAGAAACTGTCATCGAAGATCAGGATCTTCGGCTTCTTCGCAATGGCGCGGGCGATGGAAAGTCTCTGCTTCTGTCCTCCGGACACGTTGTTTCCGCCCTGAGAGACGTAACTGTCGTACTTCTCATCCTTATCCATGATGAAGTCATCCGCCTGGGCGATCTCCGCCGCACGCTTTACCTCTTCATCGCTGGCATCTGCGTTTCCAAAGCGGATATTTCCGGCAATTGTTCCGGAGAAGAGGATGCCTTTCTGCTGGACGAATCCGATTTCATCGCGCAGGGACTTCATGGTGACGTCGCGGACGTCTTTTCCGTCTACCAGGATTTTTCCGCCTGTGACATCGTAGAATCTCGGGATCAGGTTGATCAGTGTACTCTTTCCGGATCCGGTTCCGCCGATAATTGCGGTGACCTTTCCCGGTTCTGCGGTAAAGTCGATGTCGGACAGAACGTTGGCTTCTGCGCCCGGATACTTAAAGTCCACGTGGGAGAAGGTCACTTCTCCCCTGCCGTTTTCCAGGACTTCCGGATCCTTTTTGTCCTGAATGGAGGAGACCGTAGTCGCAACTTCATCGATTCTCTGTGCGGCGACACCGGCTCTCGGCAGAATGATGGACATGGCGGTGATGATCATGAACGCAGAAACGATGATCATGGCATAAGTGATGAAGGCGGTCATCGCGCCCACCTGCAGGGTTCCGGAATCGACTCGGGAAGACGCAACCCATGTGATCAGAATGGACAGGGCGTTCATAATCAGCATCATGGACGGCATCATGAAGGTCATGACACGGTTCGTGAACAACTGTGTGCGCTTCAGGTCGACATTGGCCTGGTCGAACCGCTCCTCTTCTTTCTTCTGGCGTCCGAAGGCGCGGATGACCATGAGTCCGGTCAGAATCTCACGGGACACGCCGTTCAGCTTGTCCACCAGTTTCTGCATGATCTTGAACTTCGGCATCGCAATCGCCATCAGGGTCAGGACAAAGCCGATAATGACGGCAACTCCAAGGAGAATTACCCAGCTCATGTTTGCATGGGTCTGGTAAACCTTGACAATTCCCCAGATGCCCAGCACCGGTGCGTACAGCACCATACGCAGCATCATGGTGGTGACCTGCTGCACCTGCTGCACGTCATTGGTCGCGCGGGTGATCAGCGAGGAAGTCTGGAATTTATCCAGCTCCGCGTTGGAATATCCGATGACGTTCCGGAAGACCTTATCACGCAGGTCCCGTCCCACACCTGCACCGATTCTGGATGCAATGTAGGAAACGGCTACCGCCGCGGCGAGCATGAGCAGCGCCATCAGGAACATCTTCTTTCCGGCGCTCCACAGATAGGAAATCTGAACCGCGTTGACGTGGACGCCGGCATCCTTTTCTGCGTCGTATGCGTAACGGTATCCCATGGACTTCAGTGTCTTCGGGCCGACGGTGTCGATGGTCTTTTTAATCTGCTTCTGCATCTGATGAATCTGCTTGCTGCTCATCTGGCCGCTGTCAATCATCTTCTGCATGGTTTTACGAATGTCAACGTAGGTTTTCTTGTTTCCGTTCTGGTCTTTTGCATGGAAGACACGGACTTTCATGCCGGCGGCATCCGCGATTTCCTGAACGGACATGGAATCCAGCTTCTTCAGAAGCGCAGACGGATCGGTCTGCTGGGAAGAAGAGCTCGGGGACTGGGCTCCTGCCTGGGCGGATTTCTGCATTGCAGCAATCTGTGCGGCGCTCATGCCGGAAGATGCAGCCTTCTTCATGGCCTTTTTCTGCGCGTCCTGGGCTGCGGTAAGCTGCCGTCTGACCATCTTTTTAAACTGGGCCGGTGTAATATGACCAAGCTGATAAGTCAGGACGACCGGTTCCAGAAGCTGGTCGTCCAGCTTTTCCAGTCTGCTTTCCGAAGCGTGAAGGACATATTTGTTTCCGTCTTTCTGATAAGCGGATTTCCAGGCTTTTTTCTCGGCCGTGGTCATGAACATCTGCGCTTCATTGTACTCTTGCTGTTTTACCTTTGTCGGAAGGATGTGCTCCACACCCCGGTTCTGGATTCCTGTATCGATGATGTTCTGCGTGTACTGCGGCATGGACATCTCGCTGAATCCCTGCACGGCCAGAAGGATCACCAGAAGGATGACCACCGGCCAGTACGGTTTCAAATTCTTGATTAAATATCTCAACTCTGACTGCCTCCTGAATGTTTATCGCATTCAATACCTTTCTTTAACCCCAATTGTTCCGCCGGCTATTTCTTTTCTCCGACTTTCTGCTGTTTCTTCTTCATTTCTGCAAGCTGTTCATGATAAATTTCATCTGCCGTCTGGTATATTTCATCATTCAGGCGGATAATCTCGCGAATCTGGTCTTCTCCGATTCTTCGGATCAGCTCGGAACAGAAACGATGGAGAATTTCATGGTCACCATACCATTTATTTTTTCCTTTCTCTGTAAAGCTGACCAGCGTCACGCGGCGGTCATTCGGATCCTGCGTGCGCTCCATCAGGCCCTTCTTTTCCAGACCTCTGAGAACGCGTGAAAGGCCTGGAGCCGTCATGCGGGAACCCGCAAGCAGATCGGACATGCGCACTTTATGCTCCGGATTCCGGCGCTGAAGACGGTCGGTACCTCCCATAACCATCAATTCTCCCCGGTTTAAGTCCGGAACCAGTTCATACATTTTCACTTTATGAAACTGCATGCAGGAACGGATAAATTCACGTTCCAGTTCTTCCATTCTTACTCCTTTCCCGCTGATCCTCCGCGTCCATCTCTGATTTACCGGACATGGCGGCATCGGCATTTGCGATACTGTATTTCATTGTCCGCCGGCTGACGGCAGCAGGGTTTCCAGAGGCCCGCCGGCTGCTTCAGCAGCGTGAACGATCCGGCTTCTTCTTTAACCCTGTTCAATGTTTACACACGTTAATATTTAACATAGTTAATTATTAGCATCGACAAGTATATCCTTGCTCGTGGATTTTGTCAAGTGAAGAAGAAAAAGAAATACAACAGGAAAACTGCCGGACACCCGGGCAGAAGAAAAGCCGGAAGCTTCCCCGGCAGGCTGTTTAAAAGCCTGCCGTAGAAACTTCCGGCAGAATAGATAATGGGTATGGTTCAAAATTAATGCAGTTTGGACATGGTGTCCTTCAGAACATCATCGCGGTCGGAGTTGAACGCATTGTAGATGGCGCGGATGGCCTTCTCGAAGTCCTCGTTCAGTACGCCGATGATGATATTGATCTCGGAAGATCCCTGATCGATCATGCGGACGTTGACGCCGGCCTCTGCAAGGGCGGTGAACAGTCTCGCGGATGTTCCCAGGCGGCGGCTCATGCCGATACCTACGGCAGCGATCAGCGCGATGTCATCGTGAACCGTGATGCTGTCCGGATTAATCTGATGCTGCAGCGCATCCAGAACGTCATCCAGCTTGCCCTCCGGCAGCTGATCATTGGAAATGACGACGGAAACGATGTCGATTCCGGTCGGGATATGCTCAAAGCTGACATCCAGGTCTTCCAGAATGGTCAGGATGCGGCGGATGAAGCCGACTTCCTTATTCAGCATGTTTTTATAGATCGCGATAACGGTAAAGTCCTTATTTCCTGCTACACCGCTCAGAATACGTTCTGTGTTCTCCGGACGGCTGGTGGTGATCATCGTGCCCGGGTCCTCCGGCTTGTTGGTATTTCTGATGTTGATCGGAATGTTTGCGCCTCTTACCGGGAAGACGGCGTCCTCGTGCAGAACGCTGGCACCCATGTAGGACAGCTCACGCAGCTCCACGTAAGTGATCTGGTCGATCGGCTTCGGATTTTCCACGATGCGCGGGTCGGCCATCAGAAGGCCGGATACATCGGTCCAGTTCTCGTAAACATCTGCTTCTACAGCGCGGGCAACCAGAGATCCAGTTACGTCAGAACCGCCTCTGGAGAAGACGCGGACCTTGTCCGTGTCCTTCTGCGTGCCGTAGAATCCAGGCAGGACTGCGCGCTCATGTTTGGCAAGTTCAGCCTTCAGTGCCTCATTGGTCTCTTCCGGAAGAAGTCTTCCGCGGGAGTCAAACTGAATGAGTCCTGCTGTATCGACAAAGTCATAACCCAGATAGGCGGCAACCAGAACCGCTGACAGGAATTCACCGCGGCTTGCAAGATAGTCGACAGAGCATCCGGCCTCGATATTTCTGCGGATTTCCTCATACCTGCTCTTCAGATCCACATCAATGCCGAGGTTCAGCTTTACTGCGCTGTAACGGTCGATAATAACCTGGAATACCTGGTCATATGGAATGTGGTTGTCAATTTCCGTTTTACACAGATATAAAAGGTCCGTGACCTTGTTATCGCCGCTAAATCGTTTACCCGGCGCAGAAACCACAACATATCTTCGATCCGGATCAGCTTCGACGATCTCCTTCAGCTTCTTTAGCTGGATTCCGTCAGCCACTGAAGAACCTCCAAACTTCAGTACTTTTACTCCCATCAGTTTTCCTCCCAAAACATAAGCATTCTCAATGCAAAAAGCGTCCGGCACTACAGACGCTCTGCGCCTTTGTTATCAAGCTACAAATTGGCATCCAATTTATCATTAATAATAACAGAGTTGTGTCCAGGATACAAGTTTTTTATTTTTATTTCGTGAATTTTGTTTGACAAAAAGAAAACGGGCTGGTTTTATAACAGTTCGCCGCACGGACAACTTAACAGCGAAAACTGACTGGCGACGGAAACGCGCTTACACGTGTATACAATATACCCGTGTAGCCGATTTGCCTCTGATCTGAGATCCATTCTCCCCTGGCCTGTCAATGATTTCCGTGCTGCTAAGGCTTCTGCATTCTGCGGCTGAAATATAGGAAATTTATTGCCGTTCTGAACGTCCTGGATTTTCAGGATGTATAACGGATAACAGCCGAAGGGGCAGATATGTGATGAAACGGTGATGGAATTTTTCGTGGTTCGTTTTTTTTCAAAATTTGAGAGAAAGCGCAGAACCGAATATTTATAAATGTGCAGACGAAACGGCTCATCCACTGAAAAATTACTATAAACGGGAGGCTTATGGAGGATTAAAGCAAAAGAACCTTTAATAATAGAAAAGATACGGATATTTTTCCGCAAAAGAACAGAAGAAATATAAATCAGAGCAGCTGTACGGAAATATACGGCAAACGTTTTCAGAACATTTGCCTCGGGGAAAAAGCTGGTTCTGCAAAAAATATAATAACCATGATTTAAACGAACCAGAAAAATACAAGCTTAGACGAATACAAAGTACATGCATATACACGAATATCCATACACCAATTATGCTATTTCCGACTGTTTCCTAAATCCTGGCTCGTCAGCCAGACCCCCGCCAGGGTCAGCGCCAGCCCCGCGATCGTGTACAGGCCCCAGGAATCACCGGCCAGAACAATCCCCGCGCCGACGCCGACGATGGTGGTGGTGCTGCCGGACAGGTTGTTGACTGCGGAAGGTTCCAGATAAGCCAGGAGTTTATTATATGCGAGGTAGCAGACCGCGGAACAACAGATTCCCAGGAACAGCACAGCGCCGGCATTATGCGGTGTGTGGAATGCGATTTTCCACGCCTGCAGGCCATCGCCTTTCAGAAAACCGATCAAATGGAACCAAACCATGCCTTCAAACGCCATCATGGCTGTAATCGCCGCCGGCTCGTAATCCGCACTCGCCGCGCTGCTGGCGTGGGAATAAAGTCCACCGGTGAACACCGCGCCGATCATGAGAAGATAGCCGGAAATCCTTCCGCCGGCCTGAAAACCCGGCGCCAGAACCGTTGCCGCGGCAACGCCCAGGAAGGCCAGCACGATAGCGGCAATTCTCTTCAGCTCTGCCTTTCCATGAAAGAACAGCACGCCCTGAATCATTGACATACACGGAATCGTGGCGATAAAAATCGAGCTGACGGATGGAGAAGTCAGACAAAGTCCGTAGGTTTCAAAAATCGAGTAACAGCACGGCTCCAGAAATGCCGCAAGAAAAAGGAATTTTACGCCTTTTTTCTTTAAATTGAAACGCAGTTTCCCTGCTGCGATCATCCCGCCGAAAATCAGAGAGGCGATCGTCCAGCGGACCTGCAGAATCATAATCGGATCCATTGTCTTCAGCAGCAGATTGGAGGCCGTAAACGACAGTCCCCAGAAGGCGGACGTCAGCGCGACCAGAAACATTGCGGTTTTTTTTGACATTGATAAACTCCTCTATTCCTTAATATTTGTGATATTCGCGGCCCATTTATCATCAGACTGCGCGGATGCTCAGCTGCAGATAAGAGACAATGCGATATTTTGTAAATGCACGACCATCTGAAATTGTACCATGTTTTTTCATAGATGCTGATCTCTTTGAGGGAAAAGCAGTCTCCGCTGAGTAAATCAACAATATTCCGCTCCGAGCACCATTCTCTTCAATTGTCTGCCCACCGTCCAGAAGAATGAACTTTAGTATACTGTATCCCAAAGTCCCTGTATTGTCTGCAAGTGTGCATTCATTTCACGTTATTCATCATTTATACAGACACTAGCAGCGGAATATCTTAGCAAAAGGTATATTTTACCAGGAATTATTGGTACGCTTCCATTTAAATCGCAAATTTTACCAAGTACACTGTATACTTTGGTAAAATCTACCGAAAGTATCCTTTTTTACATAATACCTATTATCACAGGCGCTATCTGGTCTGATATATCAGAGCAAATTCTGCCATTATTACCAGCATATTTATCGATCTATTCCGACATAATAAACTCAGAGTTGCTTTTTTGCCTGATCGGCAGTAGCTTCCGTTATGCTCGTTCATTTTTACTTGATTGTTTATACATTGCTACGCATCATTATAACTAACAGGTAATTCGTCTCTTAATTTGTATTATTTAGGGTACATTTTTTGGTACACATCACGCTTACCATTCTATCTTACCAAAATAATTTTGGTTTGGTATAAGAACCGTTTTTTCGTGACTTTTACCAAGGCTTTTATAATGAAATTCACCTTTCCAGGCTGAGCACCCCACTTTCAGGTATTCTGTACGATATTAATAGGAGAAAAATCGGTCATCTTCTGTCTCTGCTGAGATAATAGTCTACTCTCTGTCCGATCGGGTTGAACAAGGGATAAAACTGATGCGATAGTTTCTGCTGCAGCTGCGATGTGAATGAAAGCACTCGCGGTCTCCTGCAAAAAAGAAGCTGCACTACATAAAAATCTGATCGAAAAAGAGAACTGCTGCAGCTGGCAGGTATCCGCCCCCGTTAAACAGAAAAAAACGACATCCCGCAGAATGCCGTTTATTTTCGTATATATCTTCAGCCCTGTTTATGCAGAATGCAGCAGTTTCAACTGCCTTTCCTCCGCTATGCGAAGCTCTGCCCCTGTTCGCACAGAACTCAGAACACGGGCATGCCGAAGGCACTTTCTTACAGTTCTGCCTTGAGCTCGTCGACTTTGTCCAGGTGCTCCCATGGAACGTCGATGTCGGTTCTTCCGAAATGACCGTAAGCTGCTGTCTGACGGTAGATCGGTCTCTTCAGGTCCAGGTCTCTGATGATTGCGCCCGGTCTCAGATCGAAATGTCTCTTTACGATCTCAGCCAGCTCTTCGTCGTCTTTCTTTCCTGTTCCGAAGGAGTTTACGGAAATGGAAACCGGCTCAGCGACGCCGATTGCGTAGGCAACCTGCAGTTCGCAGCGGTCAGCCAGGCCTGCGGCAACCAGGTTCTTGGCAACCCATCTTGCAGCATAGCATGCAGAACGGTCTACCTTTGTAGGATCCTTTCCGGAGAATGCGCCGCCGCCGTGACGCGCGTATCCGCCGTAAGTATCAACGATGATCTTGCGGCCGGTCAGTCCGGAGTCGCCCTGCGGTCCGCCGATTACGAAACGGCCTGTCGGGTTGACGATGAAACGGGTCTTGTCATCCAGATACTCTGCCGGAATGATCGGCTTGATGACGTGCTCGATGATGTCCTTCTTAATCTGTGCCTGTGTGACGTCAGGGCTGTGCTGTGTGGAAACCAGAACAGTGTCTACGCGCTTAACCTTGTCGTCATCATATTCTACGGTAACCTGCGTCTTTCCGTCCGGTCTCAGATAGTCCAGAGTGCCGTTCTTTCTGACTTCGGTCAGGCGGCGTGCCAGCTTGTGCGCCATCTCGATCGGCATCGGCATGTACTCCGGTGTCTCGTTGCAGGCATAGCCGAACATCATTCCCTGGTCTCCTGCTCCGATCTTATCCAGATCATCCTTATCGGAAGACTCCTTGTATTCCTCAGCCTCATCAACGCCCATAGCGATATCGGAGGACTGCTCGTCGATAGCGGACAGTACTGCGCATGTCTCACAGTCGAATCCGTACTTTGCGCGGTCGTATCCGATGTCCTTCAGAACTCCTCTTACTGTGGACGGAATGTCTACATATCCCTTGGTGCTGATCTCTCCCATAACCATAACATAGCCTGTAGTTGTGGTTGTCTCGCATGCTACACGGCTGTCCGGATCCTGCGCAATCAGCGCGTCCAGAATCGCATCAGAAACCTGATCGCAGATTTTATCAGGATGTCCTTCTGTTACAGACTCAGAGGTAAATAATCTCTTCATTTCTGCTAACTCCCTTCAGTTTGCATAAGTATCTTGTAAAAAAAAATCCTTTTCCATACGAGAAAAGGATTGATCTTCAAACCTTTCCTCATCTTTCAGGAGGGTCCTGCTCCTGTAGGATTTGGCACCTTGTACGATTCCCCGTAACAGGTTGCCGGGCTTCATCGGGCCTATTCCCTCAGCCACTCTCGATAAGGATTTATTGCTTTTATTATATTAAATCTATAGTCCGGCGCAATATACAACCACAGCTATTTGTCTAACTCGGCGAATTCCGCCGCGCTCCTGAGGAATTTTTCCATCGTCTCACAGTTGTCGAAGCGGACTCTGGCGCTCTGCGGCTTTCCACCGCCCTTTCCGCCAAGCGGCCGCGCGAGTTCGTTTACCATCGCCGCACAGTCATTTTTTGTCCCCTTTCCGTCGGACAAAAGGAAGACCGCCTGCTCCGCAGGCTTCACAAGGAAAATCACGCCGCTGACGGCTTTTCTCAGTTTCTTCTGGACCCTCAGGAGTTCATCGTCCGACAGGTCGTTCAGCTCTTTCATGAGGCCCGGATGAAGATTCTGCCGGATCTCTTCCGCCGCCGCATTCACCCTGGCCTGGCGGAGCTGATAGACTTCATTATGCAGCTCATCCTCCTTCTGCATGAGGCGGTCCAATTTTTCCAGAAGGTCCTGTTCGCCGGCGGAGAGCCGCTCGCCTGCCTGGGTCAGCACATCATACTGGCGCTGGTAATTTTCCAGCGCCCGCTTTCCGGCATCAAAGTAAATCCGGGTCCGGCCGCGGTTCTGCTCGACCTTGTAGACCTTGATCAGGCCCACCTGGCCGGAAGAGTCCGGGTGGGTTCCGCAGCAGGGGCAGCAGTCCAGCGGATGCGCAGGATCCCCTACGGTAACCACAGAAATGTCCTCGTCAAAATTCAGCATTTTCCGAAGCGGCATGGCTTCTGCCTCTTCACGGTTCTTGAAATAGCTGACCTGAATCGGTGCATCCAGCCAGACCACACGGTTGGCCTCGCGCTCCGCCTCCAGCGCCATCTCCCAGCTTACTTTAGAATAGTCCGGAAAAGAATCCAGTTCCGCCATCCGCGTCACTTCTCTCTCCGGGCGGAAGGCCGCGTCGATGGTCATGCAGTCCTCACCCATGTGAAATCCCTGATTGAAGGCTCCGAACAGGCGGTGCAGGGCTCCGGACAGAATGTGCTCGCCGGCGTGCCTCTGCATGTGATCAAAGCGCAGGTCCCAGTCCAGCTGAAGCGCAAGAGAATCTCCCGCCTTCAGTTCTGCGCCGCTTTCAGCTTTAAAATAGTGGAGCAGACGGCCGTCTTCCTCCTGCACATCGGTTATTTCCAGTGTTTTTCCAGTCTTCGTTACGGCCCTTCCCCGGTCGCTTCCCTGGCCGCCTCCTTCCGGACAAAATACAGTCTGGTCAAGGATCAGGGCGCTGCCCTGCCTGCCTTCTGCGATTGCCAGCAGCTGCGCGGTACAGGTCTTCTGATATACATTTTTCTGATACAGACGTTCCGTCATCATGCACTCCTTGCTTATTCTTTTTGTTCTGAAACTGCCGCAGCTACTCTCTGATCAGGTCCAGAAAATCCTCAAAATCTGCCATTCCGCTCATCAGGAAGTTATTCATGACGGGCTCGCTGAACAGCAGGTTCTGTTTCATTTTCAGATATCTGGCGACCGGGGAGGTCAGGAGGTCAAATTCCAGTGTCTTCGCGTCCATCGGGGTGTTGCTGGAAATGACAAGCTGGCCGATGTTTCCCATATAGTAGATGCCGATCAGATCATCATAGAGATGGAAGTCGCTCTTCAGCGCATGGTCGTTGTTCGGACGGTAGAGCATATAGGTTGTACCTTCGTCTTCCTGGACAATCATGGCGCGCTTTAAAAGCCGGCTGGACTGGCGTCCGAAGCTTTCCAGCGGTCCGGTGTAGTCGAATACCATGACGTACTCTTTATGGAGCAGGTTCAGATATGCCTCCTGGTCGGTAATTTCCATCTTTTCCCGGACGATAAAATCCGTGATTTTCTTGCTTCTGCCCTTAAAGCTGAACCTGCTCATCAGCAGGTAGAATTCACTGGAGTCGTCAGATTCTGAGACAATGGTCCGGCAGTCCAGGCTGTTTTCATCTTCCGGATCATCTTCTGTATGGTTGCTGAAGACGCCCATGTGACCGTATTCAGCGAGCAGATCATGGCTGATCTCTCCGTCGGTCAGGACGGACACGGCGTCCCAGTCCCGGTCGGTGTAACGCATGAGAAAGTAGTTGACCGCCTCCACGCGGCTTCTCGGCCGGATACAGGATTTTTCCAGGAGCAGGCGGCTTTCCATCCTTGTCAGATTATCTTTTGACAGAAGGAGGAACTGGTACATCGGCTGACCGTCCGGAAGATCGAGCTGCTTTCTGCGGTTAAATTCCGCGTACTGGTGGACCAGATGCACGGCCTCTCGTTCGGTGACGGCGAGCTTGGAACCGCCGAGGCCGCCGATATAGGATGCTTCCAGGTCTTCCTTCTCCTCATCGCCCGGGTCCATCAGATAATCGAAACGGTCAAACCCGTATTCCACGGCATCGAAGTAGAAATACTGCAGAAATTCATCATGCGTGCCGCCGATGATTCTCCAGCAGATTCCCAGGCAGACCACGCCCATCAGACGGGTGTCGGTAATCCAGGCATGCTGAAAGCTCAGTGCACTGCGGTCCATGTATAGGGTGCCGGACGGCCGGGAAGATCTCTCCGGCTTGTCTTCCGGATGGGAAAGTCCGCCTTCCAGAACGGTAAACTTCTTATTCTTCATGCCATCCTCCTTTCTGCGTTATTTCTGTGATTCAATGATGGTTCGTAAATACTGGTTCTGAAGGTTTTTACGCCTTCTGCATCAGATAGGCAACTTCTGACGGACTGAGCCTGCGAAATCTGCCCGGTTTCAGGTGGCCCAGCACGATATTTCCGTAAGCGATGCGCTCCAGTTCCAGCACGTGGCTTCCGACGGCTTCCAGCATGCGGCGGATCTGGCGGTTCTTTCCTTCATGAATCGTCATTTCCAACACGGTGGAATGCTTATTGCACTTCAGAACACGGACATGGGCCGGGGAAGTCTTAAAGCCGCCGATGTTCACCCCGTTTCTCAGAAGCTGGAGCTGACGATGGCTCAGGCTGCCCTCTGCGCGGAGTACATAAGTCTTTCCGACCTCATGTTTCGGATGGGTCAGATGATAGGCAAAATCGCCGTCGTTGGTCAGGAAGAGCAGTCCGGAGGTCTGGAAATCCAGACGTCCCACCGGATAGATGCGCTCTTCCACTTCCTGCATGAGATCCATGACCGTCGGTCTTCCTTTATCGTCGTGCACGGATGTGATGCATCCTGCCGGCTTGTTCAGCATATAGTAGACCTTATTCTGCTCGGCGTGGCGGACCGGCTGTCCGCAGACGACGACTTCATCGCCGTCCTGCACGTCGTATCCCGGCTGTGTGAGGACAGCTCCGTTGATTTTTACCTTGCCCTGGCGGATCAGTTCATCCGCTTTTCTTCTGCTTGCGATTCCCGCTTCTGCGATGTATTTATTGATTCTCATGGAAATCTCTCCTTCGTGTAGAAGAGGCGGCGGCAAACGCCGCCGCCCTTTGCAGGATATATTCATCTGATTTATTCTGCGTCCGGCTCCAGATCACCAAGTGCTTTTGCCACCTGGATCATGACCGCGCATTCCATACGCTTTCTGAAGATCTTGCAGCTGTAATCGTAGACGCCCTTAATGCTTCCGGTTCCGTGGTAGGCGTTGGCCGCACATCCGCCGGAGCAGTACAGACGCGCCCAGCAGCTTCTGCACTCTTCTCTTGCGTAGACGTTGCACATCTTGAAGTCTTCCTTGATGTCCTCACGCGTGATGCCGTGCCAGATGTCTCCCATCTTGAACTGCTCGTCGCCGACGAACTGATGGCACGGGAACAGGTCTCCCCACGGGGTAACCGCGTAGTACTCTGTACCGGATCCGCATCCGGAAATCCTTTTATAGATGCATGGTCCGCCCTGAAGATCCAGCATGTAGTGATAGAAAACGACCGGCTTTCCGGCTTTTTCCCTCTCCATCAGCCATTTTGCGAGGATCTCGTACTGATGGAAAATCTCCGGGAGGTCTTCCTCGGTCAGCGCATACGGCTCATCCGGGGAACAGACGACCGGCTCGATGGACAGGCGGTCAAATCCCAAGTCTGCCATATGGAACAGGTCCTCGGTGAAATCCACGTTGTTGTGCGTGAAGGTTCCGCGGATATAATACTCCTTGTCCCCTCTGGCTTTGACCAGTTTCTGGAATTTCGGAACGATGACGTCGTAGCTTCCGCGTCCGTCGATGAACTTTCTCAGGTGGTCATGCACTTCTTTTCTGCCGTCCAGACTCAGGACGACATTATTCATTTCTTTATTCGTAAAGTCGATGACATCATCGTTGATTCCGACACCGTTGGTGGTCAGTGTAAAACGGAAATGCTTGTGGTTCTCTTTTTCCAGAGAACGCGCGTAAGCGACGGTCTGCTTGACCACATCCCAGTTCAGCAGCGGCTCGCCGCCGAAGAAGTCAACTTCCAGGTTGTAGTGGTCGCCGGAATTGTCTACCAGCCAGTCAATCGCCTGTTTTGCGGTATCCAGGCTCATGATCGCGCGTTCACCGTGGAATCTTCCCTGACTGGCAAAGCAGTAGGAGCAGTTCAGATTGCAGGTATGCGCAACATGGAGGCACAGCGCCTTGACTTCTGTATGCCGCTCTTTCAGAATGCCCGCGCTCGGCTCCCAGATATCCTTCGCAAACAGCTTCTTCTGCTGCTCCAGTTCGTCGATGTCCGACATCGTCTGATCAATGTCCTCAGGCGTAACATCGTCTCTGTCATTGTATTTTGCCAGAATCTTTTCCCTGACAGAGGCACGGTCCGGCTCTTTTCCCTGATCTTTTGCTTCACAAAAAAGCTGGATGATGTCGTAAGCGACATCATCCACGCAATGTACAGAACCGCTGTTTACGTCCAGAACAATGTTGTATCCGTTCAGCTTGTACTGATGAATCATTACAGGCTCTTCTCGCACTTCTGGTTCGCAACGCCGCAGGAAGTCTTGCATGCACTCTGGCATGAAGTCTGGCACTCTCCGCAGCCGCCGTCTGCAATGCTCTTGTTCAGATCTCTTGTCTGGATCGTTTTAATTCTCTTCATGATAATCACGCCTTTCTGTTGATAGGATATATTTATTCATATTTTACCGGTACTGTGCGCTGTTGTCAAATTTTACCGGCGTGTTATACTCTACAGCTTTTTACAGATTTCCGCAACTACATCCGCGATTTCTCTTCCGTCACCGTCAACGGTGATGTCTGCATGTTTCTCATAGTAGGGTGTCCGCAGATTGTACAGGTCCGCAAGGGTCTGCCCTTTTTCCATGGTCACGCCCCGGCTGTCCAGATTATCCAGACGCTTTTCTACGGTCGATTCCTGAATCCGGATATACACGACTTTTCCGGTCTTCCGCAGACGCTCAATGGCATCTTCAGCGAAAATTGCGCTTCCGCCCGTCGCGATGACGGTATTTCTCGCATCGATCGAAAGCAGCGCGCGCCGCTCCGCATCTGAAAAGTAGTCGTTTCCGTCCGCATCGATAATTTCCTGAAGGGTCCTGCCCTCCTGTCTTTCGATGACATCATCAGCGTCCAGGAACTTTTTCCCGGATGCTTCCGCCAGGGCGGCACCCACCGTACTTTTCCCGCATGATGGCATGCCGACCATGATTACATTCCCTTGCTCCTTCATTTTTGTCTCCAATTCCTCATTCTGAATACTTTCTTCTTCCCTCTCCTGTCTCAGAATGCCCTCTTCAGATATCTCCGGCAGATCGTCCAGGCTCTCCAGCCCCAGCTGCTCCAGAAACTTGTCTGTCGTACCGTACAGAATCGGCCGTCCCACCCCCGAGGAACGCCCGCGGCTCTCGACCAGTCCTTTATCGATCAGGCCCTCCACGACCCGGTCGCACTTGACGCCGCGGATCTGGTCGATCCGTCCGCGGGTCACCGGCTGCAGATAGGCGATCACGGCCAGTACCTCCAGGGAAGCCTGGGAAAGCCGCTTCTCCTTAACCGGTGTGCAGAGTCTGCGGACAAACTCCGCGTTCTCCGGCGCTGTGATGAACTGAAAGGAGTTCCGGATTCTGCGGATGCGGATGCCGCTGTCCCGGTCCTCATACTCTTTCTGAAGATCCAGAAAGAGCTGAACCGCCTCATCCTCCGTCAGGCCGAAGACCTTTGCCGCATCCCTCGCCGGGAGCGGACGCCCCCAGACGTACAGCATCGATTCCAGCGCGGATTTTATTATTTCTCTGCTTCCGGTCATGAATCTCCCTTCTCTTCTGTATGCTCATCTTTTCCGGATGTATGCTCTCCTGCTCCATCCTCATCGGCTCTTTCTGCCTCTTCTTCAGGCGAGAACTGCTCCAGCGGCCGGCTTCCGGAAGAAAGCTCAATCTCGCCGTACAGCCCCCACTGGCGGATGTTCAGATAGTGTCCCCGCACCATCTGAAGCACAGCCAGGAAACTGACGATGGCGTCCATGCGTGTCCTGGACGGCACCAGCTGGCGGAAATCCAGCACATCCTTCCTGCCGGTTTTCAGAAAAACGTCCCGGATCATGGCCATGCGGTTTTCCATGGTCTCCTTCTCCCGGCGCATTGTGGTATATCGCTTTCTTGTGTCCTCCAGCCGCTTCTTTCTGTGAAGAAATGAAGAAAAGGCGCGGATAAACTCTTCTGTTCCCAGACGCAGA
This sequence comes from uncultured bacterium, assembly GCA_905214225.1. GTDB lineage: Bacteria > Bacillota > Clostridia > Peptostreptococcales > Anaerovoracaceae > Aminicella. Next base: position 61,225 of record CAJMLL010000002.1, on the reverse strand, counting down.
TACTCATCCGGATGTTCCGTGTAATCCGACAGATCCTCCTGCGGCTTGACATACACATCTTCCATCTCGCGGGCACGCTCCTGCAGGGCCTTCCCCGCCGCCTTGCACCGCTTATATTCCAGCAGCTGCTGAACCAGGTCTTCACGCGGGTCTTCCCGCACTACGCCCTGATCCTTCTTTTCCTTTTCCGCCCCCGGAAGCAGCATCTTCGACTTGATTCTCAGAAGTTCCGATGCCAGCACCATAAACTCCGAGGAAAGCTCTATATTCCAATCCTGCATCTGATGCAGATAAGTCATGTACTGCTCCGTGATCTCCGAAATCCGGATGTCATAAATGCTCATCTCCGAACTCTCGATCAGATAAACCAGAAGATCAAACGGCCCTTCAAACTCCGGCAGAGTAACCTTATAGCTCATGAACCAGTCTCCGCAGGCTCTCCGTGTACGGCGGCCGCGCGATTCCCTTCTCCGTAATTACGGCGGTGATGTACTTATGGTCCGTGACATCAAAGGCAGGGTTGAAGGTCTTTACCCCTTCCGGCGCCATCGGCTTCTCGTACCACATCCGGTAAATCTCTTCGCCGTCTCTCTCTTCGATGACGATATCGCCGCCGCTTTCAGTGTCGAGATCAATCGTCGAAGTCGGCACGAACATGTAGAATGGAATGCCGTACTCCTTAGCCATAATCGCGACCTGCGACGTTCCTATCTTATTGGCGCCGTCTCCGTTGGCCGCCATCCGGTCACATCCGACCACAACTGCCTGAATCCAGCCCTTTCTCATGGCAGAAGCCGCCATATTATCGCAGATCAGCGTAACATCCACACCGGCCTTTTTCAGTTCCCAGGAAGTCAGCCTGGCCCCCTGAAGCAGCGGCCGTGTCTCATCCGCGTAAACATGGAATCCATAGCCCTGCTCTTCCCCCAGATAAACCGGTGACAGACAGGTTCCGTAGCGGGCCGTGGCCAGCGCTCCCGCATTGCAGTGGGTCAGAATGCCCATGCCCGGCTTAAGCAGCGTCAGCCCGTACTCGCCCATCTTTCTGCAGGACTCCACATCCTCCTTGAAAATCTCGTCCGCCTCATCCAGCAGCAGCTGTTTTGCGTCTTCCACACTTCCTGTAAAGGAATCCAGCCGCTTCAGCAGGCGGTTCAGCGCCCAGCTCAGATTGACCGCCGTCGGGCGGGAAGAATTCAGGTACTCCGCTGTTTCGCCGACCTCCTTCTTAAACGCCTCCAGGCTTTCCGCACGGCTGTCCCGGACACTGACATACAGCCCGTATCCCGCCGCATCTCCGATCGCCGGCGCCCCGCGCACCATCAGCTTCTTAATGGCGTCATAAACGTCTTCCTTCGTCTTCAGTTCAATATATTTCTCTTCATTCGGCAGACGGGTCTGGTCCAGAATAACCAGTTTTCCGTCCCTGAATGCGATCGTTTCAAACTTCACTTCTGTCACTTCCTCACTGTCTGTCGGACAAAATCCACCCGGCAAGAGAAAACCGCCTCTTCTGCCGCTCCCCGCCGTTCCGCTGTTTCAAACATACGTGGATATATTCTAACATCATCACACCCTGTTCGCAAACTCTTCATTCTGCTCGATGGTGTCAAGAGCCAGTGGGAGCAGATCTCCAGGCATTTTCATGATCTGTATGCAGCCTGATGTTCAATCAGCCTCGCAGATCTCTCCCTGCTCCACAGCCGCCGTCTGTACGCTGCCGCTCATCCGATTTTCGGCATGAAAAAAGAGACTGCCATAAACAGCCTCTCTACCAGGACACCGCCGCATAAAATCATTTCACCGAAAGGAAGGGAAAAATCATACAAAAGGAAACGTTCTGCGGCATGTGCCAGAGTATTCAATTGAACATGAAGATCCGCTCTGCGGATTAATTATCGTATCCGTGGCTTTCCATGTAGTTGTCGATGTTGTTCTTTACAGCCAGACGAACCTTGGCCGGACGTGTGGATGCACCGCGTGCCGCAGCACCTGTTCCTGCGCAGTAGCCTGTGATCGCCTTGGTGTAGTTTCCGTTGAAGTAACGGAGATTGTAGGCCAGGTAAGCAGATCCTGTCTTGATGCTGTACTTTGCCTTAAACAGCTTGCTCGCAGATACTCCGCCGAAGGTTCTTCCGAGCTGCGCGGTGGTCTGCATGATTCCGTAGTAGCCTGCCGGATTATATGCACGCTCTGTAAATCTGCTCTCGCACTGGGACATCGCCATCAGCACTCTCGCGCTGACATTGTACTGCTGTGCGTAATTTACATATGTGTTAGCCAGCTGTCTGGACTTGGAAACACTCAGTGAAGAATTCTGGGTTCTCATGTAGGCAGCCAGTCCATTAATCGTAGTCGACGATGCGGCGTGTGCCTGCATACCAAATCCTGCTGCAAACACAATCGCGATTGCCATAAGCAAACCTGCGGTCATTTTTTTCATACAAGATGTCATTTGTGAAACACTCCTTATCGCTTCTAAAAATAGTTAACAGATCAGCCTGATTACTGATCCGGAATCCTGTACATTCTGTCCTTCTTGCTTTGGACTGCTCGGATTCCGTTTCGCTGTTCAACATGGCCCTATTATAACGGAATTTCTTAAGAACCCTTTAAGGATTATAGAGTCTTCACGGTTTCTTCACAAAATAATAGCGTAATTCAGCTGCGCGCACAACGAATTACGCTATTTATATGTGTTCATGACACAAATGTATTCATTTTTCCTTAACTTCTCTTAAGTTTCCTTTAAGAGTCTCTTTTGTTTTGATCTGCCTCTGATGAAAAACCTTCACTGTACTTCTGCTGCTCTTTCGGGTCCCATTTTTCCATTCTCTGCTGCTGCTTTTCCTCCCTGTTGGTATCAACCGCCTTGATATGCGGAAGCTTGTGGTTCGGGTCGGTCAGGAACACATACAGATATATACCTGCGATTGCCATCAGGACGATCGCATCTTTAATCAGTTCGCGGCTGACCAGAACTGCAGCCATTCCCATAATACCGCTGATTCCATACAGCATCAGCACAGCACGGCGCTGGCCGAATCCGGAAGCCATCAGGTGATGATGCAGATGGCCTTTATCCGCCTCCATAATCGGTCTGTGATTGATCCATCGGCGGAAAATCGCAAAGAAGGTATCAAAAATCGGAACGCCGAGAACGATGACCGGGATGACAACCGCAATCACCGTAGACCTCTTCAGCGGCCCGACAACCGACATCGACGCGATCATAAATCCCAGAAACAGCGAGCCGCTGTCTCCCATGAAAATGCCTGCCGGATAGAAGTTATAAGGGAGGAATCCCGCGCAGCTTCCCGCCAGCGAAATCATCGCGCAGCAGACCGGAATCATTCCATAGGTATCTCCGTGAATATAGGCAACATAGGCGATCGTCAGCGCCGCAATCATCGCCACACCGGCAGCCAGACCATCCAGTCCGTCCACCAGATTGATCGTGTTGGTAATTCCGACAATCCACAGCACGGTGACAATGAAGCATACAGCCGTTCCGAAGTGCAGATCACCGCTGCCGAAATAATTGGAGATCAGCTTGATCCGAAGTCCCATGGCGTACATCAGAGCGGCAATTAACAGCTCCACACCGAATTTCAGTTTCGCCGATAGATTCTTCAGATCATCCAGCACACCCAGGGCATAGACCATGCATCCGCCCACCGCTGCCGCCATCATGCCGGAGTGGTTGTGCAGAAAAAAAAGGATCGGTATAATCGTTCCCAGGAACATCGCCATTCCGCCGAAGCGCGGAATCGGATGAGTGTGCATTCTCCGTGAATCCTTAGGAATGTCCATGGCGCCGATTCTCGGCGCGATCCACCTGGCCACAGGAGTAACCGCCAGAGAAATGACAAAGGACAGGCCGAACAGGAGAAATACGGTAAATTTAGTGATCTGCATCCTGTTTCACCTCTTCTGTCTTTCCGGAATTTTCTTCCGGTCCGTCCGGATGCGGCAGGTATTCAATGTCCATTTCCGCCTCGTCCAGAATTTCCTTTGCCAGCTCATCCGGATACCCGTCTCGGACGACGATCCGCTTCAGTCCGGCATTGATAATCATCTTGGCGCAGATTCCGCATGGGCTGTTGGTAATGTAAATGGTTCCGCCTTCAATGCTCTGTCCCAGGGTCGCTGCCTGGATAATCGCGTTCTGCTCAGCATGAAGCGCGCGGCAGAGTTCATGACGCTGACCGGACGGAACATGCAGCTTTTCTCTCAGGCATCCGCCCATCTGCGCACAGTGTTTCAGTCCCTTCGGCGCGCCATTGTAGCCGGTGGCGATGACGTGCTTATCCTTCACGATTACCGCACCCACATGCCGCCTGAGACAGGTCGACCGCTGCGAAGTCAGTTCCGCCATCTCCATAAAATATTCATCCCATGACATTCTGTTATCGATATATCCCCGATCTGCCATATTCTCCTCGTTTTCTGCCGAATTACATCAGGCTGCTTTCTCTTCACTATACAGCCAGCTCTTTTTCACGATCTGCAGGCTGATTACAGACATCCTGCACAGCGTTTCATGCGCTCCGCATCATAGTAGATTTCCTTCAGGTAGAGTCCCTGAGGAGGCGCCGTCGGTCCCGCCTTCTGCCGGTCTCTGGACGCGATGATTTCCGCCGCCGCTCCCGGCTCCATCCGGTGAAGTCCGATTTCAATCAGTGTTCCGGCGATAATCCTCACCATATTATACAGGAATCCGTCGCCGGTCACTTCAATTTCCACCGACGGCCCGTCAGAAGAGCCTGAGGCGCTTCCCGCGCCCTCTCCCCGCCTGACCTGAAGGCCGTAAATCGTCCTTACCGTTGTCAGCCGCGGATTGGATCCTGCTGCCTGAAAACACTGAAAATCATGCTTTCCGATAATCGATGCTGCTGCTTCATTCATGGCCTGAAGGTCCAGCGGCCGCTCCGTATGGCAGTAGTAATTCCTGCAGAACACCGGCATTTCCTCAAGATTCCAGATCTTGTAGACGTAAGTCTTTCCGACACACTGGTATCTGGCGTGAAACTCCGGCGGGACTTCTTCCGCCCGGAGAATCCTCAGGTCGCTGTTTTCTCCCGGTTCCGGCGTTCTGCCGTTCAGAATCCGGTTGACGACCAGCGGAATTTTTTCGACCGGCAGCCCGTATTCTCCCTGAAAACTCGCCCTTTGTCCGAGGGCATGAACCCCGGCGTCCGTTCTGCTGGTTCCGTCCACAGAGACCGGAAATCCCAGCACCCGCGTCAGCGTCTCTTCCAGGAGCCCCTGCACCGTCCGCACATTCGGCTGGCGCTGCCATCCGCAGAAGCGCGTTCCATCATATTCAATTGTCAGAAGAACATTTCTGACCGTCATTTCCGACCCCGTTTCTCCTTACGCGCGCGGCAGAATAATTTTTCTTTTCTCTTTCTTCTCTGCACGGCGGTAAAGGACGAAGCGGCGTCCGATCGCCTGCACGAACTCCGCGTCCAGCTCTTCCGCCAGTTTCTGGCAGGTTTCCTTCGGGTTCAGCGTGCATCCCTCCTGAATCTTCACCTTCACCAGCTCCGACGCCTTCAGTTTATCATCGATCGATTTAACGACCATCTCGGAAAGTCCTGCTTTTCCGATATATACAGTCGGATCCAGCTTCTGCGCGAGACCCTTTAAATAACTTCTCTGTTTACCTGTAATCATTCTGATTTCCTTTTCATTCTCCGTCCTTCCCGTCATCTGGGAAGAGACACTTATCCGATTTATCTTACCATAATTCCGACGCTCCCGCTATTCCTGCGCCATAATTCCACACAGACTACACTTTTCTGGACAAAATTTACCCTTTCTGACAGATTTCCGCAAGGAAAAACCGGGGAAACGCGCTCCACGCATCCCGGTTCATCCAGAAAATTCCATTTTACACTTCTCCGGCCATCCATTCTGAAACCCGGCCCTCACATCTACATCCAGGTACTGACCCAGATTCCGATATGATCATGCAGAAAGAGGAAATAGATGACCGCCGACAAAAATACATAGGGCGCCATCGGAACAGCATCCCCCTTCTTCACCGTCTTTCTGGCAATCCTTATTACCAGATGCCCCGCCGACAAAAGCGCCGTCAGGATGAAGATGGAAAGCATCCCGTACACCCCTCCGGCCAGTCCGACCGCCGCAAAAAGCTTGATGTCACCGCCTCCGACCGCCGGCTTTTTATATGCCATCCTTCCAATCAGGGCACCGGCTCCCATAATGAAAAATCCAGTGCAGGCACCCAGAAGCATATCATTCCAGCCGTTTACGTAGGGAATCATGCCGATGCTGCTGACCGCCAGGAGAATTACCAGCTCGTCCGAAATGATCCGGTACTTCTTATCCCCGATGGCAATTTCCAGAAGAAGCCAGAAGATACAGAGCTCCGCAATCCCGTATCTCCAGTCCCTGCAGAATCCATACACGGCCGCCGCCGCAAAAAACATGGAAAACACGTACTTCCACGGGTAACTCTTCACCCTCTGCCCGTCCGTATTCAGAAGTTCCTCACAGGGCTTCTCCCCGTAGTCCGTGAACCACTTCGCCGGCATATGATTAAACAGATATACGGCGCCGTTCCCCATCAGAATGCCCGCCAGTACACCGGCGAGGGCTTTTATGATGATGGCGAGGGCTGTCATTCCAGTATCCATGGTGTTTCCTTTCTGTTTTCGCAGCTTCGCGGCTGCCGGTTGTCAATTTCATATCATTAATTCGCAGATCCGGTGATGTCGCCACTTCCGATGCTGTCGCTGGCGGTATTCTGAATCCTGCTGAATAAATTCTGGACAAGACCCATGTTCTCCAGCATATCTCATCGCTTATAGACAAAAAACTCTGCAAAAAAATCACAGAGCTTGAAATATCATTAAATATCAGATTTACGTCTGACTGTTTTTGAAGCAGCCAGCGCAGCCCGGTCAGACTCCGGCAGCGCCTGCAGCAAATTTCCCTTTAACCCGATCGCAGATCCTGAAACAGACACTGGAATCCGATATAAAATCAGTCGTTTTCAGTATCTGAATAGCATGATCAAGGCAGCATCCGGTGATGACGCTTTGCGAAGCATCGCTGACGAGACAGAAGACGTGCAGCTAAAATGACGAGCGGTCGGAGCACCGTTACCGTCACCCGTTTGCAACGACCGCCGACATTTCCTGCACGTCTTCCTTTACCTGTCTCCGTCTCGTCCGATGCGGAGCTCGCCGCCGGAAGCAGCTGATTCCCGCAGCTGCTGAAAAGCCACTGAAAAGACTACTTCTTATTCGGCTTCCAGGAACTCTTCAGACTCGCGATCCGGTTAAAGACCTTTTCCGAATCCGTCGTCAGCTTACTGTCCGCAATGTAATAACCATGGCGGAAGAACTGGAAACGCTCTCCCGGCTGTGCATCTGCGATGGACGGCTCTGCGTAGCCCCAGGTATCGCCCATGGAGGCTTCGTTGAAGATAAAGTCTCCGTTCTCGTCGACGTTCATCAGCTGCTCCAGGTTGCGGATGCGGATTTTTACGGCTGTGGATGCTTCCACGAAGTGGATTGTTCCTTTTACCTTGCGGCCGTCGCTGCTGTTTCCGCCCTTTGTCGCCGGATCATATGTGCAGTGCAGTTCCTTGATGGATCCGTCCTCGTTATGGATGACCTCATTACACTTGACGAAGTATGCGCCCTTGAAGCGGACTTCGTTGCCCGGGAAAAGGCGGAAGTATTTCTTTACCGGGACTTCCATGAAGTCGTCGCCGTCGATCCACAGTTCTCTGGAGAACGGGATCTCGCGCTGTCCCAGATCCGGGTTGTTTCTGTTATTTTCAACCGGCAGCATCTCCTTCTGTCCTTCCGGATAGTTGGTGATGATGACCTTGATCGGATTTTCTACGACATTTCTGCTGACGACCTGGTTCTGGAGATCGTTTCTGACGAAGTGCTCCAGCATGCCGACGTCAACGGTGCTGTTGGACTTGGATACGCCGATTTCCTCGCAGAAAGCGCGGATGGCTGCCGGTGTGAATCCTCTTCTTCTGATTCCGGCGATGGTCGGCATTCTCGGATCGTCCCATCCGTCGACCAGCCCCTCGTCCACCAGTTTTTTCAGCTTGCGCTTGCTGGTCATGGTATTGGTCAGATTCAGGCGGGCGAACTCGATCTGCTTCGGCGGATGAGGCCAGAAGCCGACTTTCTCCAGCACCCAGTTATAAAGAGGACGGTGGTCCTCAAACTCCAGTGTGCAGACGGAATGGGTGATTCCCTCAATCGCATCCTCGATCGGATGCGCAAAGTCGTACATCGGATAGATGCACCACTTGTCTCCTGTGTTGTGATGGGTGACGTGAGAGATTCTGTAGATGATCGGATCTCTCATGTTCAGGTTCGGGGAACTCATATCGATCTTAGCGCGCAGAACCTTTTCTCCATCTCCGTAAGCGCCGTCTTTCATCTCGTGGAAGAGTTTCATGTTCTCGTCAACGCTGCGGTTTCTGTATGGGCTTTCTTTGCCCGGCTCGGTCAGGGTTCCGCGGTCTTCTTTAATCTGCTCTGGTGTGGAATCGTCCACATAGGCCAGGCCCTTCCTGATCAGCTCTTCTGCGGCTTCGTACATCTTATCGAAGTAGTCGGATGCCCAGCAGAGCTTGTTCCAGTCAAAGCCGAGCCACTTGACGTCTTCCTTGATCTGGCGGACATAGACTTCGTTTTCCTTTGTCGGATTGGTATCGTCAAAACGCAGGTTGCACTTTCCGCCGTATTCTTCTGCAAGGCCGAAGTTCAGGCATACCGACTTCGCATGGCCGATATGCAGGAATCCGTTCGGCTCAGGCGGAAATCTCGTATAGACTTCCCCTCCGTAAGTTCCTTTCTCATTATCTTCATCAATAATATTTTCAATAAAATTCTTTGGTCTGGTTGTTTCCGCCATAATCCTTACCATCCTTTATGCAGTTTTTTATCGTATATAAAAGTTTTTGCGATCTTTATCCTTAGTCTTTAATTCTATCATAAATTCTCTCTGCAGAAAAGGATGTGCGCCTCATCCTTCAGTATATCCTTCTGATTTTCCAGTTTTCCTTCGATAACCATGACCAGAAGCTTCTGCAGAAGGGCGCCGATTTGTCTTCCCTGAGGAATCCCTGCATCGATGAGATCCCGGCCGGTGACCGCCAGTTGTTTCAGATTCCAGGCCTGCCCGGATTTCAGGATGTTCTGAAGTTCCTGTCCGGCTTCTTCCGCATCCTGCGCTGATTTTCCTTTTTCCGGATAAACTTTCCGGATATCCAGCATATCGGAAACAGCCTGTCTGCCCCAGCGCATCATCTGAAGGCGAAGTTCTGTATTATCGCAGCTGACCGTCTCCCGAAGTGCTTCCTGGATCTGTTCGCAGCTTCCGATCGTCTGATGGTCCAGACGCAGGTCCCGCAGGGCTTTCCGCAGCTTTTCCGGAAACACCACGCTGAGTCTTTCCGTAAGTTTTTCCGGAAGTTCACGGATTCTCTGAAGAACCGGATCGTCTGCCATCGGAAAAATCCCGCATTTCTGAAGCTCTGTCCGATAGTCTGGAAGAACCTCGGAAACACCGGTACCCATAACAAGCTTCGTAAATTCAATGCCGACCCGCTCTCTCGCGACTTTCCGGACCGTCTCCGCCATCTCGCGGACCGCTCCTGCTGTCTCCTCTTCAATTTCAAAGCCCAGTTTGGAAGAAAAACGGAGTGCCCGGAGAATTCTCAGCGCGTCTTCGGAAAACCTCTTTTCCGGCTCTCCGACGCAGCGGATCAGATGCTGTTTCAGGTCTTCTCTCCCTGAAAACGGGTCGATCAGCCCCTTCTCCGGATCATAGGCCATCGCATTGATAGTAAAATCTCTTCTGGCCAGGTCCTCTTTCAGACTGCGCGTAAAGGTCACGTCATCCGGATGTCTTCCGTCGCTGTAGGTCCCGTCAATCCGGTAGGTCGTAACCTCCACCGGCTTCCCCTGTGAAATCGCGGTTACTGTCCCGTGCTGAATTCCCGTATCAACAGAACGGAGCCCGATGAAACAATCCTTCATTTCATCCGGCTCCGCCTCTGTACAGACATCCCAGTCGTCCGGCGCAAGGCCGAGGATGCTGTCGCGGACACAGCCGCCGACTACATACGCCTCGAACCCTCCGTCATGAAGCCTCTTCAGCACTTCGGTGACATATTCTGGTATGTTGATATTCACGTGTATACTCCTGATGCGCTCTTGCGCGTTTATATTTTGTCTACGCAGTATGTACCAGACTGCAGGTCCATTCTGCCGCGCAATGGCTGCAGACTCCTGACGCGTCCGGAACGAGCTGGCCGCACTCATGGTCCTGGAACTGTTTCTCCTCGCGGTGCTCCTGGAATTCCGCGTCCTTACGGATCTTATCCTCTGCGGTGCGCAGCGGATCCTCGCTCATGGACGCTGAGGGATTCTCCTCTCCGGAAGCCTCCTTCTGCAGACGCTCCTCCAGCTGGTTTCCGATCAGTCCCATGTTCAGCAGTTCTTCCTTATCCTCCGGGAACCAAGCATTATACATCTCTGACATATGATGCGGCTTCAGCGCCTCCTTGGCGTGGCGCAGACCCGGAAGTCCCATGTCTTCCTCACGGTTGACAAAACGGATCTCTTCCGGCAGCTGCTTGCAGAACTCGCTGCAGACAACCTGATAGAGACCGCGGAACTGCAGATTGGCCTTCTCAAAATGCTCGGCCGCTGTGTCCTGGCTCATACGCTCTCCGATGGCGTATGCCTGCAGACGTCCGTCAATGAAAACGCCTACGGAATAAACATCGTCGCGGTCGATGAAATTCATGATTTCATGGATCGCGTGACGCTCCTCGGACAGGCTGCGCATCTCATCATCCGAGCGCTCCTTTCCGTCGCGGATCATCTCCGTCAGGGCGATAATCTCCGACTTCATGTCCTTCGTCAGCGGTTTTGCCTCGTATTCAAAATTCTTCTTGAAATAGTTCATGTGATTCTTCTTTTTATGAAGGGCGCGGCCGCTCAGGGTAGTGAGCTTGCCGCGGTCGTAGACATACTCGTCATCGTCGCGGTCATGCTCGAACTCCAGCTCCGGCACAGCCTCCTGAAGAATTTCTTTCAGTCCGCCCGGAATCAGACGCACAGAGAACGGAATTCCCTTCTCCGTAAATCTCTTCCGGCCTTCCAGAATCGCCTTTCTCAGGCTTTCCTTCTCATAGCTCCCGGTTTTCGTCAGCGGCATGACGAAGACACCGGCATCTCTTCCGTCTTCCATCTGGAAGACATTCTCGAACATCAGGTAGGAATCCATTTCCTCCCAGTTCAGATCATAATCCTGCCGCCAGATATAGTTGGCAAGGAATGTAAACCCGGCCCCCTGATAGTCATATCCATTACAGTAACTTCTGAGCGTTTCCACATCCTGCTCCGTCATACGGCTCAGTGAATGTGTCCATTTCTCATTGCTCATAAATATACTAACCCCTTTTCTGCGCGCCTCTGCCTCTTTCGGTTCTTATCGTGTACTCATCTGTTCGTTACCAACCCATTATACCCATGACCACAATAGAATTAAACAGGTCAAACAGATTTCACGATCTTTATTCTCTTTATCTATATAGGCTGATATAGGCTGAATTTAATATTGGAAACGGTCAGCATGCAGAGAAGCCAGCCATTTCATATTGGTCCGGTCGAACGACACCGGCGTGACAGACGCGTACCCCTGCGCGAACGCCGCCAGATCATAAGCCGTATCCGCCTGACTGAAGTCCTGTGGATTTCCCATGAGTCTGTAGCCGCCATCCTCCTGCAGCCGGAAGCCGTCCTTGAAATTCCGGTGTCCCAGCCGTGTGATCAGAACCCCCTTCAGCTCTTCCTTCGGAAGATCCGGGACATTAATATTGATCAGAGAATCGGCCGGGATCTCGTCTTTCATCGACAAAACGCACCGCGCAAGGGCTCTGGCGGCCTCGAAGTGTTCCGGCGTATGGCCGCCTACAGAAACGGCTGCCGCCGGATATCCGCTGACCGCAGCTTCCATGGCTGATCCGACCGTTCCGGAATACAGGGTGTCAACTCCGAGATTGCTTCCCAGATTGATTCCGGAGTAGACAATGTCCATGTTTACACCCTGGTCCTTAAAGAACTGCAGGCCGATCTTGGTGCAGTCTGCCGGTGTTCCCGTGGTCTGAAGCGCCTCACGGGCACCGGGGAAGGAAACATCCTGCACATATATGTGCTCGCCGATTGTGATGGAATGGCTCTTTCCGCTGCGCTGCCGGTCAGGAGCACAGATGTAGATGTCACCGGCGGAAGAAAGCTCCTCTGCCAGTTCCCGGATTCCCCGTGCCTGAATGCCGTCGTCATTCACCAGTAGGATATTCATAAATTCAAGTTTCTCCTTGCTTCTTTCTGTTTTGTTATTCCATCTTCATGACTTTGCCGATGGAATCGTGGATCACCAGATCTGCCCGATCATCATAGGAAGTCTCGGACTTGTTTATCAGGACCAGATGGCTGCCGCGGAAATAGTTGATGAAGCCTGCCGCCGGATAGACGACCAGGGATGTTCCGCCGATGATCAGGACATCTGCATTGCTGATGGCGTTCACTGCGCCGGTGATCTGTGCCTCATCCAGAGACTCTTCATAAAGAACGACATCCGGCTTGACTCTGCCGCCGCAGCTGCAGTAAGGAATGCCGTCTCTGCAGTTGTTTTCATCCATAACGTAGTCCAGATCATAGAACTTATGGCATTTCTCGCAGTAATTCCGGTTGACGCTGCCGTGGACTTCATAAACAGTCTTGCTGCCGGCTTTCTGGTGGAGGCCGTCGATGTTCTGGGTGACGATGGCTTTCAGTTTTCCCATCTGCTCCAGTTTCGCCAGCGCCCTATGCGCGTCGTTCGGCTCTGCTTCCGGATGGATCAGATTTTCTTTATAGTATTTCCAGAATTCCTTCGTGTGCTGCATATAGAAGGTGTGTGACAGCATGACTTCTGGCGCATAGCCGTACTTCTGTTTTGCGTGGTAGAGACCGGATTCTGAACGGAAATCCGGTACTCCGCTTTCCGTAGAGACTCCTGCTCCTCCGAAAAATACGATATTATCTGACGCGTCTACGATTTTCTTTAATCTCGGATCCATAATATGCCTCCCGTTATCCGCATCGTTCTTTTCCCTTGCGCATTACTTTTGTCCGTTACTATCTATATTTTATCACATTCCGGGAGTTTATACAGCCTGACTGACTTCCTCATCCGAAAGATGGAAGAGGATCAGCCCTCCTTTCTCCGCATAACCGGTGTTCCAGAGTGCCGGGAAATCCACCCATTCCGCCTCGCTGTAGGTGACGGTTTTCACCTGCCGGGTGTCTGCGTCGTAACCGGCCAGGATGAACCAGTGCCAGACGTAATCCTCAAAACGGCGGTCCTGATGTTTTAACATCAGCATCGGAACGGGAATTTCCGCGTCAATTTGCCCTGCAATTCGCTGAAAGGCGATTTCCTGCGGCATGTCTCCGGAGAACTCTTCCATCTGGATGCCGGTCTCTCCGTGCTGGCGCAGGTAGGCGCCGAATCCATCTGTATAAATGCTGAGGCGGTCGATGCCGCGGAATCTCGGTCTCAGGTAAGGTTTCATCTGGGCACCAAAGGCTTTATAGTCTTTCTTTCTGAGATTGTGGACATCGAACGGATAGAGCTGTCTGCCGAAATGCAGTGAAAACCAGATGGAACTGTCGCAGGCGGTTTCCGCGGCGCATCCGCCGAGACGCATCATCGGATCACAGAACCATTCCTGGTTTCCGCCGATGGATGAACCGATGGTAAAATAATTCAGTTCGTGTCTCCCCTGTGCTGTACTCATTCTCTTGTCCCCTATCCTGCCGCCATGGTGCTTTCCTTTCCGGCCCGTCTTCTTTTCCGGGCCGCGGCTCTCCTGCGGCACTTGTATCGTTGAAAAAAGGGCCCTGCAGCCGGCCCTCTGCGTATAAGAAAAGAGGCCTGATTAAACCGGCCTCTCTTCTTCTGCCTTATATAATTTCTTATCCTTAAGGACATGGGTTTAAACACTAATTTGCGCTTTTTACACACATGCTTGTGCTGGTGAAATACTGGCGTACAGGTGTGTGCTGCAGTGCTGTGGCAACGACGATGGAGATGACGATGCCGACACTGAACTGGCCGATATTTTCCGGTACGCTGGCGAGGGCAATGGCCCAAGTTCCGTACATTACCTTTGCAGCCAGAGCATATCCGGCAACCATGACGAATCCTCCGACGATCATGCCGAAGATCTCAAATGCGGACAGAATATGACGGTGCTTTTCTCTTCCGGCATATTTCTTTGCGGCGTGGTCCAGGAACAGACCTGCGACCAGGGCCATCAGGAACTTGGTTCCCAGGGTCCACGGTGCGTAGTAAGCGTATCCGCCGATCAGGTCAGACAGGCAGGAACCAATACCTGCCGCAATGGCGCCGTTTTTCTTTCCGAGCAGCATGACAGCGAGGAAAATTGCCGCATCGCCCAGATGTACATATCCCTTGGTTGCAATCGTCGGGATCTTAAAGAAATATGTGGAAACCAGAATCAGGCACATCATCATTGCGGTGAGTACCAGTGTGTTCAGTTTACTTTCTCTTCTTCCGTTCTGCATGATTAAAACTCCCTTCCCTTTATCTTGTTTGTGTAGACTATGATAGCACCGAAGTGTTATTATAGAAATAGGCAAATTTATTTATTTTTACACATACAGTTAAAGAGAGGAAGGAAAATGAACCTATTATCTTTGGTTCTTGACCACAATTCCAAGGACCCAATGTATACACAGTTGTTTCACTGGTTCCAGGCGGCGATTGAGGACGGGCGGATACAGCCGGGAGAAAAACTGCCTTCGCTGCGCGTTCTCTCCCTGCAGCTTTCCGTCAGCATCACCACGGTGCAGGCCGCCTATAACCAGCTGGTTGTAGAAGGATACGCGGCCAGCCGCCCCCAGTCCGGATACTACGCGGAAGATCTGCGCAGCGCGGCACCGCAGATCCGCCCGTCCGCAGAGGCTCACCGGGAATCCTTTCAGAAATCCATCACCCGGGAGCCGAAATACCGCTATGACTTATCCAGTTTCAATTATGCAAAGTGGAAAAAATGTATGTCAAAGGTTCTGAATGAATACCCGTCTCTGCTTCTCTCTGAAGCTGATCCCCAGGGAGAGCCGGCGCTCCGGGAAGAAATTTCCCGCTATGTCTACAATGCTCGCGGGGTAAACTGTACTCCTCAGCAGATTGTCATCAGCGCGGGCACACAGCAGCTGACCAGCCACCTGGTACGGATTCTGAATGAAATGAATGTCCATCTGATCGCCACGGAAGATCCGGGATATCAGCCGGTGCAGAAAATTTTCCGGGATAACGGATACTCCGTTATGCCAATTCCCGTCAGAAAGGATGGAATCGTCATCGAGCAGCTGCCGGAGAACGTCTCTTCCGCCGTCTATGTCAATCCTTCCAATCAGTTTCCGACCGGAAGCGTCATGCCGGTCGGACGGCGCTATCAGCTTCTGGACTGGGCGGAGCGGAATCACAGCCTGATCATGGAAGACGACTACGACAGTGAACTGCGTTACTTCGGAAAACCGATTCCTTCCCTGCAGGGGCTGCGGACCGGCTCTCCCGTCGTCTACCTGGGCTCCTTCTCCTCCACCCTGTTTGCCGCAATCCGTATGAGCTACATGGTCCTGCCGGAGCCCCTTGCAGAAATTTTCCAGAGCATAAAATCCCAGTACGACCAGACCAGTTCCAAGACGGAACAGCTGACCCTGGCCCTCTACATGGAACGCGGCTACTACGGCATCCATCTGAAAAAGCTCCGCACCCTCTACGCGCAGAAACTGAAAACCGCTCTGCGCGCACTGGAGCACAGCGCTCCTGATTTCCTGACCACCCTGAACCGGAGTTCCGGCATCCACATTCCGCTGGTCGTCCGTCTTCCGGAAACCGTTCCAGACCAGGCAGCGCCGGAAATTTCCCGCCGGCTCTGCGGTGCTGCCGAAGCCCTCCGCCTGAAAATCCTGCCGCTTCCGTCAGAATCCGCTCCGGGAAAATGCGGCCTTCTCTTCTATTATAATCAGATTCCGCTGGAAGAGATTTCCGATGCAGTAAAGGATATGACAGAAAGCTGGCGGCAGATTCTAAAGGAATTTCCCGTCACAGAAAATAACTGAGGACAAGAAAAAACGCAGGGCCCGGTCAGAGGCTCTGCGTCCTGTATTCTGTTTCATGCATTTTCAGGAGGATACTGCCCGGCAGCTTAAGATTCCTTCTTAAACTTAAATCCGCTCGTCTTGTAAATTTTCCCGCTGCGTGTGATGATCAGGCATTCATAGCCTTTCTTCTTCTCGATAAAATTCAAAGCCTTCTTCCGGCCCATCAGCAGGCAGGTGGTTGCCATGGCATCGCAGTCGACGGAATGTCCGTCTTCGGCCATAATGGTCACGCCGCTGATGTCGGTATTCGCAGGGCGTCCCGTTGTCGGCTCCAGAATGTGATGATAGAGCTTTCCGTTCTTGCGGAAATAGCGTTCATAAATTCCTGACGTTACAATCGTCTTATTGCTTGCCGTCGTGCTTCCGACGATTTCACTCATCTCGGAAAACGGCTTTTCAATGCCGATCTGGAAAGGCTTTCCGGCCTTGTTTCCCACGCAGACGATATTTCCGCCCAGGCTGATAATCGCGCTCTTTACGCCCAGCTCCTGCAGATAATCACCGATATGGTCAGCAATCCAGCCCTTCGCGATTCCTCCCAGGTCGATTTCTCCCTCAGTCGTGCCCATGGTTACGGTGTTCCCGCTGACATGAATCTGCTTATATCCAACGTATTTTACCGCATGTTTCAGCTGCGCATCCGTAGGAAGCTTATGCTTTTCCGCATGCCAGTTATAGAGATCCTCTGCCTTTCCGATGGTGATGTCGAACAGTCCGTTCGTCTCATCCCCGTACTTGATTCCTTCATTGATAATCTGCGCCGTGATTGGATGCACCTGAACCGGCTGCCCACCCGCGTGGTTGATCTTCCAGATATCCGAGCCTTTCTTGGTCTTGCTCAGGATATTCTCATACTGACTGCAGCGTTTGAAGGCCTTCGCGATAATATCGTCCGCCTTGTTTTTTGACATGCTGTAGATGGTAATCTTGCAGATCGTATCAAAATAGTAGCTTTCCTTTGTGTGAGACGGGACAGAATCCGACTTTGATTTCTGCGGCGCACAGGCGGTTTGTGGTATAATGATGCATGCAGTCATGACAATCGTCAGAATGACTGTGATCAGTTTTTTCATAGAATATATCCCTTTCTGGAGTTTTGATATGTTCAAAGTCATAAAAAAAGCAGATATTCTGCTTCTGATTGCCCTTCTGGCGGTCGGATTTCTGTTCTCCTGGCTCTCCGTCCGGGGCAATGTCACCGGAAAATATGTCGAAGCCAAGGTGAACGGAAAACTGTACGGAAAATACAGTCTGGCTGTAAACCGCACCGTTACCATACGTCAGAACGGACATACGAATAAGTTTATCATAAAGAATGGTACCGCGCAAATGCTGGAAGCCAGCTGCAAGAACCAGATCTGCGTGCACCATAAGCCGATTTCCCGCGCCAACGAAAGCATCGTCTGCCTTCCGAACCGCGTGAGTCTGGAAATTGTCGGAAAAGGCAGCAGCAAGGAAGGAGGAGGATACGATGCCGTCGCGCACTAACCAGCACACAAGGCGCACCCAGCGGCTGACCGCATCCGCGATGTTCTCCGCCCTCGCGCTCATTTTTTCCTACATCGAGGCGATCCTGCCGATCAATGTCGGCGTTCCGGGCGTAAAACTCGGCCTGGCCAACCTGATCATCATCATCGCCCTCTACGAGCTGGATGCCCGCTATGCCTTCTTCATCAACCTGATCCGCATCTTCCTGGCAGGCCTGCTCTTCACCGGCGTCATGGCCATGCTCTACTCGCTGGCCGGCGGAATGATCAGCCTCCTGATCATGGTTCTGCTGAAGAAAACCGGGAAATTTTCCATGATCGGCGTCAGCATGGCAGGCGGTGTGTCCCACAATTTTGGACAGCTGCTCGTCGCCAGTTTCGTGGTTTCGAACCTCAAGATGTTCCTCTACTTCCCGATTCTGGTCTTCACCGGAATCGCCTCCGGAATCGGCATCGGCATCGTCGCATACATCATCGACCGCCGTATTCCGCGCAGCCTCCTGCACTGATTTTCAGCAGGACAAAAGCTGAAAAGGCAAGGAAATTTCCTGCCTGCGGCCGCATATAAAAACAAAAAACTATACATATATGGAGATCACAATAATGAAAGATGAAATTACTGCACTTCAACAAGAAATGAAGGAAAAGAACATTGATTTTTACTTTATTCCGCCGACGGATCCGCACAACTCGGAATTTCCCCATGCGCATTTCAAAGCCATTGAATGCCTCAGCGGATTCACCGGAGAATCTGCCTGGCTGCTTGTGTCCAGAGAAAATGCATGGCTCTGGACCGATGGACGATTCTTCCTGCAGGCTGAAAAACAGCTGGAGGGAAGCGGAATTACCCTGATGAAGATTGGCGTGAAAGGCGTCCCGACCGTGCTGGGTCTTCTGATGCAGCTGGTAAAGAAACGCCGCCGCATGGTCCTGGCCTTTGACGGACGCGTGGTCAGCGCCAAAATTGCCAATGTCTGGGAGCAGCAGCTCTCTCCGATGGGCGTCACCCTGAAAGAGCATGTCGACCTGATCAGCAGCATCTGGACGAACCGTCCGCCCCTTAACCCCTCTGCGCTTTATGTTTTGCCGCCTTCCTCCTCAGGAATTCCTGCATCCCGGAAAAAGAACCGGCTGATGCGTGAAATGGTTGAATCCGGTGCAGACTGGATGCTTCTGTCCGATCTGACGGAAACGGCCTGGACGACGAACCTGCGCGGAACGGACATCGCCTGCACGCCGGTTTTCTATTCCTATCTGCTCATCAGCTCCAATCCGGATCAGCTGGCGCAGCTTTTCCTTCTGCCGGGCGCAGAAATCAACGATGCAGCAGAGGACTCCGATGAACCGCAGGAGAATCTGGGGTTTCTGACCATCCGTGACTACAACGAAATCGAGAATGTCCTCCGCACACTGCCGCCGGATCATACAATCTGGATGGATTCTGACACGGTCAGCGCGGCCGTTTACCAGGCTGCGGCGGAACGCCATGTCATTATCGATGAGCCGACGCCTGCACAGATGATGAAAGCGATAAAGAATGATGTGGAAATCGCATCCACCCGCGAAACCATGGTGTATGACGGCTGTGCTATGGTGGAGTTCATCCACTGGCTGAAAACCACCGTTTCAAAGCACACGATTACGGAGATGGATGCCGCAGAATATCTGAAACGCCGACGCCTGGAGCAGCCGGGGTGCTTTGATCTGAGCTTCCCGACGGTTTCCGCCTACGGCCCGGATGCCGCACTGATCCACTACTTCCCGACTGCAGAATCGAATGCTGAACTTAAGCCGGAAGGCTTCCTTCTGGTCGACAGCGGCGGCCAGTACACCACCGGTACGACGGACATCACCCGCACCATCGCGCTGGGTCCTCTGACGGATGAAATGAAGGAAGTGTACACCCGGGTTCTGAAATCCCATATCGCTCTGGCCACCGCACACCTGGGTCCGGATGCTTCCAGCTGCGCGTTGGACAAACTCGCGAGAAAGCCGCTGACTGACACCGGCCTGAATTTCAATCACGGCATCAGCCACGGAATCGGCCATGTCCTTTCCGTTCATGAAGGTCCGAACATCATCGACCCGAAAGTGGAATGCCCTCTGGTCAGCGGCATGATTCAGTCTGATGAACCGGGCGTCTATCTGGAAGGAAAGTTCGGCGTCCGCATTGAAAACGAACTGCTCTGCTGCGCAGAAAATGCGGGAGACCGGTACTTTGAGACGCTCACTCTCTGCCCGTACGAGCGCGATGCCATTGACAGCAGCCTTCTCACAGAAGATGAGATCAACTGGATCAACGCCTACCACCGGCGTGTAGAGGAGGCTCTGCTCCCGCACCTTCATAAAGAAGACCGGAAGTTCCTGCAGGTTATGACGGCACCGCTGTAGGGAGCACCGCATGGGCATGCGGACAGATCCGCACGATGCCGGCCGGATGGATTCCTCTGACCGGCATCAGATTGGATTCTGCAGAATTTTGATTGCATAGAAAAACAGGACCGCTTCTCCGGATGATGTTTCATCGCGGACAGAAACGGTCCCGTTCTTTTTTTGACATTTATTTATGCATACGGACGCGGGATGACAGGATTTCCCTTGCGCGTCTCCTATTTGTCCAGTACGCCCAGGATGTTCGGGATCAGCTGTTTCTTTCTGCTGACTACGCCCGGCAGAAGGATTCCCGGCTCGCTGTCGTCAGATGCCTTGGCATCGAATCCTGCTTCCAGGGTCTTCTCAGCATCAACTCCGGCATAGAGCATACGGCTGCTCTGGTCCTTTACGCTGGTCAGCATGAAGAATACCATGGATGTGCCGTCCTTCTCCAGTGTCTTCGGGAGGTACTCCAGCAGCATGTCCTCTGCCTTCTTCATGTTTGCCTCGCTCATGAAGCTTGCCTGGCCGACGCCAAAACGCACGCTGCCGTGCTCGAACAGTTTGAAGTCCTGATAGCAGATGTCTTCTGCCGTCTTTCCTTCCAGATTCTCACCGGCCTCAAACATATGCTCAGCCAGTTCCTCAGGATCAACACCGGCGATCTCTGCCAGTTTCTTTCCGGTCTCTACATCGCGGTCTGTGCATGTCGGGGAACGGAAGAGCAGGGTATCGGACAGCAGTGCACTGAGCAGCAGTCCTGCTGTGGTCGGATCGATCTCGACGCCCTTCTCTTCATAGAGAGACGTTACGATTGTTGCCGAGCATCCGACTGGCTCGCAGCGGAAGTAAATCGGGTCATTCGTCTGGATGTCGCCGATCTTATGGTGGTCAACAACCTCCATGATCTTCGCATCCTCAATGCCGTCGACACACTGTGTCGTTTCCTGATGGTCAACCAGAATCAGCTTATCGCAGTTTTTGACCTCAAGATTTCTGCGGCTGATCAGGCCGATGTACTTTCCGTTCTCATCGAGAACCGGGAAGTGAATGTGGCGGGTCGCATCCATGGTCTCCTTTACTTCCGTTACCGGTGTGTCAGGAGTGAATGAGCGGACTTTATCAGCCGGTGTCATCAGATTCTTAACCGGTACAGCCTGGATGATCAGGCGTGCAGCAGCGTAAGTGTCGAACTTCGTCTTGATGATGACACAGTTCTTCGCCTCGCCCAGTTCAGCAACAGACTTGGAAACCTCTGCACCCAGGCAGACGATCAGAACCTTTACGCCCATATTCAGAGCCGCAACCTGCGCGTCAACGCGGTTTGCTACCATGACAATGTCGCCTTCAAGCAGGTTATTCTCAAACGCTTCCGGAGTGCCGGCGCCGACCAGGACCTTGCCCCTGGTCAGGATCTCGTCAGCGTTTCCTGTGACAATCTCACCTTCCAGAACAGCAGCGATATTCTTTACCGGAGTCTTTTCTCTGGACAAAACATACGCGTCAAGGGCATCCATGTTTCCCTTGGACAGGTCGTTCAGTGTGACGACTCCTACCAGTTTTCCCTCATCGTCTGTAACCGGCTGTGTACTGAGTCCGGAGTCACGCATTGCATTCCAGGCCTCACGCAGGCTTGCCATCGGCGGGATTCCAGGAGCCTCGGCAACATCCAGATCTTCCACCTTGCTGCTGACGTTATAGCATGGCGCAGGCGCCTCAACCTTGAAACGGTCCAGAACATACTGGGTCTCTGCGCTGACTTCTCCTGCCCTGCATGCTTCATACTCTCCACCGCCAAGCTTGTTTTTCAGATTGGTGTACGCAAGTACGGAGCAGATGGAATCCGTATCCGGATTCTTGTGGCCGATTACTTTGATTTTGTTATCTACTTTGATATCCACTTTTTCCTCACCTGTATTCATCTAAAAGGCAGTAACGAAAAAAAGGAACAGAAGAAGCTGATGTTTCTCCTGTTCCCAGAATGAACTAAGCGTTTGGCTGTGTGCCTTCAGCTTCTGCTTTCTTTGGAACCGGCGCAGCCGCAGCAGCTTTCTTCTTTGCCGCGTTCTTGACCAGTCTCATATTAATGATGTTTCCGGTCGGGCATACCTTCTCACACATTCCGCAGTTCTTGCACTTGTCAGGATCAATGTAAGACAGGTTGTTGTTTACGTGAACCGCGTCAAATTTGCAGACGCTCTCGCACTTCTTGCAGCCAATGCAGGCGTTCTTGCATGCCTGCATCGCATCCTTTGCCTTCTGTGTGTTATGGCAGCGGACAAACACGACGTTCTTCTCCGGTGCAAGTCTGATCAGACCGTTCGGGCATGCCTTGACGCAGGCGCCGCAGCTCGTGCATGTGTCACGGTTAACCCATGCAACGCCGTCTCTTACATGGATGGAATCGAACTGACATGCGGACTCGCAATCGCCGAATCCCAGGCATCCGAACGGGCACTGGTTAATGCCGCCGAAAATAGACTTTGCTGCCTTGCAGGTCTTGATGCCCTTATATTCCATAACTTTCTTAGATGCTTCTGATGTTCCGTTGCACATTACGACAGCAACCTGACGGTCACCCTCTCCTGCGCTGACGCCCAGAATCTGCGCCAGTTTGTCCGCTACTGCAGCTCCGCCGACTGCACACTTATTACAAGGGACGGAATGGTCAGCTGCCAGAGCGTTTGCATAGTCGTCGCATCCTGCGTATCCGCATCCGCCGCAGTTTGCGCCCGGAAGTTCTTCACGGATTTTTACCGCTGTCTCATCGACTTCGACTGCAAATACACGGGACGCATAGGTCAGGCAGATCGAAGCTACGAATCCGATTGCAACGACCAGAATAATAGGAATTGCTATACTCATCTAGTCTGCCTCCTTATGAGAACATGCCGCTGAAGCCCATGAAGGCCAGGGACATGATTGATGCTGTAACCAGTACGATTGGTACTCCGCGGAAGGATTCCGGGAAATTCTCCTCATCGACCAGCTTTGTTCTTACTCCTGCCATCAGTACCATTGCGAACAGATATCCAACGCCGCCGCCCAGTGCGTCAACGATGGACTCGATGAAGTTGTATCCATCTGTGATGTTGGAAATACAAACACCGAGTACCGCACAGTTTGTGGTGATCAGCGGCAGGTAAACACCCAGAGCCGTGTACAGTGCCGGCATGCTCTTCTTCATGAACATTTCGATCAGCTGTACCAGGAAGGCGATTACCAGGATGAATACGACGGTCTGCAGATAGCCGAGGCCGAAAGCGTTCAGCAGCTGCTGCAGAGGCCATGTAGCAAGTGTTGCTACAACCATGACGAAAATTACCGCGTAACCCATTCCCTTGGCGGAGTCCAGATCCTTGGATACTCCGAGGAAGGAACAGATTCCCAGGAACTGAGCCAGAGGGTAGTTGTTAATCAGTATCATACTGATAAAGATGACAATTAATGACTTTATCATGACACTATGCCTCCTTCTTCTTCAGATCCTGTGCTTCCTGGAACAGGTCAACATCGCCGACGTCCTTGCGGATCTTGCTCTTATCCTTTGAGAAATAGTTTACTGCTGCCATTACGATAGCATATACAAAGAATCCGCCGGATGCCAGTGTGAAAATGGACATTCCCGGGAGGCTCTTCGGCATTACACGGAATCCGAGCAGTGTGCCGGAACCAAAGAGTTCACGGATCGCACCCATAATGACCAGTGTAAATGTAAATCCGATACCCATTCCGATACCATCGAGCATGGAATCGAATACATTATGCTTATTTGCGAACATTTCCGCACGTCCCAGGATGATGCAGTTTACTACGATCAGCGGGATGTACAGACCCAGTGATGAATACAGTGCCGGTGTATATGCCTGCATCAGCAGCTGTACTACAGTTACGAATCCGGAAATGACTACAATGTAGCACGGGATTCTTACTTTATCCGGTACGATGTTTCTGATCGCGGAAATTACCATGTTGGAAAGAATCAGTACGGCCGTTGTGGATACGCCCATTCCGATACCATTCATGACAGACGATGTTGTCGCCAGTGTCGGGCAGGTACCCAGAATCAGCACCAGTACCGGGTTCTCCTTAATGATTCCGTCGGTCAGATAATGTAATCTGCCTTTCTTTTCCATTACTTAGCACCTCCCATGCTCTTTGCCTGCTGGAGTGCACAGTAAACACCCTTATGCAGTGCTTCACCGGTTACAGATGCTCCGGAGATATACTTGATCTGTCCGTCTTTTACGTTGGTGGAATTCAGCTTCTTGACACCCTTATACGGGTTTACAACCATATTGGTCTTAGAATTCCAGTTCTTGGTACCGACACCCGGTGTATCAGAATGATCGGTGACCTTGACGTTCGTAATTGCTCCGGTATTATCAATACCAACCATCATGGTCAGAGGACCGCCGAATGAGTTGGTTACAACGGTGATAACCTCACCGGAGTTGTTTGTAGCTGTATATGCTTCTGTAACGTATACCTTTTTCGCTTCCAGAGTTGTCAGCTTGCCGTTATACTTCTTGAATCCATTTGCCTTAGGAAGAAGCTCTTCTCTGGACTGGTTCGCAGATGCCGCAGCGTTCTTTACGATAACCGGATGTGCCTTTCCGTATGTTACAGCCAGGGCTGCAGATACGATCAGACAGATGACTACCAGTACCACGACAGGTGCGACGTTTTCTTTATAGAAATTACTCTTCATTACTTCTTCGCACCTCCATAAAGACTAGCATAGTATCTCTTCATCGTTGTTCTGTCGATCAGTGGAACGAACAGGTTCATGAACAGGATGGAGAAGGATACACCTTCCGGATAGTTGCAGAACAGACGAATCAGCATCGTGAACAGTCCGCATCCAATACCGAAGATCAGCTTTCCGTTATTCATGATCGGGGATGTTACATAGTCAGTTGCGCAGAAGATCGCACCGAGCATAACTCCGCCGGCCAGGATATTATAGAGTGCCATGTGCAGAGCACCGGCATCGCTTCCCTTGACTCCATAGTAGATCAGGGCAAATACAAATACTGTACCGATGAAGGAGCAAGGAATGATCGGATCGATAATCTTCTTTACGATCAGGAATACTCCTCCGATGATCAGTGCCAGGGCACTTACCTCACCGAGACATCCGCCGGTTGTTCCCAGGAACAGTGCCTTCAGGCTTGCCAGCTGTCCGCCGTTTTCCATCAGGTTCAGCGGTGTAGCGCCTGTTGTTCCGTCGACTCCGCGCGGAACCGGCCATGTTGTCATCTGTGTTGTGAAGGAGAGCATCAAAACGATACGTCCGACGATTGCCGGGTTCGCAAAGTTCTTTCCGATTCCTCCAAACAGCTGCTTGACGATGACGATGGATACAAAGCAGCCGATAACAGCCATCCAGAACGGGAATCCGGAAGGCAGATTGAATGCCAGGATGACACCTGTTACGCATGCAGAAAAGTCTGCGATGGTAACCGGTTTTTTCATGAGTTTTTCATACGCCCACTCAAAGAACACACTTGCAATGACGCAGACTGCTGTCAGAGCGATTACACGTGCTCCGAATACATAGATGCTGACGCAGAATGCCGGCAGCAGTGCCAGCAGGACGTATTTCATCGTTTTTGCCGTGTCCAGCTTCGTCACAATATGTGGAGAAGAGTTCATCGACAAAGTTCCGAGCTGTACTTTATTTTCCATTATTTCTTCCCTGCCTCCTTTACAAGACCCTTGGCCAGGTTATTCATGAAAGCGAGCGGACGATGTGCAGGACATACAAATGAGCAGCTGCCGCAGTTCATGCACTGCATAATCTGCAGCTCCTGCAGAGCTTCTACGTCCTTATGCTTGTATGCATCCGCAAACTTCATCGGGGCCAGGTTGAACGGGCATGCCGCGTGGCATCTTCCACAGTTGATACATGCTGTCTCTTCTGGAATATAAGCCTGCTCTGCGTCGAAGCAGAGAATTGCGTTGTTATTCTTAATGATGGAAACTTCATCGGAAATCGTGGAACGGCCCATCATCGGTCCGCCCATGATGATCTTCTTAGGCGGTTTCTTATATCCGCCGCAGAAATTCACCAGATCTCTGACGGATGTTCCAAACAGAGTCATGACATTCTTCGGCTGGGCAACCGCGTTTCCGTCAACCGTTACTCTTCTCTTGATCAGAGGCATTCCATCACGGAAATACTGTCCCAGGAACGCTACGGAAGAAACGTTGGATACGACTACGCCTGCGTCTGCAGGAAGCATGCCGGCATCCACTCTTCTGCCTGTAACTTCATAGATCAGTACTCGCTCAGCTCCCTTAGGGTACTTAGCCTGCAGCGGGAATGTCTTCAGGTTGGCAACATTCTGCTCGCTCAGCATCTTATTCAGCTTTGCGATGGCATCCTGCTTGTTATCCTCGATGCCGATGAAGCCCTGCTTCATTCCCATGTACTTCATGATGGTCAGTGCACCGTCGATAACATCCTGCGGTGCCTCCAGCATGGTTCTGTGGTCTGAAGTAATAAACGGCTCGCACTCTGCACCATTGACAATCAGCGTATCAACCTCATCCAGGTTCTTAGGATTGAACTTGACATGTGCCGGGAAGGAAGCTCCTCCCATTCCGGCAAGGCCGCTGTCTCTGACTGCCTTGATAAAGCTCTTGAAGTCCGTAATTTCCGGCTTTTTGATACCTTCCCAAGGGGTCTGCTTTTTGTCTGTTTCAATAACGACACGCGTGTCGTAGCCTCCATTGGCCGAACGGTACTTATCGATTCCCGTTACGGTTCCGGAGACGCTGGAGTGAATTGGCGCACTTACAAATGCATCTGTATCACCGATCAGCTGTCCGACCTTGACTTCATCGCCCTTCTTTACCAGGGGATCGCAAGGTTTTCCGATGTGCTGGGACAGTGGGATCTTTACCACGTCCGGCACAGGCATGACTTCGGTTTCACATGCTGCCGTGTTCTTATAATGGCCAGCATTAATGCTATGCAAATGCTTTGCATATGAACTCATCTCTCTGAAACCTTCCTTTCTTGAATATATAGAATTATTCCTTTATAACCATACGTCTACAGTATACACCCGAAACTTTCAAATGTCATTCTAAAGAAATACAAAAACATGTGCTTCAGCATCCAGTCCCTGGATTTCTTCTCCGCGTTTTTTTATTTTTTCGATCGCATCTATGACACTTTCCGTATAGACTTCTCCCGTGCAGATCATTGGAATTCCAGGCGGATACGGGATCAGAGGCGCCGCACAGACTTTTCCTTCCGCTTCATGTATTGGCACTTTTATCCGCCGGCTTCCATGCTTCCGTTTAGATAAACGGAACAAATTGGCGTGTTGTTTTTTTTTGCATACATTATGTGTATTTAAGTCTTTTTTATTCAATGCACAGCTCTCTGTACCCCCGGCCGCTGTGATTTTCCGCTGGTCAGAGATATCTTCCAGTGCGTCCAGAAGCGCTGCCTCATCTTCCCATACAGATCCCATGCCGGTCAGGCACATGACAAGATCGCCGGAAGCAAGTTCCGGCCAGATCTTTCTTCTGATCAGCTCATCCTGCAGCTGCATCCCGTTCAGCCCCAGCTGCCGCATGCTGATGTTTAATTTTGTCTGATCCTGCATCGGCTCCTGCATGACTTCCAGACCTCTGATTCTGCCGGCTTCTTTATAGAATCTGCGGATCTGCTCATTCCAGTCACGAATGCATTCTGCTCCGTGTTTTTCCAGAATATCTGCATTGATATCCATGGAAGCCATCAGCAGATAAGACGGACTGCTGGTCTGTGTTTTCTGCAGCGCCTGCAGAAGATCATCCGGGCAGACCCGGTCACTGCACAGATTGAGAAGTGCAGTCTGACCGAATGACGCCATGGTCTTATGCAGACTGGAAATCACCAGATCGGCTCCCTGCTCTTCCGCGCTTTCACAGCGGAAATCCACGTCCACTCCATCGTCTTTCAGTGCCTGAAAGAAGGGCAGATGCGCACCGTGTGCCTGGTCGACGATCAGGACCTTATCGTGTTCATGCACGATCTCTGCAATCTCGCGGATATTGCTCTGAATCCCGTAATAATTCGGGCTCGTAACGACGACAGCCGCCGCCTCCGGATGCTGCTTCAGTCCTTCCCTGACCTCGTCAGGGCTGACTTCTCCGGCTATACCAAAGCTTTCCTCAATTTCCGGATACAGGTATGCCGGCTCTGCTCCGGCCAGCTCTGCTCCGTTAAACACGGACTTATGGCAGTTCCGGGCGATCAGGATTTCTGCCCCCCGCGGCACAGCAGCCAGGATGGCCGCGATCAGCCCGCAGCTGCTGCCGTTGACCAGGGGATATGATTTTCTGCAGCCGTACAGCTTCTGATAACGTTCCGACAGATCCTTCAGCACACCAGTCTGCTGAAAGAGGTCATCTGCGCCTGGAATTTCTGTGATGTCCTCATCAATGAAATCCTGAAGAAAATCCCGGTATCCAAAGCGGTCGTACAGCCGCCTGCCTTTGTGGCCGGGCATATGAAAACGCACCGGCCGGCTCTCTGCATGCCGGCGCAGATAGTCCTGCAGATGTTCGTTTTTCGGAATATCCATTTCTTTCTCCTTGCGTTTCCGTTTCCCGGGTTGTTTTTGTCCCTGCTAGAACAGCGGGGTGAAAATGCGCATGAAGAAGCCGATCATGGCGCCGATGCGGTGTTTCTTCAGATCTTTCTCTGTAACCAGTGTACTTCTGCGGAAGGTGTCAATGCAGTCGCGGTAGAGGGTGTCGAGGGACTGGGTATGATACAGGATCGTGCTGTTCTCAAAATGAAGGAAAAAACTGCGGTAATCCATGTTAATCGTGCCTACAGCACCCAGTTTACCATCACAGAGGAAGCTCTTTGCGTGGATGAATCCCGGCGTGTATTTATAGACTTTTACGCCGGCCTTGATCAGCGGCCCGACATAGGACAGTGACATGGCATAGACCAGCGGCTTGTCCGGGATTCCCGGGATGACCAGACGGACGTCGATACCGCGCTTGGCGGCGAGTTTCAAAGCGGTTTCCATCTCATTATCCAGAATCAGATAGGGTGTAAAGATGTAAACATATTCCTGCGCCTGATTCAGCATTTCAAAGTACACGTTCTCGCCGACGTTTTCATCGTCCAGCGGACTGTCGGAAAACGGCTGCACTTCACCATCGTTCGGGAATTCTCCCGGATGCCAGGTGTGCGGGCCGTATGCGCGGTAGTCCTCGTCCGTTCCACGGAAAGCGTGCCACATGTTCAGGAACATGACGGTATAATTCCACACCGCCTCACCTTCAATCCTTGTGCCGGTGTCTTTCCAGTGTCCGAAACGCACGATGCGGTTGGCGTATTCATCGGAGATGTTGACGCCGCCGCTGTATCCGATATACCCGTCGATTACCATAATTTTCCGGTGGTCCCTGTTGTTGTATACCAGAGAAACGATTGGCTTCATGGTGTTAAAGTCCATGACCTGAATGCCTGCATCCTGAAGCTGACGGGAGAAGTGACGCGGAAGCTTGTGCATAGATCCGACGTCATCGTAAATGATGCGGATATCCACACCCTGCGATGCCTTTTCCTTCAGAATCTGAAATATCTCATCCCAGAGCGTTCCTTTGGAGATAATGAAATATTCGATGAAAATGAAGTGCTCTGCCTTCTTCAGATCTTCCACCATATCATCGAACAGCTTCTCCCCGACCGGATAATATTTATTCATCGTGTGGTCCCACAGCGGGTAAGCGCCGTGTTCCGCCACATAGCGGGCCGTACTGCGCTCCCGGTTTTCTCCGAGCATATCCAGCGGCTCGACCTGCAGGAAGTCATTCTTATGCAGGGCTTCCTGACGGGCCAGACGCCGCCTTATTCCCCGGCTCGGCATTCTTGCGCCAAAAACGATGAACAAGACCGCACCGACTTCCGGGAACAGCGCCATAAACACAATCCAGCCGATTTTATAGGCCGGATTTCTGTCCTGCCAGATGATATAGGCAATCATCAGGACGGTAAGTGTACGGAATGAGATGTTGACCCAGTGCGCATATGCAGAAAGCCGCAGGATAAGCATGATAAAGTAGGTAAGCTGAACGGCTATCGCCGCCAGTACGATGGTCAGCCGGTTAAAAATCAGACTGAATACTTTACTGAATATCCTGCGGAATGTCTTCAAAATATTACCTCTCTGTATCAATCAGAGACCTTTACTATTTCTTTGGAACGATTCTGTCCTTTCCTCCGAGGTAAGGTCTCAGAACATCCGGAATGACAACAGAGCCGTCAGCCTGCTGATAGTTCTCCAGAACTGCCGCTGTTGTTCTTCCTGCTGCGAGTCCGGATCCGTTCAGTGTATGAACGAACTCAGGCTTGCCGCCTTCTTCTCTTCTGAAACGCATGTTCATTCTTCTTGCCTGGAAATCCGTCATGTTGGAGCAGGAAGAAATCTCTACGTAACGGTTGTAGCTCGGCATCCATACTTCCAGGTCGTAGGTCATGGCAGA
Source organism: uncultured bacterium (assembly GCA_905214225.1). GTDB lineage: Bacteria > Bacillota > Clostridia > Peptostreptococcales > Anaerovoracaceae > Aminicella. The sequence goes on along the minus strand of CAJMLL010000002.1, from coordinate 30,606 downwards.
GCCGAATCCCAGGTCTCCAGAGCACAGTCTTACAACATGGTAAGGCAGCTTCAGAGCCTGCAGAATCTCTTCTGCGTTGGCGGTCAGCTTTTCCAGCTCGTCCCAGGATGTCTCAGGCTTTACTACCTTGACCATCTCGACTTTATTGAACTGATGCTGACGGATGATTCCGCGGGTGTCTCTGCCGGCAGAACCAGCCTCGGCACGGAAGCACGGTGTGTATGCTGTGTAGTAAAGCGGAAGCTCTGCCTCCGGAATGATCTCTCCGCTTCTCAGATTGGTCAGAGGAACCTCTGCAGTCGGAATCAGGAAGGAATCTCTCTGCGGAACAGAGAACATATCATCCTCAAACTTCGGCAGCTGGCTGGTTCCGATCATTGCCTGACGTCCTACCAGGAAAGGCGGAATAATTTCACGGTAGCCCTGTTTTTCGTGTGTGTCAAGCATGAAGTTGATCAGCGCACGCTCCAGCTTAGCTCCCATATCCTTATATACCGTAAATCTGGCTCCGGAAAGTTTGGATCCGCGGTCAAAATCGAGGATATCCAGGTCTGTTCCCAGATCCCAGTGTGCCTTCGGCTCAAAGTCGAACTTGGTCGGCTCCATGAACTTGCGCATTTCTACGTTTTCTGTATCGTCAGCGCCTGCCGGAACACGCTCGTCCGGAAGGTTCGGAATGGACAGCAGTGCGTTTTTCAGTTCTTCTTCAACAGCAGAAACTTCCTTGTCCAGTTCCTTGATGTCTCCGGACAGCTTCTTCATCTCTGCCAGTACTTCTGTCGTGTCTTCACCCTTCTTCTTCATATCTGGAATCTGACGGGATACCGTGTTCTGGTGGTTCTTCATTGCTTCAACCTTTGCCAGGACTTCACGGCGCTTCTCATCCAGCTCACGGACATGATCCAGGCCGAAATCACCTTTTCCTCTGAACTCGACACGTTCTTTGACGCCGTCAAAGTTCTCTCTGATTTTCTTAATATCTAACATAGTTCTCTCCATTCCGCCGCTTTAACTGCAGCTTTATATAACAATCCGCACTCCGCGCGTGACGCAGACTACAGAAGGTTTTTCTTATAGTTCTCATACAGCTGGGTAAGTTTTTCCTTCTTTGCCTTGACCTCCAGCTGCAGGTCAGATGCGACATCATACAGACCGTCATCCAGTGCCTGCTTGGTTCTGGACAGCAGCGCCTTATCGGTGATCGTGTCCTTCGCCAGTTCATGACGGAGCGCATCAATCTCATTCCAGTTCTTCACGTCATAGTCCGTGAAATCGTCATAATTATGCAGACGCTTGCATCCGCGGACATATTCCATGACGGACGGAATCAGCCTGTCGTGAAGCTCGGTCTTCCACTGTGCCAGAATGGCTGCGCGGTAGGACTCGATGATCAGATCCGGGAAGATGTCGTTATTCTTGTAAATCTTCATTTTGTCCGGGTACAGATCGAAGGCCTTCAGATTCTGCCATACCGTTGCCGGTGCCTTGCCGAACAGGCGGTTGCGTTCTTCCTCGGTGAAGTTCTCGAATACATCCTCTTCACTTCTGTATTCACGGTTCTTCTCCAGATAGAAGTCCTCTTCTCCGTAGGATTTCGACAAAGATTTCTCCAGTTCATCCGGTGTCTTTTCAAGATCGAGAGCCGCATGAATTCCGTCTATGCATGCCAGATAAGAGGCTGCCAGAACCAGGTAGGTATTACTCTTCGGGTTCGGTGCGCGGAGCTCAAAACGTGTAGCCAGCGGTTTCTTCGCATCGCGGATCAGTCCAACCAGAACAGTTCTGTTTCTGGACGGCTCTTCCACACTCTTTCCCAGGGATGTGACGATGCAGACCGGAGCCTCGTATCCAGGCTTCAGACGATTCAGTGCATCGTTGGAAGCACTGATGAACGGGTTGAGGACCTCGTAGTTCTTCAGGATTCCCATAAGCGCGCCGAATCCGATCGGGCTCATGAAGTCTTTCTTCATGTCCGCAGGAGCAAACAGGCTGACGGTCTTTCCGTTCTTCAGGGTGGCGGCAAGTCCGATATGGGTGTGCTCTCCGCTTCCGGCAACGCCTTCAAACGGTTTGGCCATAAAGGTTACATCCAGTCCGTGCTGGGTGAAAATGTCACGTACAACGTATTTAATCTGATTCTCATTGTCGGCTGCCTGAAGCGCATCGGTGAAGCGCCAGTCGATTTCCAGCTGCTCCATGACATGATCGTAATGTCCTGTATTTCCCATCTGCGCCTTAACACCGCCGACTTCCTTATGGCCCATCTCAATCTTGAATCCGTAATGATCCAGGATGCGGAGCGTTTCCTCCAGAGCGGTACGGACATCTCCGTAGGTTCTCTTCCAGTACTGTTCTTTCAGTACCTGAGCGGTAAACAGCTGCTCACGGTCACCCTTGTCGTCCGGGGTCTTTACCCAGAACTCCAGCTCGGTAGCGCTGGTAATGGTCAGGTGATCGATGTCATCCGGACTGTTTACCCCGTCAATATAGTTCAGCACATAAGGATGCGCCTTGATTTCCTCCATAACCTGCTGCTTGAAATAGCTGACTGCTTTCTTCAGGATGGAGCGGGATCCGCAGTAGAAATCATCATTGTGGATCAGGAAGCACGGAATCCGCAGCGTTCCCACCGGAAGATCTCCGACACTGTGGCAGATGTTCCGGTAGTTGTAGTCAACATACCAATTTACGGATTTATCCGGAATGATGCAGACCTTCGCGTTGCCGAGGTCGGCAATCTTAGGCAGGACAACACTGGATCCGTCTGTCTGCACTCCGTTCTCCAGCATGTCATCCATATCCTTCAGGAACAGACTCACCGGGATTTTCTCATCGGTATCATGGCCGCCGATATCGATGCCGACCATGGACACGTATTCAACTTCCGGATGTGCCTGCAGAATTTCTGTGACCTTTTCTGTCGTATGCTGATCCGGGGTAATCGTGAACAGCATTTTTTCTGTATCAAACGCAAACATCTGTATTCCTCCAATGTTCTCAAAACAGCAGTATGTTACATTTTTTCCATGCTGATTTATATCATCCCGCGGGGGAATTTCCCCGCGGGTGAACAGCCAAATTCATCGTTATGACTTTAAGTGATCCAATGCTTCTTTCAGCGCATCCATCTGCTTGCCGTATCCGGCCCAGTCGCCTTCCTTCAGAGCGCTCTGGCCAGCGTCATAGGCTTTCTGCGCCTCGCGGATGTAGTCCATCTGCGACTTGCTCTTCTTTCCTTTGCCGCTCTTCACGGTCTTGGATGTATCTGCGCCTCCGTTGTCGCCAAACAGTTCCTGAAGCGCATCGCCAAGGGTGCTCTCATAGGCGATCTTGTCGCCGTAAACGACGATGACCCGCTTGACTTCCGGGATGGCTGAATTCGATGCCTCCAGGTATACCGGCTCTACATAGAGCAGAGAATCCTTGATTGGAATGACGAAGAGATTTCCTCTGCTGTACTGCGACCCCGCCGAACTCCACAGGGAGAAGTCCTGAGAAATCTCGGTGTTCTGGTCTATCTGCGCTTCTACCTGCATCGGTCCGTAGACAGTCTTGCTCTTCGGGAACTCATAGAGAAGAATCTTTCCGTAATTCTTTCCATCGTTCCTGGCAATCATCAGCGCTGTCATGTTCTGCTTGGATTTCGGCGTAAACGGAATTGAATTTATAAATTCCGCATCCTTTTCTCCCGGCAGATTGACAATATAGTAATTCGGCGTCATCTGCTGCTGTTTGGTTCCGTAAATCTCATCTGCAATGGACCAGCGGTCCTCATCCTGGTAGAATACCCGGACATTGCTCATATGGTAGCGGCTGTAGATTTTCGCCTGAATCTCGAACAGGTCATTCGGGTAACGGATGTGCTGCTTCAGCTCTGCCGGCATCTCCGAATAGTTCCGGAAGAGTTTCGGATAAATCTTCTGGTAGGTTTTTGCAATCGGCTCGTTCTGATCCATGACGTAGAATCTGACCGTTCCATTGTAGGCATCCACAACGACCTTGACGGAGTTGCGGATGTAGTTGCTCGCTCCGGTTGTTCCGCTGTAAGGCTCAGAATACGGATAATTGGTGCTGGTCGTATAAGCATCGATAATCCAGTACAGACGTCCGTTTGCCGTTACCGCGTAAGGATCATTCTCATATTTCAGATACGGCATGATCTTCTTTACACGATTTTCTACGTTTCTGTAGATGATGATTCTGGACTTGCTGGTCAGATTGGTGGAAACCAGCAGCTTCAGACTCTTTTCTCTGATGGCGAACATCAGTCTGGCGAACGGATTCAGACGGATTCCCGCCGTCCCCTTATATTTCGTGTAGCGGTTCCGTGTTCCATCCGGATAATCGAACTCGTCTTCTTTGGTATTTACCAGAGAATAGTCATTCGTCATCTCGCCGAAGTATACTCGCGGCTGTTTGATTGAAATTCCGGAAACCTTGGATTCCGGCGGAATATTCTTTACGACCACGTCCGGCTGTCCGCTTGAAGTAACTGCATTGACCTGCGACATCGTGTAGCCGTATCCATGTGTGTATTTCAGATGACGGTTCAGCCAGGTGTCACTGATCTTGCTTTCATCAATCTCACGGACAGACAGATAAGTCTGCGTCAGTTTATTATTCAGTTTATACCGGTCAACATCCACATCATTGAAGGTGTAGTACTGCCGGATACTCTGTGTCTGGTTGTAGAAGGTCTTTACAGGATCATAGTCGTTGATTCTGATATTGGAGATGGTCTGACTGTTATTCTTGATATCATCGGAAGTCAGATTCTCATCCGCGGCGAACTTCTTCACCTGCACATTCTTTAAATCGTAAGCATTCTGTGTGTATTTGATATTTCTCTGCAGATAGGGTGTCTCCTTATTCAGTTCATCCGGGGAAACCACCAGATTCTGCACGATTGCTGCGACTCCCGTTCCCGCAAGGGCGACAATCAGCATGATCACTGGAACCCGCAGGACTTTCCGCATCTGATGCCGGTGAATAAAATGCACGGCCGCAGCCGCTCCGATAAGCGACAGCACCATCAGAATCCGGAGCACCCAGAGACGGATGTGGATATCTGTAAATCCGGCTCCGTAGACGACTCCGGTATGGGAATGCAGCAGATCAAACTGACGCAGGAAAAAGGCAATTCCCAGCATCAGGAAAAAGATGACGCAGAGAACGGTGAGCTGTCCGGATGCAACGGAAACCAGGCCGGACAGGTTTTTCCGGTCCATTCTTTTCGGCTGCTGCCCGAGGCCTCCATTCATGAAGCCATTGGCAAATGTATAGAATACATTTCCACTGTTCTGCTGCTGTCCTGCCGTATAATCACGCTCAAAAACTTCCGGACTGTGGACGGAAAGCAGAATGACATAATAGATGATGCTCATCAGGATAATCAGCAGAATCACCACAATCAGAATGTCATTCAGCTGTTTCAGAAAGTCCAGCTTGAACAGGTAAAAAGAAATATCCAGATGGAAAACCGGATCTTTCAGTTTGACCTTTGTCGCATAGGTATACTGCAGTGAGCCGAACCACAGATGCGTCGCCGTGTAGGCGGCGATGATGAGTGAGAAAATCGCCACGACGATTCTGGTATACACACTCAGCCGCTTCTCATCGGTCACTTCATTCGATACAATTTTATTAAAATAGTTCTTTTTCAGTCTGTGCAGATACAGATCGATCAGAATTACCAGCACAGCAAACAGCGGAACTCCGATGATCAGTTCTGTGGTAATTTTCTTCAGGAATACACTGACATATCCCATTTCCGAGAACCACATCCAGTCTGTAATGAAGTTCACCAGAAGGGACAGTACCGCAATCACTGCGATCACGATCAGCAGGATAAGCGCAGTTTTGTTTCCCCCGCCGCTCGTTCTTTTTGCCTTCTCGACTTTCACAACTCTCTTCCTCTCAGTCATACACCGGCCTGTCCGGCCGCTTTATTTCAGTATTTATCCAAAGTGGTGGTAAACCATGTCTGCGATGTTCATAAAGATCTTCTCAAGCTGAACGCAGACTGCGCTGTCCGGCGCGGCTTTTCTCAGAATCAGGAATGCTGCTTCCACGATAATCAGCAGAATAACAATGGTAACGAAGATTTTCAAACCGATATGGCGTTTCTTCTTTTTCTGCTTTTTCTTTGCCGCTTCTTCTTCCGGATTAAATACGTAATTCATCGACGCTCCGGAAGAAGCCGGTTCTGCAGCGCCGCCGGCACGTTCCGGCTCGGAAGATGCCTCCTGCGCACGATTTTTCTCCTTCTTATCTGCGCCTTCCACAGCCTTCTGGTCTTTTGCGCCCGGCTGACCCTTCTGGTCATTCTCCTGACGGTCCAGGAGATCCTGGACTTTTGCCGCCTTCTGCCGGAGTTCTTCCTCCGGACTCTGGCCTTCTCCGCTCTCTTTATTTTCTCCCTGTTCCGGTGAATCTTCACCGTACATCTCACTGGCCGCTTCTGCAGCACGTGAAGAAGCTTCGGTCACACTCTGCGCCTTCTTGGCCAGTTCCTCCAGTTTATGCAGGGTTTCCTCCGGAGAGGCTTCCGGCTCTTCCTTCTCCCGCTTTTCTGCGGCACGGTCTTCCGGTGCTGCAGAAGCAGGAATGGAAGGAGACTCTTTTCTGATCCGGTCGTATTCCTTATTCAGCACCTGCTGGAACTCTTCATTCTTCTGGCTGTATGTGTAAAACGTATCGATTGCGTCAAGATCACGCTCCGCACGCTCAGATACAGCATCTTCTTCCCGGAAGGAAGGCATCTGTGTTTCCTCCGTTCCCTCAGCCGCCGGATCCTGCACTTCGCTGGCATGGTCCGGATGATCAGGTTTTTCTGCCGGCATATTCCGGTCAGCTGTCACCGTCTTCTCTGCGCGGCTGCCCGAAGCGGATGGAGACGTATGCCAGTTGAAATTGACTTCTTCTGTCTTGTGGGGATGTCCGGACGGATAATCACTGTTGCCCCAGTCAAAATCGTCAATATGGAAGGCTTCTCTATTTTTGCGGATTTCTTCTTCTCCGGAAACTTCTCCTGCATTTCTGCGGCTGTCCGTTCCATGCGCACGGGTCTCTGGTGCAGTCTTCCCTGCAGCAGCCGCGGCTTCCTGTTCTCTCTGCTTCTCCTGTGGACGAAGTGCCGGTTTTTCTCCGGCTGCAGGAGCGGCCTCCTGCTTGTCTTCCCGCTCCACACGGGTTCCACACTTCGGACAGAAGTTATCCGTGTCACGAAGCGGCTGTCCACAATTTCTGCAATATAGTTCTGCCATACTATCCTCCGATTATCCTGACTTCTGATTTTCTTTTCTGTTCCCTGCATAGATTTCCCTGCGGAACAGATGATCGTAAATAGGCGATCTTCCTTGCAATTATCGTATCTGATCCCTGAGCTGGTCCACAGAGTAGGCCTTTCCATTCTTATCTACCCCGCAGTCCCGGCTCCGGTAGCGGATGTTTCTGGACGGATGTTCTTCAGAACCGGTATCCTCCGCCTGCCGGTTATCCGGGCTCGTATCCGGCGTTTCCGCCGCCCCGGTCTTTTTTGTCCCTGCCGGCTCTGCCGCAGCTGCATATTCCGGCTGCTGCGCGGATGTACTTTCCTTCTGCTCCGGCGCTTCGGAAATTTCCGGCTCACCTTCGCGGCCCGCTTCTGCCTCTACCCGTCCGTCAATCCGGACAACGGCAGGTTTTCTGACCGCAGGCCTCTCTGATGATGATCCGATACGATTATCAATACGAACCACGGTAAGCGTCCGTTTCTCTTCCTGTTTTTCCTCCGGATCAGGAGAAGTCTCCTGCTGTTTTTCCTGATTTCCCGCTACGACAGCATCCCTTATCTCTGTGATCGTTCCGTCAATATGCGACAGGATCAGCTTCTGCTGCTGCCGGCTCCCTGAAAAATGCGCAGCAATGAGCACTGCAAGCACAATGATCAGTACCAGCAGTCCAAACAGTATCAGCAGGTCAGCGAACTGCATGACCGTGATATTCCCAAAAACAGCTCCCATGCGGCATCTCCTTTCCACAAAAAACAATTCATTTTATTATACAATAAAAGGGGCGCAACGGCAAACGCTGCAGCCCCTTCGGCTTGTTCTTTCCCTGATGTAAACCGCCCCCTGCGGGCAGACTTCTCCCCGGGAAATTGCTAATTGTCTTTATGCGCCGGAATCAGCGGCTTTACCAGCTTATACAGCTGGGCCGCCAGCTTGTTCTCCGGGCTCGGGAATTCCTTCATCAGGGCATTGTTGACATCCTGCTTGCTTTCATTATCCCAGAGAATGTCTGCTACCCTTTTGGCATCATGATGATCTGGAACAACTTCCTTCACCAGTGAAAGAAGCGTATCCTTCTTCTTCTGTTTCTGTGACTTCGGAGAATGTTTCTTTGCCTTCTGTTTCTGCTTTGGCTTCTGTTTCTGCTTCTGCTTCGACTCAGACTTTTCGCTTTCCTGCGGCTCGATGAATTCCTCTTCGAACGGCTCGGCGAATGGCTCGGAAAATGTTTCCTCTCCTGTGTGCTGCTTCTTTCCCGGCTTTGCTGCAGCCTTCTTCTTCGGGCAGCCCTCGCCCAGACTTTCAATGCGCTTTACGCAGACCTTCTGCTCCTGCCAGTAGCGGCACACGCTCTGATATCCCTTATCATAGCTGACGATATAGTATTCATCTCCCATGCCGCTCCCGACCAGCGCGCCGAGTTCCGTCGCCAGCTGGAAGTCCAGGTCATTCTTATGTCCGACCTGCACTTCCTTGAAGACGAACTCCGCGCGGCTGTTGTTAATCTGCAGATGCATCGGAATCGTCATCGTCTGGGCATACTCGCTGTAGAAGACGATCACCTTGTCCTCTTCAGAAAGCCGCTCGATTCCCTTCAGCGCATCCTGCTTGATGTTCTCATAATCAATGAAAAAATATTTCATTCCTTCCACTCCTGTTCTTCTCTGCCAGGATCTTCCAGCTGAACGCGCGGGAGGAGGGTGTCCCGCCGTTTTATTTTTCTGTTACCGGTCCTGCCAGGTTCTGATGTATTTACACAGCTTCTTGACATCCTTGAAGCGGTTGCTGCTGTGCATAACGACGGTCACATACTTTACGCCCTTATACTCATAAATACCGGAATAGCACTGTCCGGCAAGGGTTGTCGTTCCGGTCTTTCCACCCAGGCATCCCGGGTAGTTTTCCAGCAGCAGGTCATTGGTTGTGGTCAATACGTTATAACGTTTCTTATGGTTCAGTGCACGGAATTTCACCGACTTTTCCAGGGTGATCTTTCGGAAATCCTTGAGCTTGTACGCTCTTGCGTTGATGGTGGCAAGATCTCTTGCAGAAGAGTAATGGCCGGTCGTATCCATGCCGTGCGGATTTTCAAAGTGGGTGTTCTTCAGTCCCAGCTTCTTCACTTCCGCATTCATCATTGCGACGAACTTCTCCTCGCTTCCTGCAGTCGTCTCTGCAACGGCCTCTGCGCTGTCGTTGGAGGACGCAATCAGCATCGCGCGCCAGAGATCGTACAGACGGAACTGATCTCCGAGCTTCTTATACAGATTTCCATCCGGCGTGTTTTTTACCGATTTTGTTACCACTGCCGTAGCATTCGGATTCGCGTGGGTCATGGTGATGATTGCCGTCATCATCTTGGTGGTGCTGGCATTCGGCAGGCGCTTGTTCATGTTGTAACCATACAGTACAGCGCCAGTTTTAAGATTGACAATGACCGCAGATTTGCAGTGAATTCCGGCTGTTCCGCGGTTCATCTGGGTAACCGTAATATTCTTCATGTACTTCCGGCCGCCATGCCCTGCAGGAATATAGACTCTCCACCTGGTATATGTCTTTTCCTGCCAGGAAGACGGGAAGGTTACCGTCACTTTCCCGGAATCCCCGGAAGCCGTACGGTATTTCTCCGCAGTCACCCACTTTTTATCCGCTGAATCATACGTCTGCAGCAGAACCCTGCGGTTTTTTGCAGGAGAGACTCTGAATGTGGTCTGCAGTGTGGACCCGGCCGGCGGATTCAGCTGTCCTTTCAGGCCGCTGACCTGTGTCTTCACCGATCCGATCCCGTGCCCGGACTGCGCAAGCGCTATTCCCAGCACGACAGCCAGTACAACCAGCGCCGCGATACACAGCCCCATTCGTTTTCTGTTCACTACTCTGTATTTTCTGCTTCTCATAGTAAAAATCTTTCCTTACACCGCGCATCGGTATCCGCGGAGTTTCCCTTTCTAGCCAAATGCTGCAACCGTCTGTCAGATGCTGCTCCATCTGCCGGCAGACATGGTATGTTCTGCGGCAGAATCCACGCGCAGGCACAAAAAACAGATGTGTGCTCTGCATCTCGCGGGACACTCTGCACCCCGCATACCGGCAGGCACTCCACATCTGTCTTGCCCACTTTTCTTTCATCCCGCGCTATTTAGACGGAATACTGAACGTTTTTCCAGTCGTCAGTTTCTGCACCTGATCCGGATCCATATACTTGGCCAGCAGACGGAAGCCGATTTCTCCCGTGCAGTGTCCGGTCCAGACCCTCTGGATTCCGTGATCTTTCAGGAAGAAGGCGAGTCTCTGGATCTTCTGCTCCGGAACCGTGCAGATCTCTGCGTCCCCGTGCATGCCCATCATATGCAGGCCGCCGATGAAGGCGCAGATCGGCGCGTGATGGAAATTCTCATCCACCTCATTGATAATGTGATCCGCTCCGGCGTGAGAGCAGCTGCTGATAATGACCAGCCCCGGATCCGCGTCGAAAACGATGCTCATTTCATGCGAAAAATCATCCGGAACGTACTCTTCGCCCTGCTTCTTATACATATCCGCCTTCTCGCCGATCTTCTCCAGGCCCGGCGTTGTGTGCGGCACCAGATAAACGCCGTCCGCGATGCTGCAGACACGGTTGACCATGCGGATTCTGCGCGACTGCTCACTGGCCAGTCCCTCAGGAATGCCGATGTATTTCTGCGTTCCGTCCTTCTGCTGCAGATAATGTCCCTCCGGCGCGGTGTCCATCATATACACCGGAGCCGAATCATTCTTCTGCAGAAATGCCGGCAGTCCTCCTGCGTGATCGTAATGTCCGTGCGAAAGAATGCAGATATCCGTTTTCGCGATATCCACACCCAGAGCCTGCGCATTATTCAAGAATGCATCGCCGGACCCTGTGTCGATCAGATAATTCTTCTCTCCATATTCTATAAAGAGACTCAGTCCGAACTCATTGACGAGTTCCGAACCCTGAGGCCTGCTGTTTTCTGTCAGAACTGTAATTTTCATACTCAACCCCTCCTCGCAGTTGAAACGGAACAGCGCAAGGCCAAAAAAACATTCCCTGCACAAAACCACATTCTACTATACCACATTGTCATGAAGTTTTTGTGGTTTCTATTCCTTAAACTTGTTTAAATTTCCATTTTCATCGTTTTGACGTATACTATAGGCACATTACTGACCAGATAAAAAGCAGAAAAAGGGAGAAAATCATGTCCAGAACCGTAGAAGCCGAACTTACCACACTCTGTTACATCGAACAAGATGACCAGTACCTGATGATGCACCGCGTCAAGAAAGCCCATGACATCAATGAAGGGAAATGGATCGGCGTCGGCGGTCACTTCCTGCAGAACGAGAGCCCGGAAGACTGTCTTCTCCGCGAAACCCGCGAGGAAACCGGCCTGACTCTGACATCCTGGAAGCTCCGGGGAATCATTACCTTTCTTTATGCAGACGATGCCGCTGAGTACATGTTCCTCTATACCGCAGACGGCTTCACCGGAACCCTCACCGACTGCAATGAAGGAATTCTGAAATGGATCCCGAAAGACCAGATCGGGAAGCTGGAGCTCTGGGACGGCGACCGCATTTTCCTGCGCCTTCTCATGGATGACGCGCCGGCCTTCTCCCTGAAACTGCAGTACGACGCAGACGACAATCTTCAGCAGGCCGCTTTAAACGGCTCTGCTCTTGCGCTTTAGTTTTTGTCGACAAAATCTTCCCGGCAAAGGGACTCTCTGTCTGTGCCGCGGCCCGCATGATTCCAGTCCAGATGGTTATAGCTGCGGCGGAAGACCGCCCAGGCGAAGAATGCCGTGACTACTTCCGCGACCCAGAATGCGCTCCAGACACCGGCAGCGCCAAAAAAGCGGCACAGGACAGCCGCGCACGGCAGAATGACAGCAAAATAGCGCAGGAAGGAGACGGAGAAAGACTCTGCGCCTTTCCCCAGGGCCTCCAGGCAGCCCGATGCAACGACCGAAACCGACGACGGCAGAAATCCGATGCAGATAATCCGCAGGGCCTCTGTGCCGATCCTCTTCGCTTCTGTGCCCGCGGAGAACAGCCCCATCAGCCGGCCCGGGAACAGCAGACAGACCGCAGTTCCAAAGGCCATGATCAGAATGGTCAATTTCAGCGCGCAGCGGTAGATTTCCCAGACCCTTTTCTTCTCTCCGGCTCCGTAGTTATAGGCCATGACCGGGCGCATTCCCTGGATCAGTCCGCTGGATGCCATATACAGGAAATTCTGAAGCTTATAATAAATTCCAAGCACGAAAATATAGACGGATGCGAACGATGCCAGAATCGCATTCAGCCCGGTAAGCATGAAGGATGGAAGCAGCATATTCAGCGATGCCGCTGTACCGACGGAATACATGGACTTTGCCCTCTCCGAGGAAAAGCGGATCGGGAACATGTGCACGCGAACCGGGAATTTCTTTCTCTTATAGACCAGCAGATAGTAGATCATGGAAAAGGTCTGGCTGAGGCCGGTTGCCAGAGCTGCGCCGGAAATTCCCATTCTCGGGAAAGGTCCAATGCCGAAAATCATCAGCGGGTCCAGAATAATATTCAAAATCGCGCCGTAAAGCATCGCCGCCATGGAGGTCACCATCCAGCCCGCAGACTGAAAAATTTTCTGCCAGGCCACCTGCACGGTCTCGGCAGTAGAAAATAAAAAAACGATCCATGCATAGGTCATCCCATAACGGACGATCGCTTTTCCCGGGTGATACATCATCAGAAAGGGCCGGGACGCCAGAAGGCCGACAGCCGTAATCAGAATACCGTGCAGAATGCTGAACCACAGTCCTTCCGAGCAGGCACGGCCCGCCTGATCTCTTCTGCCCTCACCAAGAAGCCGGGCGCAGACCGCGTTGATGCCGACGCCGAATCCCACTGCAATGGAAAACATCACATTCTGCAGCGGAAAAATCAGAGACAGCGCCGTCATGGCATCCTGACTGATCATCGAAACGAACATACTGTCCACAATGTTGTAAAGAGAGTTCGCGATCATGGAAATCGTCATCGGAATGCCCATAGATATAAGCAGCCCCATGACCGGCCTTTTTCTCATTTCCTGCTGTTCCATGATCCTCACCTCCTGTCCTTCTATTATACCGAATATTTCGGATTATTACAGAAGAAAACGATATTCTATCCGCCATCCGTGAATAAATATTCAAATACAAAAATTAACAATTTGAAAAGTTAAGATTGTATTTTTTGGTTCGGCACAATCGCGATTATTTAAAGAAACGCCGAACCGCGAATTTCAAAAAATCCGCAGAGATCATGTTATTCTTATCGCTGCACGAAAAAAAGGCCGCCGCCTCAAGTGAATTCACATCACTAGAAGGCAGCGGCCTCGAATATCCGAAATACCTGTGGGATTAAGAAAGTGCAGCTGTGATCAGTGCCATTCTGTAAACCTCATCTGCGTCGCATCCACGGCTCAGGTCATTGATCGGAGCATTCAGACCCTGCAGAATCGGGCCGTATGCAGCGAATCCGCCGAGGCGCTGTGCAATCTTGTAGCCGATGTTTCCAGCTTCGATGTTCGGGAAGATGAAGGTGTTTGCATGGCCTGCAACCTTGGATCCCTTAGCCTTTGTCTCAGCAACAACCGGGGAAACTGCAGCGTCGAACTGGAGCTCGCCGTCGATAGCCAGTTCCGGAGCCATCTTCTGTGCCTCGATTGTAGCGTCGTGGGACAGCTTTACTGTGCCGCCCTTGCCGGATCCCTTTGTGGAGAAGCTCAGTACGGCAACCTTAGGATCGATGCCGAATACCTTGGCTGTCTTTGCTGTTCCTACAGCAACCTCAGCCAGCTTCTGAGCAGCTGTTCTGGTTACATTGCCCTGCTTGTCAACGGAATCCTGGTAATCAATGTTGATTGCGCAGTCACCCATTGCCAGCTTCTCGCCTGTCTCTTCCTTGACAAGAATAAAGCAGGAGCTTACCAGATGTGCTTCCGGAGTTGTCTTGATCAGCTGCAGAGCCGGTCTTACTGTATCTGCTGTGGAGTATGTAGCGCCTCCGAGCAGGCAATCAGCCTTGCCCATCTTAACGAGCATAGTTCCGAAGTAGTTGCCGTGGGACAGAGCCTCGCGAACCTGCTCTTCCGTCATCTTGCCCTTTCTGAGCTTAACCATCTCAGCAACCATCTCGTCCATGCCGTCATACTTTGCAGGATCGATGATCTGGCACTTGCTCAGGTCATAGCCACCCTTCTTGGCGCCCTCATCAAACTCTTCCTGTGTTCCTACCAGGATAACCTTCAGTGTATCGTCAGCAGTCAGCTTCTGTGCTGCGTCCATGATACGCGGATCCGGTCCGTCCGGCAGTACGATTGTACGATTATCCTTCTGTAATTTTTCTTTCAGATCTGTAAAAATTGACACCTTTAATCCCTCCAGTTAGAATAGATACTAAATATCATACGTAGCTATATTACCATAATTTGTCTGTGTATTCAATTACAGCAGACTTGTTAAATAATAGATTAGTGCGTATCCGCCGGCAGCGGGATTTCCCGGAGGGACAGACTCTTTCATAACAGGCAGACCCCTTGCCTGTTTGGGTTTTGTCCGCAGAGACCGGCCGGACGCTCCATCAGACAAAGGAAAACCGCCATGGGAGAAAACCGCCACAAGAGACCTGCCACAAAAAACTATCAGTATTTCTCGCACCGGGAATGTGAATTCTTTCCCTGCCACCCGGGCGCGGATCCGGAGAATTTCAACTGCCTCTTCTGCTGGTGTCCGCTCTACACGCTGGGGCCGCGCTGCGGCGGGAATTTCCGCTATAACGAGCGCGGCATCAAGGACTGCACGAACTGCCTCTTTCCGCATCTCCGCGAGAATTACGCCGAGATCACCTCACGCTGGCAGGACATCGCCGATTCCATGAAAAAACAGCGGTGAGATTAAAACACCGCTGTAAACAGAATTATGATCAATGGCAGCAGGATCAGCAGTCCCGCAAGATGGAAAAAGATCCTGGCCGCTGTTACGACGACGCATCCGATCAGCCAGATGATGCCGATCACGATCAGAATCGCCAGGAATCCGGTCAATAAGGTCATTCCTAAAATCATTATCTTCATCCTCTTTCTGTTTCCGGATCTGCCTAGGAAAAGTTTCTTCCCTGCCTGCGCCCGGAAACGTCTTTCGATTTTCTTTATCCCTATCTTACCACAATTCCCACCCGATAATCTTACACTGCTGTAAGCTTACGAAAAGCTTCACCTCCTCTTCACTCAGCGCAGACCCAGCTTTCCGCAGTACTCCCGGACGCTTCCGATATAGTAGAGGGAGCCGAAGGAACAGATCCGCTCATTCGGATAATCGGATACGCACAGGTCCACAGCCTCCTCCGGCGTTCCGCAGTCGATCGTCTCCACGCCGCTCTTTTTCAGGAACTCTGCCAGATCGGAGGAGGCCAGCGCCCGGTCACAGTCCGGCGTGACCGTCAGAAAACGCTTCGCAATCGGCGTGATGATTTCATACATCTGTGAATAATCCTTATCCGCCAGCACGCCGGTGATGAAGGTGAATTTCCTGCCCGGGAACAGATTTTCCAGGCTCTCTCTGAGGGACTGCACACCGTCCGGATTATGCGCGCCATCAATAATGATCGCAGGATGATGGCTGACCAGCTCGAACCGCCCTTTCCAGCGGGTTTTCCGGAAGCCTTCCTGCAGAGCCTCTTCAGAAATCTTCCAGCCCTGCTTCTGCAGCGCACGCACCGCCGCCAGCGCCGTCAGAGAATTGCTCATCTGATATACGCCCAGCAGGCCGATCGTCAGTTCCTCGCCGTCCGGCAGGACATAGGTCTGGCCATCCAGATCCGCATGCTTCATCACCGGGGACAAAGGCTGACCGAGCAAGGATTTTATCTCGTCGGTTTCTGCCTGAACTTCTGCCTGACCCTTTCTCTCTGACTTCAGTGCGGCGGATGAACCTTCCCTCAGCAGACATTCCGGGTTCTGGTCGATAAACTGAATCTCCGTATGATGCTCTTCTGCGGCCTGCTCCAGGACTTTTCGGGCTTCTTCTGCCTGCGGCGCAGAAACTGCCGGCACCCCGTCCAGAATAATTCCGGCTTTTTCACGGGCAATCTCCGCCAGCGTGTTTCCCAGGAACTTCATATGATCGTAGCCGAGTTTGGTGATGACAGATACCGCCTTATCCTCCGGATGAATAATATTGGTGGCGTCCAGACGGCCGCCCATGCCGACTTCCAGGACCACAGCCTCGCAGTTCTGCTCCCGGAAATACAGAAAGGCTGCTGCCGTGACCATCTCAAAAACGGTCGGCTCTGCCCATCCGTCTGCCGCCATTTCTTCTGACTTTTCTCTTACCTTTTCGGTCAGGCGGGCGACATCCTGTTCTGCGATCTCCTCGCCGCAGACACGGATTCTTTCCGTAAAATGTTCCAGATAGGGAGAGGTGTACAGACCGGTCCGGTAACCGGCGCTGCGCAGCACCTGCTCAATGAAGGCTGCCGTTGAGCCTTTTCCGTTGGTTCCTGCGATGTGGACGTATTTCAGGCCGTCCTGCGGGTTTCCCAGACGGCGCATCAGCTCCGTCACCGGCTTCAGGCCCGGACGGGTCTGCGAATACTTCGGCGCATTCAGCCAGGTCAGCGCCTCTTCATAGGTCATTGTTCTTTTCTGATTTTCGTCCTTCTTCTTTTCCTCAGACATTCCCTGTTGTTTCCTTCCTGTTCTCTGATTCTCCACGACACGGATTCTCAGTCTTTCTCTCTAAACACAGAAAATCCCGGCCGGTTTTTTTCTGTCCCGACCGGAATTATTTCCGTTATTCACTTTACTGACTATCTTCCTGCGAACCGTCCTTCCAATCTGGTCAGGATTCCGACGCGGTCAACGACTTTCAGCAGCGCAAACAGCAGCGCGGTCTGGATCGGCCACATAATCGCTTCTTTGACGATTCTGACCGGAAGCAGGACCTTGAATGCCTGTCCGTACAGAATCGCCAGCCAGAGCGTATTTAACAGTACATTGACCAAAACGGCATTAATCAGCAGGGTTATCGCCGTTCTCTTCACGGACAGCGGACGCTTGTAAAGTCCCAGTCCAACGATCAGGCCGGTTGCTGCGGCAGAAATCGTGAATCCCGGGAAGAATGGACCCGTCGGCTTGATCATGTAATTCAGAATATCCATGACCGCTCCCATGATCGGCGCCGCCACCGGTCCGAACAGGAATGCCGCCGCATCCTGCGGAACAAAGGCGAAAGTGACTTTCAGGAAATTCCCGATCTGGAAAGAGAAATAGCCGAGAATAACAGAGAGCGCGCCCAGCATGGCAATTGCGGTAAGCGCCTGGGTGTTTTTCAGCATTTTCGCTGATGATTTGAAACGTGTGCCTGTGTCTTTCATTTCTACCTCCGAAAAATTCTTTTAAAAGAACGCACATCCGGAAGCTGCGTCGCACGGACAGAAAAAGGGACCCTGTTTACGCAGGATCCCTGATCTTTCACAATGTTGCAGCGGGATGCGGCATGCATATCGCAAGCTCTGCTTTTCGCCCGGATGACAACTCCCCGTCCATCCGATACTTAACGCATACATGCCTACTCGTAAACGTATACGCACATGCTACTACGTTTCTTCTGTTTTGTATACCATGTATTGCAAATATTTTTGTTTATTTCGCTACACATACAAAACATTTATTGTAAATCTTCCACAATATTATTTCTCGTAATAGATGTATTTCTCAGCAGAACCACTTAGAACAGGCCGCTGATCTTTCCTGTGCTGTCCACATCGATCTTCTCGGCAGCCGGATGTTTCGGAAGTCCAGGCATGGTCATGATGTTTCCGGAAAGAGCTACCAGGAAGCCCGCACCTGCGCTGACCTTGATGTCGCGGATGGTGATGCGGAATCCTTCCGGGGCGCCCAGCAGCTTGGCATTATCCGAGAATGAGTACTGGGTCTTCGCCACACAGATCGGCAGCTTGTCAAATCCCAGTGCGGTCAGCCTCTTGATTTCTTTCTTTGCCTTCGGCGCAAAATCTACGCCGTCTGCATGATAAATTCTGCGGGCAATCTGCTCCATTTTCTCCTCAATCGTTCCGTCCAGAGAATAAGCGAAGTCAAAATCATTCGGCTGGTCACAGAGACGGACGACTTCTTTCGCAAGTTCTTCTCCGCCTTCTCCGCCCTTGGCCCAGACTTCAGACAGCGCAACGTTGACACCCATTTCTTTACATTTATCCTCAACCAGTTTCAGCTCCGCCTCGGTATCAGTCGGGAAGGCATTGATGGCAACGACGGTCGGCAGTCCGTAAACATTCTTCATGTTATCCAGGTGACGCAAAAGGTTCGGCAGACCCTTTTCCAGAGCCTCCAGATTTTCCTCATTCAGCTGATCCTTCGGAACTCCGCCATGGAACTTCAGCGCACGGACGGTTGCAACCAGAACAACAGCACTCGGCTTCAGGCCGGCCATTCTGCACTTGATGTCAAAGAATTTCTCTGCGCCCAGATCGGCAGCGAACCCTGCTTCTGTAATCGCGTAGTCGCCAAATTTCAGGGCCATTCTGGTAGCCATTACGGAATTGCATCCATGTGCGATGTTCGCGAACGGACCGCCGTGGATGAACACCGGATTATGCTCCAGAGTCTGGACCAGATTCGGTTTCAGCGCATCCTTCAGCAGAGCCGCCATGGCGCCCTGCGCTTTCAGATCTGCGGCCGTTACCGGCTTGTCGTCATAGGTATATCCGATGACGATGCGCGCCAGGCGGGCTTTCAGATCGTCCAGATCCGTCGCCAGGCAGAGGACAGCCATGATTTCACTGGCTACCGTAATGTCAAAACCGTCTTCACGCGGAACGCCCTGCATTCTGCCGCCGAGTCCGTCGACGATATTACGCAGCTGGCGATCGTTCATGTCCACGCAGCGCTTCCAGGTGATCTTCTTCACATCAATGCCAAGTTCATTTCCCTGCTGGATATGGTTGTCGATCATCGCCGCAAGCAGATTGTTTGCTGCTCCGATGGCATGCATATCTCCAGTAAAATGAAGGTTGATATCCTCCATAGGAACAACCTGTGCATATCCGCCGCCTGCAGCTCCGCCCTTGATTCCGAATACCGGTCCCATGGACGGCTCTCTCAGCGCGGCGACCGCTTTCTTTCCAATCCGGTTCATCGCGTCAGCGAGGCCGACCGACGTGGTCGTCTTTCCCTCTCCTGCCGGTGTCGGCGTAATCGCGGTAACCAGGACCAGCTTTCCGTCCGGGTCTCCTGCCCTCTTCTTCAGCAGATTGTAGTCAATCTTTGCTTTATACTTACCGTAATTTTCAATGTAGTCTTCCTCAATTCCAAGACGCTTTGCAACATCCTGAATCGGCTCCATCTCACACGCCTGCGCGATTTCGATATCTGATTTAACACTCATTCCTTAACTCCTGTTCTGACCACGGGATCTGTGCTCACCTCATTCCGGCATTTCACCGGACAAAAACAAATCAGCAAGGCCGTTCATTTTCTGCAGCTGACTGCGGCAGTCCTTCTGGTCAATACATCTTCTTCAGTTCCAATAACCCCTGTCCGGCTAACGTTTCGAATCCATGAAGCCGATGATCTGATCTTCCACACCGCTACGGATATCCTTGTAATTGTGGATTTCGTGGCGGTATCCCTCATACAGCTTCATCTGCACATCCTGATGTCCAGTCTCCTTCAGCGCGTCGTAAATCTGCTTTACGCCCTTTCCGTACAGGCCTACCGGATCCTGGTCTCCGCTGATAATGTTAATTGGAAGATCAGCCGGTACTTTTTCTGCCCAGGATCTGCCCTTCAGATTCTGAAGCATCTCAACAAAATCATACATGGCTCTGTTGTTTGTCGGACGGGTAAATGCGTCAAACGGGTCGTTTGCGTGATCGTACTGGACGTACGGATCGGCGCAGATCCACTCGTTTCCGATCTTCACTTCTCCGCAGCGCTCATTCATCCAGCCCATGAGATTTCCTGCAGCTTCCGGATCACTTTCTCCGCCCTTTCCACTGTCGATCAGCGCCTTCAGCGTTTTTTCAGCCTCATCCGCGCCCGGGAAATCGCCGGCCGTTCCGCAGAGCGTTACACCTTTCAGCTCGTCTGCATACCTGGTAATGTAGTCTTTGACAATGAAAGAGCCCATGCTGTGGCCGAACAGGAAATACGGGAGATCCGGGTATTTCTCTTTTACGATTCCGGTCAGCGTATGTTCATCTTCCATCATGGTGTGCCAGCCCTGATCGCCCCAGTCGCCCCAGCTGTTATTTTCCAGAGCCGTCTTTCCGTGGCCGACATGATCATCGCAGGCAACGATATACCCGGCATCAACGAAGGCGGATATCATGTGAAGATATCTCCTCGCGTGCTCACCGAATCCGTGGATCAGCTGTACGACACCCTTATACTCTGCCGCCGGAACATAGATCCAGCCATAAACAGTATCTCTCTTGTTATAGGACTTAAAATTTACCTCAT
Source organism: uncultured bacterium (assembly GCA_905214225.1). Lineage (GTDB taxonomy): Bacteria > Bacillota > Clostridia > Peptostreptococcales > Anaerovoracaceae > Aminicella. Next base: position 9,822 of record CAJMLL010000002.1, on the reverse strand, counting down.
GCAGCATTGCTGTATTCCTCCTCTCCTAAACCATAAGCGAACTCATCTGAACATTCACAGTATATCATGAATATGTGTCGATACACTGGAATTCAGGAATGTTTTCCTTATTGTTTCCTGTCCTGGCGCCGGGATGACCCATTTCCGCGCCGGCACGTTTCCCCTTTCTGTCTGCAGTAATGAAATTCACAGTAACAAAATAGCGCAGCGGCGGGAAAAACCCACAGCTGCGCCAGCGCAGTATGAAAAGATTGTATCCTCAGATACTTTCCCTTCTGAATCTGCCTCTCTCACGGGAGGTAGTATCATGGCCTCATATCAGATCGTTACAGTGACTGAAGCTTTTCAGCCGCCTCAATCAGTGCTGCCGCTGCCTGCTTATCGTCTCCGTCTCCGCATCCGATATGTCTGGACAGATCTGCCAGTTTCGCAAGTGCGTCACCGGTAAGATTTTTTTCACTTTCCGCAGGGAATAATCCTGCTTCAGGATCCAGTGTGTCAGCTGCGTTCGACAGAGCCATGCCGGCAAGTGTCGCTGCATTAGCCATATTTTCTCTAGCTTTCATACACGGCGGATCAGCAAGTGCAGCCGGAAGATTTTCAAATACATCCTTCACTGCATCTCTGGCAAACCCGACGATATAATCGGTCGCATGCGGATCGATGTGCGCACGCACTGCCTGTGCAAGCACAGTCAGACCAGCTTCCTTCACCAGTTCGCGAGGGGCATCCTGAGAGAAATCACTGTCGATGACAGCCATTTCAGGAAGCATATTAAAGCTTGCGATCACGCGTTTCTTTCCGCTGTTGTCATTGATCAGAGCAAACGGTGAACACTCTGCGCCTGTTCCGGCAGTTGTCGAAATCAGGAAGAGCTTTGCCTTTTCACCCATTTCAGGGAAACCGGCATCCGTTGTCTTACTGAAACGGTCTGCAAGATCTGAAAGATCAGCATCCGGATGCTCATACAGCACCCACATTGCCTTCGCCAGATTCATGACAGAACCGCCGCCGATACCAAGAATGGCATCCGGTTCAAATTCCAGCATCTTCGGAAGTCCGCTGCCGGCTGTGGCCATGTCAGGCTCTCCATCGCCGTAGAAAAACTCGGCAATCTGAAGTCCGCCTTTCTTCAGCCATTCCTCAACAGGACGGATCATTCCGCTCTTAAACAGGTTTGCGTCCGTGATAATGAAAGCTCTCTTTAACCCATATACTTCACTGAGTTCACGCACAGCGACCGGCATGCATCCTCGTTTGAAATATACTTTCTTCGGTAATTTGAGCCAGTTCATAATCCATCTCCTTACAACGTGTCAGATTCAAGCAATCGATGAACCCGGGCGCCGCGCCCTGCGGCGCGGCATCCGCCCTGGTCCACCTTTCCGGATTCCATAGGACAGAACCTTCAGGTTTATTTGAATCCTCCAACCTTGTCCAGGCCGATTTCTGCAGCAAGTCCGTTCGGGTAAGCTGCGTGAGTATCTGCCGGGTTGTCGACTGGAACGGACAGAACGTCTCCGTAACGCTCAACGAATCCTTCATCGCCGTAGAATGCTCTCAGATAGCACTGCTTCAGTTCTTCGATGGTCGGATATACCGGGTTGCAGCCTGTGCATGCATCGTGGAATGCCCACTCGGACATGCTGTCAACTACATCCAGGAATTCCTGCTCGATCTGGTCAGCAGTCTTGTCCGGATGATTCTGAACGAGGTATTCCCAGATGGTCTCAGGAATATCGATCTCTTTCTTCAGATCTGCGCAAGCCTTGACCCAGTTGTTGAATGTCTCTTCGTCATCCTTGCCCTTAACGCCGATCAGTTCACCGAGTTCAACGTATCTCTCGAATGCATGAGGATACTTGTACTGGGAGAATGTACCCATGTGATATGGATGCTTCTGAGCGTTAAACTTGCAGACATATGGGAAGAGCAGTGCGTTTGCAGTTCCGTGTGGAATGTGGAACCATCCGCCGATCTTATGAGACAGGGAGTGGTTGATTCCCAGGAATGCGTTTGCAAATGCGATTCCTGCAAGTGCGGATGCATCGATCATCTTCTCGCGGGCTTCCGGATCCGGATCTGCGCCCTTGAAGGAGGATCTGTAGGATCTTCCCAGATACTTGAAGACGTTCTCTACTGCTGTCTTTGCGAATCCGTCTGTATAATCTGTTGCATAGATGGATACATAAGCCTCAACTGCATGAGTCAGTACATCGTATCCAGATGCCTGTGTAGCTCTCGGCGGCAGCTTCATTGTGTTGTCGCAGTCTACGATAGCCATCAGCGGCATCATTTCATAGCCGATCAGAGGCCACTTCATTCCGGTGTTCGCATCGGAAATGATCGTGAACGGTGTCATTTCGGATCCTGTTCCTGCTGTTGTCGGGATGCAGACTAACTGAGCCTTGGATCCCATCTGCGGGAAGAAACGAACTCTCTTACGGATATCGATGAAGTTCGTAGCCATCTTCAGGAATTCCTCATCTGGATGCTCGTACATGATCCACATGATCTTCGCTGTATCCAGAGCGGATCCTCCGCCGATAGCGATGATTACATCAGGCTCGAACTCGTGCATCTTCGGCAGACCCTTCATAGCGTCCTGAATCTGCGGGTCAACACGAATGTCGAAGAACTCGGCAACATCAAGGCCTTCCTTCTTCAGCTGATCGATGATGGCATCGCATGCGCCGATCTTGAACAGGTTCGCATCGGTTACGATGAATGCTCTCTTATAGTGGTAAACTTCACTCAGTTCTCTCAGAGCAACTGGTGTGCAGCCTCTCTTGAAGTAAACCTTCTTAGGCAGCTGCAGCCACAGCATGTTTTCTTTTCTTGTAGTAACGGTCTTGATATTCAGCAGCTGCTCGAACTGTGTATTTCCTGCATATGCGGAATTTCCCCATGATCCAGGTCCCAGTGTGAGTGATGGCGGAATATCGAAGTTGTACAGATCTCCGATGCCTCCGAAGGATGTCGGCTGGTTGATGATGATTCTTGCAGCCTTCATTCTCTCAGCAAACTTATCGATCTTATCCTGCTGCTCCTGATTTACATACATTGCAGCGGAATGTCCTGCTCCGCCTTCCAGAACCAGCTTATAGCAGATGTCAAATGCCTCATCAAGAGTGTCTGCCTTGAACATACCGAGCAGAGTTGTCAGTTTCTCGCATGCCCACGGGTTGTCATGAGATGTATCATCTGTCTCACGAACCAGAACCTTCGTGTCTGCAGGAACTTCGAATCCAGCCATCTCAGCCAGATGAACTGCGGTCTGTCCTACTGCCGGCGGATTAACTCCGTGTGTCTTGAAGTTGAAGAATACCTTTGCAACTGCGTCTGCTTCTTCATCATTCAGGAAATAGCAGCGAACTCTCTTCAGCAGGTCCTTAACCTCATCATATACGCTGGACAGAACGGTGATGTGCTGCTCAGCCGCACAAATCATACCATTATCAAATGTCTTGGAATGGATGATGGACTCAACAGCCATTCTCAGATCAGCGGAATCATCGATAACTACGTTGCAGTTTCCAGGTCCTACACCAAGTGCCGGTGTTCCGGAGGAGTAAGCTGCATGAACCATTCCTGCACCGCCGGTAGCGATAACCAGGTCTGCTTCCTTCATCAGCATATCGGAGATATCCAGGGACGGTGTCTTAATCCAGCTGATTGCATTAGGCGGCATGCCGGCTTCGATCGCTGCGTCACGCATAATCTCTGCAGCACGGATTGTGCACTGCTTAGCCCTTGGATGCGGTGAGATGATGATCGCATTTCTTGTCTTCAGACACATCATGATCTTGTAGATACAAGTTGATGTCGGGTTGGTTGTCGGAACGATCGCTGCTACAATTCCCTTAGGAGATGCGATTCTCTTTGTTCCGAATGCCTTATTCTCTTCAATGATGTCGCAGGACTTCTTCAGTCTCATGTAGTTCCACATATGCTCAGATGCATACTGGTTCTTGATAACCTTATCAACTACAACACCATATCCGGTTTCCTCGTGAGCCATCTTGGCCAGAGGAATTGCCATGTTGCTTGCTGCCATAGCTGCAGCTTCGCAGATCTTGTCGACCTGCTCCTGTGTGAATGTAGCAAACTCATTCTCCGCCTCGCGGATCAATGGTAAGCTCTGCTCAAAGCTTTCAACAGAATCAATCAATAACGCTTTTGCCATAATTTTCCTCCTGTGCATGTCAATGCAGAAGATAACCAATATTCACTTAAAAGACGTTCCGCGCGGTCTAACGTCTTTTTAAAATCTATCTGCATTCTACCCCTTTTTTATAATTTTCGCAATATACTTTCATGTGTATACATCATAAACCAAACTGTTATTTTATAGTCAAAGTTAACAATCGATGTATAAATTCTTACACTTGACACGATACTTTTTTAACAAAAATCCAACATCCCTGTATACTCGTATATTGTTGTAAATATAACAACATCTCTATGCGCAGAGCATGTATATAAGCAGCATCCACCACCTTCCGCAGACGTTGAAATTAATGGAAATCCGCACGGCGCAGTCAATATTAATTAATGATCTATACATACTGTTAATAAATTATCAGTCAGATCGTCAATTTCTTGCCAATCTTTTCTGCCACATCTGCGTACTGGTATACCGGCATAATTTTTACTTTTTGTTCATATTTTTTGCATTATGTATACAATATTCTTTATCAATATTTATATTCCAAAACTATAAATCAATCCCATAATCTTTTGGCCAAAACAATTGATGTGTACTTCTAACAAATACAATACACATTTTTTGTTATGCTTTAACAAGTAATAATCTTATCTTGTTCTAGTTTGTATACAACGTATTCTTTTGTTGATTTTTCTACAGATACGTATATTATAAAGGAAGAAATCGTGATACAGGATACTGCATGCAGGATTCAATATAATAAATCCAGAACTTTGGATCTGCAGACAGGCACGCATCACTGCCCTTCATTCTGCAGCATCAGCAGAATAGACAGAAAGACGGTGCAGCACGGGTGCGGGAATTCACTCACACATTCCACAGCCTTCTGCCGAAAGAGTCTGTATTTATGAATTCACATTCAATATCGTGCATGATCACATAATAAAAGTTCATATGCAATCTTACAGAAAGTACTGAATCAACCATCTAATTATCAGAGGAGGATTTAAGATGAAATCATTTAAGTACACTTGCAAAGCAACTCTGGGACTCCACGCACGTCCATCCGCAATTCTCGCTACAGAGTGCACAGGCCTGAAGAGCACAGTAACAGTAGAAGCAAACGGCATGTCTGCTTCCGGTACAGATGTACTGGCAATCATCGCACTGCGTGCAAAGAAGGGCGACGTCCTGAACATCAAGGTTGAGGGAACACCTGAGGATGAGGAAAAGGATTACAACAGACTGCAGGAAGTCTTCGCTGACATCATTCCTACAGACAACAACCTGGACACTCTGAAGGTTGCTTTCTACGGAACTAAGGACTACGACAGGACTTTCTTCGAGGAGCTGGGCAAAGATAAGGGCGAAGGCGCTTACAACTGCGACATCACATACTTCGACAGCCGTCTGACTGCAGAGACTGTTCACCTGTGCCAGGGATACGATGCTGTCTGCATGTTCGTAAACGACGAGGCTCCGCGTGAGGTTGTAGAGCAGATGAAGAAGAATGGTATTCGTCTGATCCTTCTGCGCTGCGCTGGATTCAACAACGTTGATCTGGACGCTGCCAAGGAGTGCGGAATCACAGTTCTGCGTGTACCTGCTTATTCCCCATACGCTGTTGCAGAGCATGCTATGGCTATTCTGCAGGCTGCTAACCGCCGCATCGCAAAGGCTTACAACAAGGTTAAGGATAACAACTTCGCTCTGAACGGACTGCTGGGAACAGACCTCCACAACAAGGTCGCAGGAATCGTTACAACAGGACGTATCGGTCAGTGCATGGCAAGAATCTGCAAGGGCTACGGCATGACAGTAATCGCATGGGATGCTTATCCAAACAAGGCTCTGGAAGAGGAAGGTCTTCTGACATACGTATCCAAGGAAGAGCTGTTCCAGAAGTCTGACCTGATTTCTGTTCATGGTCCATTGATCATGGGAGAGGGCGGAACATACCACCTGATCAACGACAAGGCAATCTCCATGATGAAGGACGGCGTAATGCTGGTTAACACTGCTCGTGGCGGATTCATCGATACAAACGCTCTGCTGTCCGGACTGAGAGCTGGAAAGTTCCATGCAGTTGCACTGGACGTTTACGAAGGACAGGATGAGGTTGTTTACACAGACCACTCCGACGATATCCTGAGCAACGATGTTGTCGCTCGTCTGACTTCCTTCCCACAGGTTGTTGTTACATCCCACCAGGCATTCTTCACACGTGAGGCTCTGCAGGCAATCGCAGCAGATACTCTGGAGAACGCTCGTAACTTCCTGCAGGGACTGCCTTACGGAAAGGCCGAGGTTGTTCGCTAATTAACGGAAGCGATTATTCCTTTTAGACAAAATATATCCGGACAAGAATCAAGCTTTGAAACCTTCCTGCCCGGAAGACGTGAAAACGCTGTATCTGGCAGATGCCGGACGCAGCGTTTTTCTGTTGTCCTGCAGGAGCCTTTTCCGAATTCACCCGGCGCTTCTGCGGCGTGAACGAACGGAACTGCTCCTGTCCATGATGATTCAATTGTCTTCTTTATATATGATGTTTTCTGTTCTTACGTGTTTCTTTTTACTCGTATCTTTTTCCACTTATCCGGTTTTCTGTCTGCCGGAGGCAGCGCTGTTATTTTGAAGCGTACGCTTTTCTTCTCTTGCCGTTTGATTTTTGTCCGCGGAGCTTCTGCTTCTCCGGCTTCATATAGGAGATTGCTGCCGGTGCATCGACATTGCTGCCGCCCTGTTCCTGCTTCTCCATGCTCTTCAGATCTTCTTCTGCATATTCGATTTCCACATCGATATGACGGCCGAACTCTTCTCCGTATTTACGCTTGTTTCTGAAGTAGAAAACGACACCCAGAAGGGTCCATGCGCCTGCAATTGCCCACTCCTGCGGAGCCAGTGTGCTTCCGGAACCCGGGATCAGATACATGGCGACCATTGCACCGGACATGACAACCGCGCATGTACCGACCAGTTTATAGTGGCGGATCTTATACGGACGCGGCATATCCGGGCGTTTCTTTCTGAGGATCATGAAGGAAATCGATACCATGCAGTATGCCAGGCAGCAAGCCAGATTTCCGGCATCACAGATCCATACCAGCATTCTTCTGCCGGCCAGTGGTGCGGCCATGGAAATGATTCCGATCAGAATCAGTGCGTTCACCGGCGTCTTATACTTCGGATGCAGTTTTCCGAAGAATTCCGGGATCATTTTAGAGTCTGCCATAGAATACATCGCGCGGCTTCCGCCCATCAGGAAGGAGTTCCAGCTGGTGACGATTCCGCAGAGTCCGCCGATAATGACGACGTTCGCCATTGCCTTGATGCCGAATCCCTTTACCATAGCATCTGCGGTGACGAGGCCGTTTCCGGTCATGGCGCGGGCGATTTCCGCGTGGTTCATCAGATAGCCGACCGCGATGATGATCAGGGAATAGAAAGCAACCGCCAGGACGATGGACAGAATCAGGATTCTGCCGATTTTCTTTAGTGATCCCTGAATTTCTTCTGCTGCCTGCGGGATGACGTCAAATCCGATAAAGAAGAACGGTGTCATGACCGCAACATGCATCATGTGGCTGAAGCTGCTGGATCCGCCTGTTCCTGCAAACATCTGCGGGAGCAGATTGGAGGTGTCTCCTCTTACTGCGGAAACAACGATCAGAATCATGCCGACGCTGAAAATAATCGCGGTCAGCAGGGTCTGGAGGTTGGCGGCTGTCTTGGCACCGTGGATGTTAACCAGTGTCATGAGCAGAGCAATGCCTGCCGCGAGCAGAAGCCAGCTTGCGTAGATCTTGAATCCGCCTACTGTGTAGAGATAGCCTTTCAGGAACGACGGAAAGATGTAGGCGACAATCGTCGGAAATGCACAAGCCTCATAACATACAACGGCGATATAGCCGAAGATGATTCCCCAGGTACAGACGAATGATCCTGTCGGGCCCATCGCTTTATAGCTGAAGACATGCTCCCCTCCACACTGCGGCATCGCAGAGGTCAGCTCTGCGTATGTCAGGCCGACGAAGAAGATCATGACTCCGCCGAGGCAGAAGCCCAGCGCCGCGCCGATGACGCCGCCGCGGGTGATCCAGTCTCCGGTGGAAATGACCCAGCCCCATCCGATCATTGCGCCAAATGCAATGACGAGAATATCCCAGGAATTCAGAACTTTATCGAATTCCGATTGTTTCGTTTTTTTCTGTGACATGCGTATCAGCCCCTTCATTAATTGATATATATTGTCACTTTAGCGTTATCTGTTAATAAGACCTTTGTATATACCCACTTAAGCATATATTTCACCTTTATTGACAATACTATTTTAAATTAATATTGTCACTTGCGCAAGAGAATTTCTGGATTTTTCATCTTCACATCACAAATTCTTCACGAATCTTTTGTTTACTCGTCGACTGCTATGCAGACAAATAATACACTTATACAATGTTTTAATACTGTATAAATATCATGTTTTCCAAAAAGTATACAAGTCAGCGGGACCGGTGTTTCCCGGAGGATACAGGGCATATTTACGATGTCGGCGCTCCGGAATTCATATTCCTCGCTCTATTTGTTGTATATTTCACAAATTCACGCACTCAGGAGCTGTATTTTTCGATCTTTCTCACGCCGTTCTCCTGCACAATGCTTCAGAAAAATTATTATTATTTTTATATTTATCGTAATTAAATTCTGTCATCCGTGTCACTTTTATTCGATTGTACTCAACTTTTATTATACAATAGCAATATTTTTATATGAAATCACTTCAAAAAGATATTGCTATCACTTCCATCGGAATTTATAATAGAGGTAGTATTATTAGATACAGAACGTTTTCATTTCTGTATCTTCTTATATATTATTGTTTAAGGAGACTTCGCAATGAAACTAAAGAAATTAACGAACAAAGAACTAGATGTCCTGCGTGTGCTGTGGGACTCGGAGGATCCTCTTCTTGCATCTGAGATTTACAAAATCGATCCTTCCCTGAACAGCAACACTGTTCAGGCAGCGCTCCGCAACCTGACAAAAAAAGGTTATATCAAGGTCGCTGACATCGTTTACAGCGGAACCGTTCTTTCACGGCGCTACACACCGATCGTAACACAGCCGGAATACGTAAGAATGTTCTTCCCGGCAACAACAGAAGAAAAACTTATCTTCCTGGAAGGTTTTATTCAGGACATTGAAACGCAGGAAGAACTGGATCAGGTTCAGAAACTGCTTGATGATAAAAAAGCGGAGCTGAATAAATAAAGAACATAAATTACAGGACCTGACACGCAATTATTTACATCCTGTTATCTAACATAAAAGGAGCTGCTGCATCCGGGCTCAGGCAGGCACCGTGCAGCAGCTCTTTTTATTCCTTCGTTCTCTTCACAGACAATAAAAAATGCGCTATCAGGGGATCGAACCCTGGACACCCTGATTAAGAGTCAGGTGCTCTCCCAGCTGAGCTAATAGCGCATAAACATATTTCTTTTCTGCCGCCTTGTCTCACGCGACTTAATTATAATACTCCTTTATTCTCTATTTGTCAATCCGATTTATAAAATTTATTTAAAAATATCCCAGAGCACAAGCTCCCCCCCACAGACCGTCCGAAAACGTTCATTTTTCAACGCTTCTACGGTCTATAT
>CAJMLL010000001.1 GCA_905214225.1 uncultured bacterium | reverse complement strand
AGATATATCTCATCTCATGAAAGGCCCCAAATTACAGAAAGAATTTCATGCTCCCCTTTTTTTTGTAAGCGATTCTGAAATGAAAGATTATATGAAATCAAGACGGCTGAACTTTTTAGCGATAACCATACATTTCAGCGATTACATAAGTTCTCACTGAAAGGAGGGTGCAAAGCGATGATGATACAAGCGCATTAAGCAGAAAACTTGGCCTCATACCGTTGCCAGATAGTAGACCTTCGTGATGTCCACACGTTGGAAACCCAGCTAATTCAAGCGCTTCTGCGCCTTTTCCAACTGAAAGCTACAGACTGCCATTGTATCAAAGTCGCTACGATGATAGAAGGTGTAGATATTCCGGAGGTAAATACGGTGCTGTTTCTCCGTCCGACAGAAAGTGCAACCGTATTTATCCAGCAGCTGGGAAGAGGACTCCGACTTTCAAAAGGAAAGGATTGTCTAACCGTCCTTGATTTTGTCGGGCAGGCAGACCGCCACTATAACTACTCGATAAAATTGCGTGCCATGACCGGAAGGCGCAGAAAATCTGTACAGAAACAGGTGGAAGACGGCTTTGCGGATCTACCGAGAGGATGCTGCATTCAGCTGGAAAAGAAGGCCAGGGATTATATCCTTGAAAACATCAAGCAGCAGGGAACGGGAAAAGCACGGCTGATCGAGCATGTCCGCACATTTGAGGAAGATTTCGGCATGCCGCTGAATCTGGAGAATTTCCTTGCCGCGTATGATTTGTCCCTGAAGGAGTTCTATAAAAGTAATGGCAGCATTTCCATGCACCGCCTGAAAATGGCTGCCGGGCTGACCGAGGATAGGCGGGACGTTAAGGACAGCGTATACCGGCAGTTCAGAGGACTTCTGCATGTGGATTCCAAACGTCTTCTTGAGTTCTGGCTTGCCTATCTGGAGGAAGGAAAACGTCCTGAAAACGAATGTGAGCAGAAGATGCGGAATATGCTGTACTACACATTTTATCAAAAGGATCCGGAGAAAGAGGGATTTCCTTCCTGCGATGAAGGAATTGAGACTCTACTGAAAGAAAATTTTATCCGGGATGAGGTACTGGAAGTTCTGCGTTACAAGCTTGCACATATAAACTTTGTCGCAGAGGAAAATGAATATGCATTCGTGTGCCCTCTGGACGTACACTGCCGCTATAATAAAAACCAGATTCTTGCGGCTTTCGGTTATTACAACGAAGAGTCGGCGCCGGGATTCCGGGAAGGCGTCAAGTATTTCGCGGATCTGAAGACCGATATTTTCCTAATCAACCTGAATAAATCGGAGAAGGAATTCTCACCATCGACCATGTATGAGGACTATGCCATCAGCGCGGACCTTTTCCACTGGCAGAGCCAGAGCAGGGACAAGGAGAAAAGCGCCAAGATTCAACGCTATATCCATCACCGGGAGAACGGCGGAAACATTTCCTTGTTCGTTCGTGAATTTAAGACGGAAAATGGCTACACGATGCCCTACGTATTCCTTGGAAACGCTAATTATGTCAGCCACAGCGGCGAAATGCCGGTCAGCTTCAACTGGCACCTGCACAGCCCGATCCCTGCAGACCTGCTGCCGGACGCGAATAAGACGATTGCAATGTAAGAAGGAATTTACGTCTGCACAGCACGATTTTTTGATTGAAATCATTTCTTTCTCTGCGATATTGATTTATAATCAATGTTATGCATATTGATAATTCAGAACTTCCGCCTGTTCAGGGCGGTCGTTCTGATAGAAAGCTGCTGATAAAAAATACCTCAGCAGCATGAAAAAAGGAAGAACAAATGAGAAAGATCCCATATATCGAACAGATTCTGCAGGGAATTCTGCTGCTGACCCTCATCAGCCTGCTTATCTTTTCTGTCGGCATTTTCTATCAAATCAGAATATCATCGCAGATAGTAAACTATACAGGGATTATCCGGGGAAGCAGTCAGAGATCGGTCAGTCTGGAGCTTGCAAGGCGCTCTTCGGAAGAATCCATTCGCTATGTCGACCGGCTCTATACTTCGCTTCAGGGCAATCAGACTTCCATGGCCCTCTCGAATCCGTCTTACCGCAGTAATTTATATAAGCAGCGGGAATCCTGGGATGAAGTGAAATTCGAGATCAGAAGGCTGCGTAATAAACATACCCGGGATAATGTAAACGAACTTCTCGATGCGAACGAGGAATACTATAAGCTGTGCAGCAAGACGGTCGCCATCGTGCAGGATTATTCTGAGAACATGCTTGATACGATGCGCAGACTGGAAATATCGATTGTGATTGTACTGGCAGCGCTGGCTGCGGTCACGGCGCAGCGGTCGTACGCGGCGGCCAGGGAGCTCCGGCGGATTTCTCTGGTCGAGCAGGAAGCCTACGCAGACCCGCTGACCGGTGCAGGGAGCAGGCAGTTTTATGACCATTTCATCAAGGATTTCAGCGATCATGAGAGTTACTGTATTATCTTCATCGATATCGATAATCTGAAGTACGTCAATGACAATTTAGGACATGACGCCGGAGACCAGTATATCCGGAAAACGGCGGCCGTGATCCGGTCACAGTTCCGGTCTACAGATGTCATGTTCCGCCTTGGCGGGGATGAATTTGTCCTCTACATAAAGGGATGTACGGAGGATATTGCCAGACGACAAATCGAACGCGCAAGAAATCTCCTCACCGGTGACATTCCCCAGGGATATGCCGGCAGCTTCAGTTATGGAATCAGCTATGTCGGGAAAAACAGCGGGAAAACATTCCGCTATGCCGCGGCTGAGGCAGACCGGAAGATGTACGAATTTAAGAAACAGCATAAGATGAATCGGAATGAATAAAGCGAGGAAAAGGAACGATGGAAATCTGTAAATTCCCAGAGACAGTTGAAAAAACATTGAGGAAATCTCCGATTCCGCTGGCTGTATACCGGCTTGCTGCGAAAAAACTGGATACAATTGCAGTATCATCTGATCCATGCCCAGGGCAACAGACTCGACATTAATGGAGCACCACCGGATCTGTTTCTGGTATGGTATCTGGACGAGGAAGTCATCGATTTTTCTAAGAAGGCAGAAGTTGAAACCGTCGCGGAAGGCGTTGAAACAGAAGAACAGGCAGAATTCCTGCGGAGCTGCGGCTGCACCAAACTGCAGGGTTTTCTGTACAGCAGGCCGCTTCCGCTGGATGAGCTGACTGACATGTACCTGAGATAATAATTTCCCTTCATATTTGACAGATTCCACTTTCTGACCATTGGTCAGATCCTGAACAGGGTATATCATAGATAGAAAGGGGAGGGAATCGTATGGAGGAGAATTTTATCCGGGTAAAACCGAAAATGGAGATCACGCTCTATATTCTGCTTACGGCAGGGGTATCCTGGTACGTCAGCGAACGGCTGGGATATGTGATCTGGCATTATCTGGGCCTGAATCTTACAGCAAGCGCGATTACCGTGTTTGCTGTAACTTTATTTCTACTTCTGTTTCAGGGAGCGGTGAAAATCCCGAAAAGCAGGAGTTTCTCTTCGCTTTTCAGGATCACGATCTGGATATCCGGACTCTGCTGTGCCTATATCGTCTACCTGTTTCTCGTCCTGTTTCCGCTGGACATGCTGGTGCTGCTCGAGAAAATTCCGGCCATCCGTATACATCCACTGGATTATTACAACGATGTGCTGCTGGCTTCACTTGCTTCAGCCTGTATCATCGTTTCTGGAATGATTCACGCAAATGAGCTGAAAACGGTGAAGTATTCGGTGTCGATCGCAGGGCTGGACAGGCCGCTCCGGATTGCGCATCTTTCTGACCTCCATATAGGTTCGGTCATCGGGCGGCCGCAGATCAGAAGAATTGTAAAACAGGCCAATGCCATGCATCCGGATCTAGTGCTGATCAGCGGAGACCTCTTCAACCATAATGATGTCAGAGAGTGTGCGCATCTTACCGATCTGGCAGAAATTCTCAGAGGGCTCCAGTCAAAATACGGAAGCTATGCGGTTGCGGGAAATCATGATCCTGCACCGGATGATCCCGGATTTCAAGAATTTTTAAAAACTGCAGGAATCCATTTGCTTGATAATCAGGCAGAGGAACTGGGGCAGGTCATTCTGGCGGGCCGAACCGGGAATGTGCTGAAACAGCGCCCGGATATACGTTCATGGTATCATACTCCGGGAAATGCCAAAATCGATAACGGTGCCAGGAAACCGGTGATTCTTCTGGATCATTATCCGGACAGCATCATCGAGGCAGAACAGATGGGATTCTCCCTGCTTCTGGCCGGGCACACCCATAACGGACAGTATTTTCCATGTAATTTTCTGATCCGTCTGCGCTATCACGGCGCACTCAGGCATGGCTATACGCAGGTCCGCCACGTGAAGTGCATCGTGTCATCAGGGAGCGGATATTTTCAGATTCCCATCCGTGTCGGTACAGACAGCGAGATCGGCTGCATTGATCTGGTGCCGGAAGTACCGATTGTACCGAAACAGAAGATTTGAACGTAAAGGTAATTCTTACAGATAGAGGGTATCGTAATGGCTAAATTCAGCAATCGCAGGAGAGAACATTTTCTTCATGCGAGTAAACAGAAGAAAACTGCCCGCGAATTTGCCCATGCATATCATGAGGAAATTCATCAGAATAAAAGAACGTTTATCGTATATTCCGCGCTGCGCGCACTGATCATCCTCTGTATCATCCGTGAGTTTCTGCGGGGAAACTACGAGTCGGTTTACATGGCTATTCTGACACTGGCTCTGCTTACACTTCCGACTTTTCTGCAGATCAGACTGAAGGTAGAGATCCCGCAGACGCTGGAGATTATTATACTCCTGTTTATTTTCTCAGCAGAGATACTTGGTGAAATTAATGCCTATTATACGAAAATCCCGTTCTGGGATACGATTCTGCATACATTAAACGGATTCCTTGCGGCGGCAGTCGGATTTTCACTGGTCCTGATTCTAAATAAAAACGAGAAAATCATCTTCGCGCTTTCTCCGGCCTACGTGGCCATCGTCGCCTTCTGTTTTTCAATGACGATCGGCGTCTGCTGGGAGTTTATCGAATTCGGATGCGATCATCTGTTCGATCTGGATATGCAGAAGGATACGGTAGTCCACATGATTTCCAGCGTCAAGCTGAATCATGCAGCGCAGAAACCGGTCATTATCCGGCACATCCACCATGTCACGGTCAACGGAAAGGACCTGGGCGTTGACGGATACCTGGATCTCGGCCTGATTGACACCATGAAAGATCTGTTTGTCAACTTCATCGGAGCACTCGTCTTCTCCATCATCGGCTACTTTACCCTGCGAGGAGATAAGGCCTCAGCCGAAATTTACGAGCGTTTTATCATTCACCGCAAGACAAAGGAAACAGACTTCATGAATCAGGCAAGAGAAATCGAGGAACTGGAAGAAGCCCTGGCCCGGCTGGAAGAGAAAAACGAAGCGGAAGAAGATCTTCACAGAACAAAGAAAGAAAATAAAAAAAGAGGAGGAAAATGATGTCAAGAGATGTTAACGCCTGTCTGGTCTGCGGAAAGCCCCTTGTGTATTTCAAGGAGCCGAAAGAGATGGAATGTTCATTCTGCCACCGGAAGTTCATGAGTTATGCCTGCTGCGAAGACGGCCACTTCGTCTGTGATGAATGCCACGAGAAAAAGGGGCTTGAAGCGATTCAGAAAGTCTGTCTCAGCATAACAAGCAGGAATCCCATTGAAATTGCCCAGACGATCATGCAGGATCCATATATCTACATGCATGGTCCTGAGCATCATGTCATGGTCGGCGCTGCGCTGCTTACCGCATATCACAACGCCGGAGCAGACATCAATCTCCCGTCCGCAATAAAAGAAATGGTGCAGCGCGGAAAGCAGTATCCGGGAGGATCCTGCGGATTCTGGGGCTGCTGCGGCGCGGCAGTAAGTGTCGGCATGTTCATCAGCATTATCACAGAATCCACACCACTATCTACAGAGACCTGGAAATGGTGCAATGAAGCCACATCCGAGGCACTGGCGAAAATCGCGTCTTACGGCGGTCCTCGCTGCTGCAAGCGCAATTCTTTTACCGCCATCCGCACAGCCGTTGAATTTACAGAACGAAAAACGGGAATCCGGATGGAACTTCCAGAAACCATCACCTGCACATTCTATGCGGAGAACCACGAATGTCTGCGGAAACGCTGCCCATATCATCCGGAATCGGAAATCCCGATGGCATAGTCAAACAAGAGCAATGAGGAAAAGAAAATGAGAGATTTTGAGTTCGACAATTCAACTAAGGTAATCTTTGGCAGAGGCTGCGTCCGGAAGCATCTTCCGGGCTTTCTTGCGAAGTACGGAAAGCATGTCCTGTTCTCCTATGGAGGAGGATCTATTAAAAGAAATGGCGTATATGATGAGATCCTTGATATTTTAAAATCAGCAGGGAAAGTAATTACAGAATTCTCCGGAATCATGCCGAATCCGACATACGCCAAGGTCATGGAAGGTGCAGAGCTGGCGCATAATAATAATATTGATTTGATTCTGGCTGTCGGCGGCGGAAGTGTCATGGACTGCAGCAAGGCTGTTTCTCTTGCGGCCAGATATGACGGCGATGCATGGAATGACTTCTGGAGACATCAGGGAACCGTTGATTTTACTCCGATTCCGGTCTGCATCGTTGTGACGGCGAGCGGGACAGGCAGTGAAGTGAATGGGGAAGGCGTGATCACGAATGAAGAGACAAAAGAAAAGCTGGGAAGGGACTACCATGCCTGCAATGCAAAACTGTCTCTGATGGATCCTGTCTACACCTTCAGCCTTCCGAAAAAACAGATGATTTCCGGGGGATTTGATAGTCTTTCCCATATGATGGAAATTTATTTCGGCGCGCCGGATGAACCGAATGTATCCGATGATCTGAATGAGGCACTGATGCGAGGCGTCATCCGCGACCTGCGGGCATCCATAAAAGATCCAGAGGACTACACCGCCAGAAGCAACCTGATGTGGGAATCCACCATGGCAGAAAACCGTATTATTAAAATGGGGAAGAGCACAGATTTTGAATGTCATATGATGGAGCACCAGCTCGGCGCCTATACCAACTGCAACCATGGGGAAGGGCTTTCCGTCCTCCATCCGGTTTACTACCGCCATATCTATAAAGACGGGCTGAATAAATTCAGTCAGTTTGCAGTCAATGTATGGGAAATTTCTCCAGATGGGAAAACGAAGGAGCAGCTTGCCCTGGCTGGAATCGATGCCCTGGCCGCTTTCATCAGAGAAATTGGCATGCCGACAGCCCTTCATGAAATTGGAATCGACGAATCCTGTGACCTGAAAAAAATTGCAGATTCCTGTGAAATCAACCGGGGTGGTTACCGCGAGCTGACCCACGCGGAAATCCTCGATATCTTCCGTGAATGCCTGTAATGCCATCAAATTCTAATAATTCTTGAATCAATTTCCGGCAGAAGGTATAATATCAGTATAGCAGAAAGGGAAATATAAAATAGATAGTTGGAGGTGTGTTACGATGACAAAAGACGAAATCAAAGAAGAAGTTAAAAAGGCAATTGAAGCGCCTTCCTGCTGTGAAGAACTGAAAGAAGTCGGAAAAGAATATCTGGATGCTGTAGGAACATCAGGAGAAGAAACGGCTGCAAAAAATCTGATTACAGAGCTTGAAGATGATGTCACATCCATCGATGATCTGATCGCTCTGGCAGGATCTCCGGCAGGAGAAGAGCTGTTTGGAAAAGAAAAGGCTGCAGGCCTCCTGAAAGCCGCAAAAGAAGCGAAAGCCCATGGAGAAAAATTCTGCATCTGCGATGCCTGCCAGGCAGGCGGAAAAGTTCTGGTTCATAAAGAGGATCTGCTCTAGCGGATCAAGAGCCAGAACGGGAACTGAATAGGAAAGCAGTGGGCCATTGCCATGGGTTACAACATTAACTTGGGCAATGGCCTCTTTTCCACAGTGAAATACTACCTACAGGCTGATATATGGAAACTCCAGCTGATGAGCGTAAGAATCTCCAATAAATATCAGCAGGGGAGAAGCTCGTTACCCTATGTTCAGCCGAGCCTGTTGCAGCAGTCCTGTGCTCCAGGCGCCTTATACAATCACAACCTATATGTGTACCAATATAAATACATATATTCTCCTTGACCCCATGGGTTAGATGTATTAAACTACATAGTGCCAGCAGGGAAATTAAATGCTGATGTGTACATACTAGTTAGTTATATCTAACTCGTTTATGATGTGATTTTTTCATCATTGAGCTTATTCAATATCGATAGGGAGGTACATATTATGAGCAAGGTAGCAGTTGTATTCTGGAGTGGAACAGGAAATACTGAACAGATGGCAGATGCAGTCGCTGACGGTGCCAGGAAGGCTGGTGCAGATGTCGATGTCATTCAGGCTGCAGACTTCAATGCAGATAAGGTAAAGGACTATGACGGCATCGCCTTTGGCTGCCCGGCAATGGGTGCAGAAGTTTTAGAAGAATCCGAATTTGACCCTATGTTCACTTCAGTCGAGGGAAGCCTGGGCGGAAAGAAGGTTGCTCTGTTCGGTTCTTACGGATGGGGCGGCGGCGCCTGGATGACCTCCTGGGAAGAGAGATGCGAAGGAGATGGAATTTCTCTTGCAGCGAACAGTGTCATCTGCAATGAAGCGCCTGATTCTGACGCTCTTGATTCCTGCGAGAAGCTGGGCGCTGCTGTCGCTTAGGATCTGGAGCAGAAATTCTGAAAACCAGACTGCCGGGCAGGGCAGAGGGCAGCCAGGTCAACAAGGGCTCACCTGCACAGACCTCCTCTGAATGTGCGGGGATTACCGATCCGCCGTCCCCTCTGCCCATTATATTTTGCCGAGAAGGGAGTGAATCATCCATGTCTGAAGAAACCATTCTGATGCACTGTTCTCCGGTCATCACCGGGCTGAAAACAGCCAACCTGTTTAATTACAGGTTTGAGGACAGAAACGAAGTATTGAAAGAGCTGAAGCGTTTAAATCATGACCTTTCCGGAAAAGGCATACGCGTTATCCCATTGTCGTTTAAGAAAAACCGCGTACTCATCTATGTCTACCGTCCGGATTATCTGCGTCATGATTTATCGTCTGTGAAAGCGAGAGATATCCTGTCCCGCTGCGGCTACTGCGTTCTGGCGGAAGTTAAGGATCCAGTGAACGCCAGTCTGGTTCAGCTGATGAAACGCCTCTCTGCGCAGGATGAGTTTCCTCATGAAATCGGACTCTTTCTCGGCTATCCTGTGGAGGACGTGGAAGGATTCATTCTCAACCAGGGCAGGAACTATAAATGCTGCGGTTTCTGGAAAGTTTACGGAAATG
Organism: uncultured bacterium; assembly: GCA_905214225.1. Taxonomy (GTDB): domain Bacteria; phylum Bacillota; class Clostridia; order Peptostreptococcales; family Anaerovoracaceae; genus Aminicella. The sequence goes on along the minus strand of CAJMLL010000001.1, from coordinate 103,892 downwards.
AAGAAACAGCGAAAGAAAAATTTCAGACCTTTGCGTCATGCAGAAGCTGCTGCCTCGCCTCCTGCCGCCGCGGAATGACGCTGAAACAGCTTGCTGTAAACGGTATCCGAAATGAGCATTATCAGCCTGGTCATTAGAAAAACAGAAAAATGCCGATTTATGGATTTTTCAGGATTGATTTACAAATTTCGCATTTCGTGATATAGTCAACTCAATTGCATAGAAAGACATAGGGGAGCGGACAGCTGAGAGGCACGCCGATGCGTGCGACCCTTACACCTGATATGGATAATGCCATCGTAGGAAATGACTTTAATCTGTTATATGTTGCGTGTACCGGAGTCCGTGAGGACTCCGGTTTGTTTTTTTAAAAGCAGGGTAAACTCCTTGCCGTTTTTTCCTTTGTCCTGCTGTGCGTCGCGGCAGACCGGGGGCACCACTTTCTGTCGCGGAAGAAAATTAATGGTTATTGTTCTGTAACAAAGCGCACACGCGCAAGACAAGAAAGGAAAGTTTATCATGGAAAACCAGAACACATTAACAGCTTCAGAAATGAAAGCAGGCGCCGGATGTCAGAGAAACTATGCTACGCAGATGGACGCTGCGCGCAGGGGAATCGTGACACCGGAGCTGAAAACCGTTGCAGAGAAGGAGCAACGCTCTGTGGAAGAAATGCTTCAGCTCGTTTCAAGCGGAAAGGTCGTCATTCCGGCGAACCGCCTGCATACCTGCCTGGACCCGAACGGAGTAGGAAGCATGTTGAGAACCAAAATCAATGTCAATCTCGGTGTCAGCAGGGACTGTAAGGATTACGATATTGAAATGCAGAAGGTCATGAGTGCGGTTAACATGGGTGGAGAGGCGATCATGGACCTTTCCAGCCACGGAAACACCCAGCCATTCCGCCAGAAGCTCTGCAGGGAATGCCCGGCAATGATCGGCACTGTTCCGGTTTACGATGCAGTTATTCATTATCAGAAGGATCTTGCAGAAATCTCCGCACATGATTTCATCGATGTTGTCCGCCTTCATGCCCAGGACGGCGTGGATTTTGTCACGCTTCACTGCGGAATTACACGGAAAACCATCGAGCAGCTGAAGAAATACGGCCGGAAAATGAATCTGGTCAGCCGCGGTGGAAGTCTGATTTTTGCCTGGATGAGCATGACCGGGCAGGAGAATCCGTTCTATGAATATTTCAATGAAATTCTGGACATCTGCAGGGAATACGATGTCACCATCAGTCTCGGCGACGCCTGCCGTTCCGGCTGCCTGGCCGATGGAACAGACGGATGTCAGTTAGAAGAGCTTCTCCGTCTCGGCGAACTGACGCAGCGCGCATGGGATAAGGATGTTCAGGTCATGGTGGAAGGTCCGGGTCATCTGCAGATGGATCAGATTGCGGCAAATATGAAACTGCAGCAGTCCATCTGCAAGGGAGCACCGTTTTATGTATTAGGACCTCTGGTTACAGATATTGCTCCGGGTTACGATCATATCACAGCAGCAATCGGAGGCGCCATTGCCGCCATGAACGGCGCGGCCTGACTCCGGAGGGCCGGCGGAGTCGGAAGCGTGAGCATGCGCGAAGGGAGCCGGGAGGCGTTCCAGGCACAGGCTGCGTACAGCTCACAGAAAATGCCTGAAGATCTATTAACAAACACTCCCGCAACTCTTAACACTATCTTGCGTGTAAAACTTTTGTCCGCTGGACACGTATCTATGATAGAATAGATAAACAGATTTCTAAAAGTGACGCAAGGAGAAAACACAGAATGAATTACGATTTAAATGAATTCTTCCAGAATACGCTGGACGACGTGGTACGTTTCCGCGATTCTGAGGGGTTTCCGGAGATAGAAGAGAAGAATAAGGAACGTCTGGAGATGTACCTGTTCACTGGCGCCGAGTACCTCAGCTGGATTGCCCTGGATTACGGGTCGGAAGGAATGTCCTGGTACAGCCGGTCGCTGGCTGCGCGCAGAAGCCCGCAGCAGTATCAGCCGCTCATGGAGACCTACGCCGGAATTGAGACCGAACTGACCGAGCTCATGCAGCAGCTGCACAGCGATGAACGCTTTACGGAGCTTCTGGAGCAGGACCTGTACGCCATGTACTGCCTGGTTGTATCCGTGAAGATTTCCGAACAGCTCTGGAAGCGTCATCTGACATCAAAAGAGTGGAAGACTTACCGTTCCTCGGCTCTGATCGACCATGTCTACCAGTGCATCGGCAGGCAGTTTAAGAACAGTGAGCAGTCCTACGACTTCGAGTTCAGCGGCGACAAGATCATGGACACGGCCATGATTCTCTGCCATTATTATATCGGCGATTTCTACCGGCAGATCCAGCAGCAGTACGCGAAGATGCAGCATTAATTCCCTCATTGCGGGATGACAGAAAACATCACACAGATTTCACCCTGCTTCAGCGTTATGCCTATTTCAATACTGGGTATATCATGCTATAGTGAAAGGACAAAAGCTGAATGAGCAAGGGGGAATAACAAATGTCAATCGGAAAGAAAATCAAGGCCTCCTGGGACGCCTATATCAAGCGCCTGGGAGAAAAGAACAAAAAAGAGTATGGCGAGCACGGTGTTCCGGACTGCTGTAAGATGAATAAGGCGCAGAATGACGCAGCAAAAAGATCGTAAATTCCGCGGATCATGCTTTGGTGGTGAAGGGATCATCTGCCTGCGCACAGCCTTGGAAAAATGAGGTATGACTATGAGAAGAAAAGACCGCGAAGTAACGGATACCGGAATAATCCGGGAAATTATCGATGCATGCAGAATTCTGCATGTTGGTTTATGTGACGGAAAACGTCCTTATGTCGTTCCGGTAAACTTTGGGTTTGAAGACGATAATGGCCATTTTACTTTCTATTTTCATGGCGCGGCTGAGGGAAGAAAGATTTCTCTGATTCGTGAAAATGGTTATGCTGCCGTGGAAGGAGAATGCGACCATGGAACGCAGAGTCATGAAACAGCCTGCGGACATACAGAGTTCTTCCAGAGTTTCATAGCAGAAGGAAAGGCAGAAGAAATTCTGGATTCTGCAGAGAAGAAGAGAATTCTACAGCTGATTATGAGCCGTTATACAGACCGCTCAGACTGGGAATTTCCTGATGCGGCAGTCAAAGCGACAGCTGTTGTAAGGATCAGGGCTGAGCAGCTGTCTGTAAAACAGAACGGATAAAAAATATATGCACAGAGATGACATCTGCCGTTTCTGTAACCGTATTGTTATTGTTTACACCAAAAGAGGCTTCCGGCAATATGCCGGGGTCTCCTTTTTTCTTCAGTGAAGCGGATTTTCCTTCTATCAGGCTCAGCTTCCTGTAGATGGCAGGCATTTTTCAGGCAGATTACAGACAGCAGACGAGATGTTTTATCGTCTTTAATTCCCGGTAATATTGTGGGGGAATGACGGGAAAACCTTGCAATTCTGCGGAATGAAACGTATCATAGTAGTAGGTCTGAGAAGAAAGAATGATAAAGGACGTAGTCATGACAAGCAGTAAAATTTCAAAAGATTCTATTCCTGAGTCCATTCGGGATATTTATTCCTGCGACAATCTGCCGGGCGGATTCTTTGTCTACAGGGAATCAGACGGCACCATTCTGTCAGTAAACAATCAGATGCTGGCCCTTTTTGGATGCAGCACCAAAGAGGAATTTTTCTGGCTGACCAGCGGAAAATATGAGATGCTCATCTGTGATGAAGACCGTCCTGTACAGAAAAGAAATCTTATCGAACAGAAAGAAAACGAAGATTTTTCCTCCCACAGCAGTTTCCGTATCCGCACAGCAGGCGGAAATCTCCGTTATGTGGAGGAATACCGTCATCGCATCAATACCAGAGAAGAAGGATACGTATATTTTGTTTTCCTGTCTGACCTGGCATCAGGAAGTGTGGTAAGAGATACCGACCATATCACGGGCCTGATGGGCGTCCGGCATTTCCTGACCCTTGCGGATAAATACAATCAGAACGGCCGCACTGACTCAGGGACTGCGATGCTGTTTATCAACCTTCTGAATTTCCGATATGTAAGTATTAATCTGGGCATGGAAGCAGGGGACCATTTTCTTCTGTCGGTAGCACAGAAGCTGAAGGAAATTTTCCCGGACAGTCCGGTATCCCGCTGTGATGTCGACCATTTCGTCATTCTGGCAGAACACGAGACGCCGGATTCTCTGAAGGAAAAACTGCAGGCGCTTCATCTGGGCATACTGGATGTTCTCTCGAAAGTGAGGATGGACTGCAAGATTGGTGTCTGCTTCTGGGAGAACAGAAATGAGGACGCAGAGAGGATCTTTACCTGCGCCAAACTCGCCTGTGAAAGCATCCGCCATACGACGGGACAGTACAGCGCATTCTTTACTGATGCGACAACCAGACGTCTCGAATGCCGTGAATACGTTGCCGCGCATCTGGACCAGGCGATCTGTGAAAACTGGATTATTCCGTATTTCCAGCCGATCATCCGGACGCTTTCCGGAAGGCTCTGCGGTCTTGAGGCCCTGGCTCGCTGGGAGGATCCGAAGCGTGGAACGCTTTCACCTGATGAATTTATTGCTCCTCTTGAGAGTAATCACGAGATCTATAAAATGGACCTGCATATTATCGAACAGGTCTGCAGGATTCTCCAGACAAAACTCCGTCATAACCAGGATATCGTCCCGGTATCGGTCAATCTTTCCCGTCTGGATTTTCTCTGCTGCGATATTTTCAAGCAGACAGAAAATATCATCCGGAAATACGATATTCCAAGGGATATGATTCACATCGAAATTACAGAAAGTGCCTTTGTTCAGAATGACATCCACTTTCAGAGGGGTATTCAGAATTTCCGGCGGGCAGGATATGAAATCTGGATAGACGACTTCGGAAGCGGCTATTCTACCCTCGGAATGCTGAAAGATTTTACTTTTGACGTCCTGAAGATGGATATGACCTTCCTCAGAAGCCGTTCAGAACGTACGAAAACCATCATCAACTCGATCATTGAGATGGATAAGAATCTGAACAACCGCACACTGGCGGAGGGTGTAGAAACACAGGAGCAGTATCACTTCCTGAAAAATGCAGGATGCGATAAAGTCCAGGGCTACTATTTCGGAAAGCCGATGCCCTACGAGGAATGTATGCAGAACTGTGCCAACCGCCACATTCCTGTTGAACAGCGCTGCTGGAGAAACTATTTTGATGCGCTCGGAGAAGTAAAATTCAACACCGATTTATCCCTGGCGATTACGGAATATGACGGACATGAGCTGCATTATCTGTTTGCCAATGATAAATTTATAGAGGCTCTGAAAAGCGGGGGAACAGAATCCCTTTCTGCCTGCGAAAATGAAACGAAGACATCTAAGACTCCATTTGGAAGAGCCTTTCACCTTGTTGCAGATTACGCCGCAACGACGAGCAAAGAACAGACCTTTGACTACCCGAGTCAGGACCAGTTCATGCGGATGAAGACCAGAAAGCTGGCGGAATGCGGAGGCAGGACCCTGTTCGCAGCAAGTCTGGATAATATTACAAGTACACGTAATCTATCCCAGACATCGATTCTGCTGGAAAACCTGTACTATATTTATGACGATGTGATGCTGATCGACATCAAGGGAAATCAAATCCGCCATGTCGTTCTGGACACCGGACAGGAACATTCCACGTTTGATCTCCGACTGAAATTCTTCCGCTACGCAAAAGAAAGAATTTATCCAAGAGATTATGAACGTTTTACCGCCTTCTCTGATCCCGAGACACTGTCGAAGAGAATTTCTGAATCCGAACGCAGTATGCTCCGTGCATTTTTCCGTACCAGAGAAGACACCGGAAATTATGTCTGGAAAGAATACGCCTTCATGAGGATTCCGAAGATGAAGGCAGATGTCGCCCTGATGACAGTCCGGACGATTGACACGAAAGACGTAGATATTGTTCTCCGCTCTGAAAATGAAAAGACAGGTCTTCAGTATCAGTCTTCCTATTCCGATGAAGCCGCAGATGATATCACAAAAGAGAAAGCACTTCTCTGGGACAACATAGTGCAGCATTCTACCCTGAACTTTTTCTGGAAGGATATTCACCGTCGTTTCTTAGGCGCAAGCCAGAGTTTCCTCGACTACTATGGTCTGGATTCTGTCAGTGACATTATCGGAAAGACCGATGAAGACATGGTCTGGCATGTCGATGAGGATACCTATAAAAACGAGGAATACGATGTCCTGAGAAGCGGAAAAACTTCCAAATACTATCCGGGAAAATGTATTTCCCGTGGAATTAACCGAAATATCATGGCCACGAAGCATCCGCTCTACAAAGGCGGAGAAATCATCGGTCTTGCAGGATTCTTCATCGACGCGGATGAATTAAATCAGGCAAACGGAAAAGCAGACCTGATTCCGGTTATAGATCCGGTTACAGGACTAAATAATACCAGAGGAATCATGGAAGCACTGACCTGGTATTCCGAAAATTACCGGATGCGCGGAAAAGATTTTGCTGTAATTGCTGTTGATATTCCAGAGATTCCACGACTTCTGCAGGCCTATGGAGACGATTTTAATAAAAAGATTCTGCGGGCATTGGCAAACGCTGTTCTGGATGTCATGAAAAACCGGGGAACCGTCGGACATATCTCTGCCGGCCAGTTTATCCTGCTTCTTCAGTACAGCAATAAAAGGGCTGTCTTTCATCTTGCAAACGCTGTGCGGGATAAACTGCAGGGCATCCGCGGCATCGACGGACTGAACTGTACCCTGTTCCCGCAGTTTAAGATTGGATACGCGTCAGAATCCACCAGTATGGAAAAACTCATGTTCGACAGCCTGGTGCATGCAGAGGCACCGGAAGCGGGCAGGCCGGAAATCGACACAAATGCAGGAAATTCCGATATCCTGTCTGACCAGAACTTCCATTACATTATAGATCACCTTCCGGTCGGCGCCTATATCGTCAGGCCGGACAGAACGATCATCTACTGGAACCATGCGGCAGAAGAAATTACCGGCTACCATAAGGAAGAAATGATTGACAAGACCTGCCCGGAAACCGGCCTGTCCCACATGGATAAGAACGGCATGCCGCTCTGCGAACTGCTCTGCCCGCTCCTCCGTTCCATCGAGACGGGCGAGACCGATAAAAGAAAGATGTGGGCCCTGCATAAGGACAACTACCGGATTCTGCTGGACACCATGCTCGTTCCGATCAGAGGAAAGGACGGCCGGATTGTTGCTGCGGCAGAGCTGTTCGAGCGTGTCACCCCTGAACATTACAGCGAAGATATGGTGAAGAGTCTCTACGACGCCGCAACGCACGATCCGGTATCCGGACTTCACGGCCGCCGCTACATGGAGAGTTTTCTGAAATACAAGCTTTCTGAGTTTCGGAATTTCCACACACCATTTGCCGTACTGTTCATTGATCTGGATGAATTCCACGCCTTTAATAACACCTACGGACACGATGCAGGCGACCGTGTGCTGAAATCCTTCGGCGATGCCGTATCCGGCACATTAAGAAAATCCGATATTTTCGGACGCTGGGGCGGGGATGAATTCCTCGCCGTCGCGAAGATTCAGCATCCTGAGGATATGCTCGCCATCGCAGAGCGGATCAGTCATATTTCCGAATTGCTTTCCACGACCTCGCGGGCAGGGGATACGCTGAATGTTACACTGTCGCTGGGCATTACCGCAGTAAGAGACGGAGACGATATGGATACACTTGTCGACCGCGCGGACCGCTACATGTATAAGGCAAAATCCCAGGACAGCTGCATATATTACACAGACTTTGACGCCGAGCGGGATTCCGGAGTATAATCAGAGCAGACAAAAATCACACAGCAAGAAGATACAGAACCAATCCTTCCATGAGTCATCATATGGGATTGGTTCTGACTGCCTTGCAGAGAAAACGAATTAAATACATCTTACCGCAAGAAAAGCTTCGGGAAATGGGTATAAACATACAATCAGCACAGAGAAAACGAAGAGGAGAGAATACATGGCTTTATCACCGATGATGCAGCAATATCTAGACATTCATAAACAGTATCCGGACTGTATTCTGTTTTTCCGTCTCGGTGATTTCTATGAAATGTTCTTTGACGACGCCAAACTCGTGTCAAGACTATTGGAACTGACCCTGACCGGAAAGAGATGCGGGCTTCCGGAAAGGGCGCCGATGTGCGGCGTCCCTTTTCATGCCGCAGACAGTTATACAGCACGCCTTGTAGAGATGGGCTATAAAGTGGCAATCTGCGAGCAGCTGGAAGACCCGGCCAAAACCAAAGGAATGGTAAAACGCGGCGTCATCCGCGTGGTCACTCCGGGAACAGTGACGTCTGAACAGATTCTGAAAGATGATGAGAATAACTATCTGGCCTGCGTCTACATGGACAGCCAGGGAATGTCCGTCGCCTACTGTGACATTTCAACCGGCGAACTGGCCGTTACGGAGCAGATCGGGAAATTTGGACTCTATGAGGATCTTCTGAATGAACTGGTCCGCATCTCTCCGAGAGAGATTCTGGCCAATAAAGAATTGTTAAAGGAACACGATCCCAAGGAGGTGGAGCATCTGACCGGAGCCTTCATCAGCCCCTATCCGGAGGAAATTTCCCTTTCTGCGGCGGAAGAAACCATCCGCGCGCAGTTCGGAGACGGTTCGCTGACAGCATTAGGCCTGAACGACAGAACGCATTGTATCCTTGCGGTCGGTACTCTTTTGTCCTACCTGATTGAAACCCAGAAGCAGGGGCTGAAACAGATCACGGACTGCCGTTTCTATGAAATCGGCGGACGCATGTCGCTGGATAAGGCGACGATCCGGAATCTGGAGATTACGGAAACTCTGTATGACAAGAGGACGGCGGGGTCGCTTCTGGGGATTCTGAATAAGACGGGCACGGCCATGGGAGCGCGCATGCTGAAGCACTGGCTGAGAGAGCCTCTGAATGATACAGAACGCATCAACAGCCGCCTGGACGCGGTGCAGGAAATTGCGGATCATCCTGTAATGATGGGGGACATCCGTGAATCTCTGAAGCATGTCTATGATTTCGAACGTCTGACGGGAAGAATCGCTTCCGGAAATGCCAACGGTAAGGACATGATCGCGCTGAAAAACTCCATCGGCGCGCTGCCGCAGATCAAGGCGGCTCTGGCGGACGCAGAGAGTGCTCTTCTGAATGAACTGAAAGACAGTATGGCGGATCTTGGCGGAATTCACGATAAGATTGAGCAGGCCATTGTGGAAGACCCACCGGCCGTCATTAAGGAAGGCGGACTGATCCGCCGGGGATATTCTGAGCAGCTGGACCAGATGAAGGACTCCATCAAGGACGCAAAAGCCTGGATCGCAGGGCTTGAAGGAAGAGAGAAGGAGCGAACAGGAATTTCGCACCTGAAGGTGGGCTATAACAAGGTGTTCGGCTACTACATCGAAGTCAGCCGCTCCAATCTGGATCAGGTCCCGGAGGACTATATCAGAAAACAGACCCTGGTAGGCGCGGAGCGCTTCATCATCCCGGAACTGAAGGAGCAGGAGGGCGTAGTACTGAATGCGGAAGGGCGGATCAATGATCTGGAGTACACGCTGTTTACGGACCTGCGGCATGAGATCGAGCAGTGGATCCGGGAGATCCAGAGAACGTCACAGGCGATTGCCCAGCTGGACGTTCTCTGCAATTTCGCCAATGTGAGTCTTCGCTACGGCTATATCCGGCCTGAGGTAGACGACAGCGACGTTCTGGATATTCAGGGCGGGCGCCATCCGGTCATCGAGCAGACGACGGAAAAGGGCCTGTTCGTGTCCAATGACACGGAGATGAATGAGAGCGATTCTTCTATGATGATCATCACCGGCCCGAATATGTCCGGAAAATCAACCTATATGAGGCAGACGGCGCTGATCGTGCTGATGGCGCAGATCGGATGCTTTGTGCCGGCAGAGTCCGCCCACATCGGCGTAGTGGACCGGATTTTCACCCGCATCGGCGCGTCGGATAATCTGGCCCAGGGGCAGTCGACCTTCTTCGTGGAAATGAGCGAGCTGGCCTATATTCTCCGCCACGCCACGGCAAGGAGCCTGATCATCCTGGATGAAATCGGCCGGGGAACCAGCACCTACGACGGACTTTCCATCGCCTGGGCAGTGGTGGAATATCTCTGCTGCGATGAACGCCGGATCCGGACCATGTTCGCGACGCATTATCACGAACTTACGGTTCTCGAGGACCAGATTCAGGGCGTGAAGAATTATAATATCGATGTGCTGGAAGAAGAAGGAAAAATCGTCTTCTTGCATAAGATCGTCAGGGGATCAGCCAGCAGGAGCTACGGTATTCATGTGGCAAGACTCGCCGGCGTTCCGGAGGCCCTGCTTCAGGACGCAGAGGAGAAGCTTTCTCAGCTGGAAGGCGGGGAGCAGGATGCGGAAGAGCAGATTCTGTCTGCGGCGTCCGATGACTCCGGCGCGCCAGAGATTTCTCAGGCGGCAAAAGCTTCGGCTGTGCAAGAAGGAGCCTTGGAAACATCTGTTCGTGCATGGGATAAAAACAGGTCCGTGGAAGAAGGAAAGCCTGCGGAAAAAGAGGAAAATCAGAAAAATTCAGCTGGATCCGGCATTCAGCTGAGCCTCTTCAGCGGCCCGCTGAACCCGGCACTGGACCGCATCCGCAAACTCAACCTCATGGAAATCACGCCTTCCCAGGCCATCCATGAGCTGGAAATCCTGCAGAAACTGGCGGAAGAAGAGGACTAGAGAAGCAGACAGTGCTCTATGCATACAAGCCGGATGGAAGGAAATTTCACGCCGGCCTGATCAGAAAAACGCAGAAAGGAATAAGCATTTGATTCAGGTTTTAGATAAAAACGTATCGGACAAGATCGCGGCCGGAGAGGTCATCGACCGCCCGGTTTCAGTGATCAAGGAGCTGGTGGAAAACTCTATCGACGCCGGAGCCTCTGCAATTACGGTAGAAATCCGCCACGGCGGCAAGGAATACATGAGGGTGACGGACGACGGCTGCGGAATTCTTTCTGGAGAAACGGAAACCGCTTTCCTCCGCCACGCCACCAGTAAAATTCAGAAGGCAGAAGATCTGGATTCCATTGAAAGTCTGGGATTCCGCGGAGAAGCTCTTGCCAGCATCGCGGCTGTGACCAGAACCACCCTGATCACCAGAACAGAAGGTTCTGCTGCCGGAAGAAAAGTCGTTCTTCACGGAGGAAGAGTTCTGAGCAATGACCCGGTCGGCTGCCCGGTGGGAACCTCCATGGTCGTCAGCGACCTCTTTTACAACACTCCTGCCAGAAAACAGTTTCTGAAATCCGATTCTGCAGAAAGCGGCCGCATCATCGAACTGCTTTCTGAGCTTGCCATCGCCTACTGTAAAATCCGCTTTCAGGTCGTCAATTCCGGGCGTCTGGTCTTTGCAACATCCGGAAGCGGAAATCTGAAGGAGACGATCATCTCCGTTTACCACCAGAAAGACTATGAACACCTCATTCCGGTGAAATACGAGGAAAACGGCATCCGCATCAGCGGCTGCATTTCCCGGCCGTCCCTGACCCGGCCCAGCCGCCGGAATCAGACCTATTTCGTGAACGGCAGAGTCGTAAAGAGCAGAGTTTTAGAGCGCGGAGTGACTGAAGGCTATAAACGGAGGATGTTCGACGGGCGCTATCCGGTCATCTTTCTCCTCGTGGAGAGCGATCCGGGCAGTCTGGACGTCAACATCCACCCGAGCAAGAAGGAAGTCCGTTTCCACGATGACCGGCTGATTCAGGATGCCGTGACACACGCTGTAAAGCAGACACTTGCGACACTGGACGCCGCCGTCGATGTGCAGGACTACTATCTGAGGCAGGAGGGCACATCAGAGTCATACAAAAGCATGACACAGGGAAATATGTTTTCTGACGGGTCTTCTGGCAGCGGACGGCTCGGGCAGACTGACCTTCATTCCACTGCAGACAACGTTCAGGAGAGTTTCTCCGTCTCTTCTGGAGAAAAAGGCAGCAGTCAGAAGTCCGGTCCACAGAATGCACGGAGTTCTTCCGGTTCAGAAAACGGAAAATATGAAAAGGCAGGAGATTCTGCCGCCCTGAAATCCTGGCAGAATTACGCCTCCCAGCTGGATCTGAAAGAGATTCTCCAGAAAAGACGGAAAGAAAAAGAAGAGCAGATTGAAAAGCAGGAGAAGAATTCTGCGGACGCGGCGTCCACGAAGAAAGAAAAGTCTCAGGATCCGCTTCTGGATTTTGACCTGCAGCCGGAAGGTCCGGCGCCGTTTTCCTTTTCCGACCTGACATTAAAGGGCTGTATTTTCAATACCTACATCATGGCCGAAGGTCCGGATGGATTCTATCTCTTCGACCAGCATGCGGCTCACGAACGCTGTTTCTATGAAGAACTGGTCGGTGCCTATCTGACGGAAAAGAAAGTCCGCCAGCCGATCCTGACGCCGATTATTCTGGATACGGAGCCTGCAGTTACGGCCGCGGAAGCTTCCTGGCGGCATCCTCTGGAAGATATGGGATACACGATTGAAGGCTTTGGTCCCGATACCTATAAAATCAGCGAAATCCCGGCCTTCATGTCCATTTCCGAGGCGGAGGATTTTGCAAAAGATTTTCTGGACCAGACAGGAGCCGACCCGGGACGGGCAGATCAGATGAAAAATAACATCGTCATCGACAAGCTGATTACCAGGTCCTGCAAGCGGGCCGTCAAGGCACATGAAAAGCTGACGGATGCAGAAATGCAGGCGCTGATTCATCAGCTGTCACAGTGTAAGAATCCTTTCAGCTGTCCGCACGGCCGGCCGACCTTTATCCGCTTCACACGGCGCGATCTGGAAAAGTTCTTCAAGCGGATTCAGTAATTCTGTCTGGCCGCGGAGAAAGTAGCGCAGAGAGCAGAAAAATGATATAATAAATTTCAGGTATGGGCTGCGAAAGAGCAGCCCTATTCATTTGAGAAAATCCAGCGGAAAACCGATAGAATGATCAATACTTATCAGGAAAAATCCCGGGAGGAATCATGAGTATCAGGCAGAAAGTCATTGCGGTCTGCGGACCAACGGCTGTAGGTAAAACGCATTACGCCATAAAAATCGCGAATCAGTTCCACGGAGAGATCGTCTCCTGCGATTCCATGCAGCTCTATAAATACATGGACATCGGATCCGCAAAACCGACTCCGGAAGAACAGAAGCAGGCTGTTCACCACCTGATCGACTGCATCGACCCGAGAGAGCCGTTTTCTGCGGCGCGCTATGCAGAGCTGGCAAAGCCCTGCATAGCGGACATCGCGCAGCGCGGCCTTCTTCCGATTGTTGCAGGCGGCACCGGCCTTTACCTGGACGGCCTCGTCTATGACCTGGATTTCAGCCGCCCGCCGGAAAATCGGGCACGCAGGAAGGAACTGGAAGACTATGCCAGGGAACACGGAAAGGAGGCCCTGCACCAGAAACTTGAGACTCTGGATGCAGACGCCGCCGCGCACATCCATCCAAACAACCTGAAACGCGTAATCCGCGCCATCGAAATCGCGGAAAACGGCGGAAAATGGCGTGATTTCTCCAGGGATCCGAAGCGAAACCCGCATTACGATTTTTTTCTGATCGGTCTGGAAAGGGACCGTCAGGAGCTCTACGACCGGATCAACCTCCGTGTGGACCTTCTGATGGACGCCGGCCTTCTGGATGAAGTTAAGAGCCTCCTTAACATGGGCCTTCAGGAAGAGCATATTTCCATGAAAGGAATCGGGTATAAAGAAATTATAGGGTATTTGAAAGGAGAGTATCCACTGGATGAAGCCGTCGATCTCATCAAGAAGAACACAAGGCATTTTGCCAAGCGGCAGATGACCTGGTTCCGGCGCTATAAAGACATGCACTGGTTCAACATCAGCAGTTATGAGACGGAAGATGATTGTCTTGATGCGATTTACAGGAAGACGGATGCGTTTCTTGGAAAGAAAAGTGCGGGACAGAATTGATTTCCGCGAGGACGATGCATGTTCCGGCAGGCAGGAGTCCACTTGCCCGGGTAAATTTTGTCGAATCAGAAAAAGAAAGGAGGAAGAAGAATGCAGCCGGTAAAGATACATAATAAGACGGACCGGCCGGATAACGTGGTAGAGAAGGAAAAAGAACTGTTTCTGGAAAGCGAACGGATTGAGAATGAGCTTCCGCAGTGGATGCGCGGATTTTTCATCTATCTGCGCGGAAATGTGCTTCCGGCTACCCAGCTGGCTTATCTGCAGGACATTCACTTTTTCTTCCTGTATCTGGTCAATGTAACGGATTTCACGAAGGCGGAGGATACGTCGAAGGTCACGCTGGAGGAGTTTCGGCAGATCCGCGCGCAGGACGTCAACGAGTTCCTGAACTGGTGCCGGCAGTATAAGGTCCAGCACGGCGATCACGTCTACATCTATGAGAACGGGAATTACACGCTGGCCCGCAAGAAGTCCTCGCTTTCTGTGCTCTTCAAGCAGCTTTACCGGGACGGCCTGCTGGAGAAGAACATAACGGACGGATTCAACCCGATCCGGGTGCAGAAGGCGGGAGAGCGCGAGGTGAAGGCGCTGAACGATGATGAAGTCATGATCATGCTGGACGCGGTGACCACCGGCGAGGGGCTGACGAATCACGAGAAAAGCTACTGGGAGAAGACCAAAAAGAGAGACAAGGCGATTCTGGTCCTCTTTCTGACCTACGGCCTGAGACTCAGTGAACTTCAGCAGCTGAATGTGAGTTCCTTTAACTTTGACCGCGGAGAGTTCAAGATTTACAGAAAGCGCGGAAAGGAATCTGTTATGCCTCTCAACCGGTCGGCGGAGGAGGTCATTAAGGAATATCTGAATGAGGAACGGCCGGACGACGAGCTTCTGAATGAGGAAGACCGGGATGCCCTGTTCCTGTCGCTTCAGAATCACCGGATGACCGGGCGGCAGATCCGTTCCTGCGTGAAAAAATACACGTCCATTGCCATGCACACCAGCCGGCGGACCGGCTACAGCCCGCATAAACTCAGGGCGACGGCGGCGACCAGCCTGATTGGGCGGGGAAATTCGATTTACGACGTTGCGGCGCTGCTGGATCACGATCAGGTCACCACGACCCAGCTTTACGCACGGCGGAAGGAGCATGTCCGCCGCGACCTGGTCAAGGGCATGGAATGGGAAGAAGAGCGGAAAGAATCGGAGGAATATGCCCATAAAACTGATGAACAGCAGCTGATCGATTCTGACCGGTATAACAGATAAGAAGTCATGTTTATTAACATGATTCTATTATAGTAAACCATAGTGCCTGCATGGTTTAAGAAAACGAGAAGAGGGAAGGAAATTATTAACATGAATAATAGCAGCAGAGAAGAACGTGTCAGCAGCGAAGGAATGCGCAGATCTATCGATCACATACTGAAAACTCAGTTCGGCATGGATCCCCGTGCCGTGGACTGGACGGAAAAGGCCGAAAAAAAGGTCAAAGACCGTTTCAAGACGCTGGACCGCATCCGGGAATACAACCAGTATAAGGTGGTCTCCGCATTCCAGAAAAACAATATCAGTGACATGCACTTCAACTGGAACACCGGCTACGGCTATGACGACCCGGGCCGCGAAGGCATTGAAAAGGTTTACTCCGATGTGTTCCATACAGAAGCCGCTCTGGTCAGGACGCAGATCGTAAACGGAACTCACGCGCTTGCCATCACCCTGCAGGGTATTCTCCGTCCGGGCGATGAACTGATCTACTGCAGCGGCGGCCCTTACGACACTCTGGAAGACGTCATCGGCATCCGCGGCGAAGGCATGGGATCTTTGAAGGATTTCGGCATCCAGTACGACCAGGTGGATCTTCTTCCGGACGGAAGCATCGATCTGGAGGGCGTGAAGAAAGCCATCAAGCCGAACACGAAGATGTGCTGCATCCAGCGCTCCACCGGCTATTCCTGGAGAAAGGCAATCGGTATCGACCAGGTCAGAGCCTTCAATGAGGCCGTCCACAGCGTCCGCCCGGACATCATCACCATGGCCGACAACTGCTACGGAGAATTTCTGGACACCCTGGAACCGACCGACGTGGGCACCGACATCATGGCCGGATCCCTCATAAAGAACCCGGGCGGCGGCCTGGCGCTTTCCGGTGGATACGTTGTCGGCAGGAAAGAATTGGTAGACCGTATCTCATACAGGTTAACCTGCCCGGGAATCGGCGGAGAGTGCGGCCTGATGTTCGGCCAATCCAGAACCATCCTGCAGGGCCTGTTTGAAGCGCCGGCTGTCACCGTAAACGCCGCAAAAGGCGCGATTCTCTGCGGTCAGGTCTACCATGATCTGGGATATGAGATCTGCCCGTCCCTGACGGATGTCAGAAGCGACATTATCCAGAGCGTGAAACTGGGATCACCGGAAGCCGTCGTTGCCTTCTGTCAGGGCGTGCAGGCGGCGGCCGCGGTAGATTCCTACGTTTCCCCGGAGCCGTGGGATATGCCGGGCTACGAAGATCAGGTCGTCATGGCGGCAGGCGCATTCGTGCAGGGTTCCTCCATCGAACTGTCCGCAGACGCGCCAATCCGCCCGCCGTACATCGTCTACTTCCAGGGCGGTCTGACCTACGAACATTCTAAGCTGGGCGTAATGATGTCCCTGAGCCGGCTTCTGCACGATGGTCTGGTACAGATTCCAGAAGGACAAAATTAACCCGCGCAAGGAGAAACCCGGCCGGCATATGCGGGACTGTCTGCATCTGTCACGCAGTATCCGGACCGGAAGTCTCAGCTAGATATAAGATAACTTGAAAGAAGGCGGAAGACTGATGAAACATAAAAAAATGACGTCAGAACCCGCATCTCCGGAGAAGAATCATGCATCAGAACACTCTCTGGATGAAAAGACCTTCAAAGCGGATCATAAAGAAAATATGAAAGACGGGAAAGGAAAAGAGCAGGGGAGAGCTGCCGCAGAGGCTTCCTCCTCTGCATCTTCTGCGGTCAGACTGACGGGCAGAAGGAAGGCTGCAGCCATTCTGAAGATGCTGATTCTGATCGGCATACTGATTGGAATTCCGGCATATATATTATTCTGCCAGCGGCACATTATCACAGACATGAAATCTTTTTCCACGATCGTTCACTATCTGCGTGTCTATAAGGGGAAGAGTTATCTCATCTATATCGTCGCGCAGATCCTGCAGATTCTGGTCAGTTTTCTGCCGGGAGAAGTCTTCCAGTTTGCCGCCGGATACCTGTTCGGCGTGATTCCGGGTCTGCTGCTTTCTGTTGGAGGCGCTGCACTCGGTACGGGGATCACCTATTATGTGGCAAAATTTCTTGGCGAAGACGCCCTTTCTCTGTTCATCAAGCCAGATAAACTTGAAAAATACAGGAAAATGATGAACAGCGAAAAAGCCTACATCGCAACCTTCTTCATGTATCTGATTCCGGGAACACCGAAAGATATCTGCTGCTACATCGCCGGGATCTCCGATATGAAGGCAAGGCCCTTCATCCTGCTTTCCCTGATCGGAAGGACGCCTGGCATGCTGGGAAGCCTGATCTTCGGCGCTATGTACTACAACCGGAACTATAGAGTCATGGCTGTGCTGGGGATAATCGTACTGATCATTATCCTGGTCTGCTTCATAAAGAGGAAAGCATTAAACCGCTTTATTGATCATCTCTACCAGAAGATATCATAAATGAACGAATAAATTTTGTTTAAAAGAACAAACGCAAAATCAGCAACTTGTATTTACGTTGGAACATATCTGCAGGCGAATTGCAGATATGTTCTTTTTTATTCTTCGTTTCAGTAATTCTTTTATCGAAAAAGCGAATATAAATCGTGTATACTTAATTTTTATGAGTCGTATTCAACAAAATACAAAAATACATGCCAATTTTGGATAATTTTTTCCACAAAAGGATTGAAATTTATTTGTGTCTGACATATAATAAAAACAGCTTTTTTAATGATCGGACAAAAGGAGGGCATATGGCTAAATTTATTGGACAGGCCGATTCTTTCGTCTGGGGATGGTGGATGATTATTCTACTTCTCGGAACTCATATTTTTATGACAATTCGTACGAGATTTATCCAGAGAAAGACGATCGGTAAAGGAATTAAGTTATCCGTTACTAAGGACCCTGATTCAGAGGGTGAGGTTTCACAGTTCGGAGCGCTGGCAACGGCACTTGCCGCGACCATCGGTACCGGAAACATCGTCGGTGTAGGAACCGCGATTGCACTGGGAGGCCCTGGAGCAGTGCTCTGGTGCTGGCTGACCGGTGTATTCGGAATCGCAACCAAATATTCTGAATCCCTGATTGCTGTAAAATACAGAGTGAAGACGTCCGACGGACGTATGCAGGGCGGCGCAATGTATGCACTGTCCCGCGGACTGAAATGGAAAAAATTCGGTAAGATCGCCGGCATGTGCTTCGCAGTGTTCGCAGGCTGTGCATCTTTCGGAATCGGCTGCGCTACACAGGTTAACGCAATTGCGACTGTCGCGCATGAGAATTTCCATATTCCGTACATTGCTGTCGGACTGGTCATCTCGATTCTGACTGCGATCGTCATCTTCGGCGGAATCAAATCCATCGCATCGGTATGTGAGAAGCTGGTTCCGTTCATGGCCGTCTTCTACGTTGCAGGATGCATTATCATTCTGTGTATGAACCATGATTTTCTGATTCCTGCACTGAAAGCGATTTTCACGCTCGCATTCACCAAGGGATCCGTTGCAGGCGGACTGGTCGGCGGAGGCATCCGCTACGCGATGCAGTACGGAGTTGCAAGAGGACTGTTCTCCAACGAGTCAGGACTCGGATCCGCACCTATCGCAGCTGCAGCAGCAAGAACCAAGAACCCTGTTCGTCAGGCTCTGGTATCTTCTACCGGTACATTCTGGGATACCGTTGTCATCTGCGCGATGACCGGACTGGTTCTGGTATCTACCATCATGAAGAACCCGCAGATCAACATGCAGAACGTCGCAAACGGCGGCGTCCTGACATCCCTTGCATTTGCACAGATTCCGGTAATAGGACCGATCATCCTGACACTGGGAATCATCACATTCGCATACTCCACCATTCTCGGATGGGCATATTACGGAGAGCGTGCTGTTGAATACGTCGGCGGTCACAAGCTGCTGATCCCATACAGAATTCTGTACTGCATCGTAGCCTGCATCGCACCGGTTGTAGAGCTGGATCTGGTATGGCAGATCGCGGATATTCTGAACGCTCTGATGGCAATCCCGAACCTGATCGCGGTTCTGCTCCTCTCCGGAGTAATTGTGGAAGAGACGAAGAAATATATCAACAATCTGGATGCCGTTGACGAAACACCGATTCCGATTGTAGATAAATAATTACGTTAACGCTGAACACTGCAGGCGGCTTTACGCTTGCAGTGTTTTTTTGAGACAAAGATAAGAAGACAGGGAGTAAGGTGAACTATGGGAATTCAAGTACAACATCTGTTAAATCTGGAGTATTTTCAGGATTTTCACGTGCTTGCCGGCAGAAACGGGCTTCAGCGTGAAGTACAGGGCATTGTAACCGTTGACACACCGGATGCGTTCCAGTGGATGACAGGAAAAGAGCTCGTTCTGGCTACCGGCTATGTATTTCAGAATGAACCGCAATGCCTCCGCGATGCTTTCCGCGATGGAAACATCACGAACTGTGCTGCGATGATGATTCAGCGCGGCCATTATCTGAATAATCTTCCGGACGACGTCGTGCAGAAGTTCGAAGAACTGGGAATCCCGTTAATTTCCATGCCTTACTACGTCAGTTTCCAGGACGTCACCAGTCAGATCACCATGGCTGTCATCGACCGTTCCTTCCGCGATTTCGGCGTTGTCGATTCGATTAATGAACCGGAAGACAGCGAATCCTATAAGCAGCGCAAGGCCGTAAACATCCTGAAGGGTATTGAAAAAGAAACGCATTTCCCGACAATGCTCTATGACATCCGTTCGGATCAGGCCTATTTCAGCTCGGATAACTTTCAGAAAGAAGTCAGTACTTTCGGGCTGGAAATCCCGGATTTCTGGAAACCGGCACTTCCGTTCACACGTCATCTGATCTGTGACTACATGAATATGGAACGTTTCCGCATTATCAATGAAGATATGGGAAAGAAGCCGAGATTCAGCTGGATTACAACTCCGATCACGGTCAATGGAATTACGGAAGCCTATCTGGTTCTGGTAGAGTCCAGAGATTTTATCGACCATTATGACGAGCTTTCTCTCAGAACCGCTTACCTGATTCTGCAGCAGCTCTATGAAAACATCTACGTCGGCCAGAATGTCGGAAGCGCAGGTTTTGAAAACTTTATCCGCACACTGCTGGAAGGAAACAGTGCAGACAGAGACCAGCTCGTTTATCAGGCCAACACACAAGGTGTTTCACTGAACGACGATTATATCTGTGTTTACTTCAAACAGACGAACCACGATGTCTGCGCCAGAAACGCGCGTCCGGTTTTCCTGGACGCCCTGAGAAGTTCTGCCATACACCGTTCCGCCAGACTCGCTTTCCTGGGTGAAAATGAGGGCATCATTCTTCTTTCCTCAGAAGGCTGCAATCTTCCGAACGATTCAACCGGCCGCGTCGACCAGAAAGCACTGGGATCTGGAATCATGCATTTCCAGGACATCGTTCTGGAGCACCTGCCTGACGCAGCGCTGTGTTACAGCACAGTCCGTGAAAAACATCCTCTGTCCGAACTGAAAGACAACATCCAGAAATGTCTGGATGTCCTGCATATGGGTAAAATTATTTTCCCGGAGAAAAACATCTGGGATTACGATGAACTGGGGCCTCTCGCATGGATCCGCATCCCGGAGAAAGATCTCGAGGAAATGGAAGCTCATTACCGTGAACTTTCCAAGGATGAGAAGAACGAGGAAACTCTGCATACTTTGAAAGTCTATCTGGAAAACAACATGAACTTCAGTCTGACTGCCAAGAAGCTGGATGTCCACATTAATACCGTCCGGAGCAGAATCGCAAGGGCAGAAGAGCTGGTACACATCGACTGGGACGATTATGTATCCCGCATCAAGACCCAGCTGTTGCTGCAGTTCCTGCACATTTAACCTGACCGGGCTGCGACGCCCTGCAGAAGGTATCTGAGCTGCAGCAGGCAGAGCAGGGGAGCAGCGGATTGAAAATCTGCTGCGGAGGCTTGGCACATTTCTATTGAATCGCTGATAATTTTCCATTCTGAAAAGGCGGCAGCGGAAGAACAGGATTTCCTGGCTTCTGCTGCCGCCTTTCTGCGCCCGGAGGGCAGTGGGGCTGCCCCGGGCCATGGTGAAAATGAATCATGTGAGTGCCGGCTCTGGTTTATATATCCGCCGGAGCCGGCACGGATTCTTCAGGCACATTACTCACTTGAATTATCATAAACAAAAAATGGAGGAGGGGCTCCGAACTTCTGTTTTTAGTAATTGTTACAAGCATCATCAGAACTCTCGTTCTCATCCGGTACGCGAAGTTTCTGACCCGCTTTCAGGTCTCCTGCAGACTTCATATGATTGATGTTCAGGATCTGGTTTACACAGGCCCGGATGTCCTGATTATTCTGCGCATGTGAGGAAGCAATACTCCAGAGTGTATCTCCATGCTGCACCTCAATCGTCTGATACTGCGTATGTTCTGCCAGTTTCTGTTTCACCGCTCCGGACGCACTTATCGCAGACGTCGTAAAGGCCAGTATTCCTGCCATGAGGATAAGAATAAAAATAGTAAAACGGACACGGGAAACGATTCTCACTTTTTTCATGACGCACCTCCGAACAGACGTTTCTATCTGATGTCTTAATCATAGCAAAACAGCTGTTCGATGTCAAGAAAAATGTAAACATACGTTTTGTATTTTCCCTTGCCCGTTTTTATTTTGTCTGATGAAATGAAATTACTATAATTTAAATCTCCGCGATGCGGCGGCAGAGTTCGTCTGTTTCTTCCTGCGTCGTGGACCAGCTTGTGGCAATGCGGATGGCTGTATGACGCTCATCCACCTTTTCCCAGAAACTGTACGCCGCGAACTGATTGAGCGCCTTCAGCTGGGCATCATCTGCGGTCACGAACACCTGATTGGTCGGAGAGTCGAGTTAGAGCTGGAATCCTGCCTGAAGAAGGGCCTTCTGGATCTGTGCCGCGTAACGGACAGCGTCCTTTCCAATGTTCTGATAGAGACCGCCGCGGAAAAGCTCATCAAACTGAATACCCAGAAGCCAGCCTTTTGCCAGAAGTGCGCCGTGCTGCTTGATAATCGTAAAGAAGTGCGGGATCAGCTCCGGATCCGGGATGACGACGGCCTCGCCAAACAGGGCGCCGCACTTGGTTCCGCCGATATAGAAGGCGTCACAGAGCCGCGCCAGATCAGAAAGCTGAACGTCGTTTTCAGGGCTTCCGAGAGCATAGGCCAGCCGCGCACCGTCCACATACAGAGGAATCTTATGGGATCTGCAGACTGCGGAAATCTGCTCCAGTTCCTGAAGAGAGTAGAGAGTTCCGAATTCTGTCGGCTGAGAAATATAGACCATGCCCGGCATAACCATGTGATCCCGGTTTCCATCCTGCTTGGATTTACAGTTGTTGTAAATTCCTCGGAAGAGATCTTCCGGCTGGCTTATCAGCTGCTTTCTACACTGCCCGACTTCATCGCCATTCTGCTCAGAAACAGAAATACACTTCAGGCACTGAACCAGCAGAGCTGCCGCGATCCGCTGACCGATGCGCTGAACCGGAGAGGCCTGAATCAATTCCTGGACAGCTGGAATGGAGAAGGCACATTTACCCTGATTTCTGGTGACATCAACGGTCTGAAGACGACCAATGACACCCTCGGCCACCAGGCCGGCGATGAACTGATTCAGGCCGTCGTGCGTCTGTTCAGAAAATTTGCCGACCGCGACCATATATTCCGCACCGGAGGCGATGAATTTCTTATCATCATCGAGCAGGCCGACGAACAGAGCACGAAAATGCTGGTCCGCAGCATGCGGGAAGAAATGCACACCGCAGGACTCAGCGTCGCACTCGGCTGGGTTATTCAGAAGGGCCCAATCACGAACCGCGACGCACTGATGACAGCGGCCGACCGCAGAATGTACGCGGACAAGGGCCAGACTTACCGGCGGAGATACACGGACCGGACCATGAACGCCTATAGATCACCAGGCATCAGAACCGATAATATGGCCGATAAAGAAGAAATCGAATAGATCTGATTATTACCAACTACAATGGTAGGTTTTATATCATAATAAATGGAAAGATAAATGAAGAACTGCTATAAGCATTGGAATTTAAACGTTTATGTCGGAACTTCACATGCCGCAGGGCTGAGTTGATAACGACAAATATATGACAGGCATCCGCCGGAAACTTGAAAAACAGGCCGGCGGATGCCGTTCTTATATGCAGGTAAAACACATGAATGCAAGTGACAGCAATGCTTACAGAAGGATGATTCAGGAACAGCCAGATATACAGGATCAGGCAGTATCAAAAGGATCGACAGAATGAACTGAAGAAAGTCTGGATATAGCAGCCGATGAGATAGCATATGAGAAAATATCCGTACCAGCAGATGCAGAGGTCCGCATAGATCATAGCCAGTCAACACGCAGACTGACTTCAATCGAAAAGCTGCCGGCAGTCAGAATATCGGAATCACTAATCCACACGGATATTACTGACAGCTGATCAGCAGCCGGAGCTGCAAAACATCAGGGTTACGAACAGAATCTCAATGATCCGCAAAACAAATTCCAAAATTTAATATCCAAGAGTTGATATCAGATGTGTAATCCAGAAACCGATGTCTGTAACTGATGTCTATACAAACAGCCATTTTCAAATACCATTTTCTAAATTCGCTATAACTATTCCCAAAATTAGTATTTTAGGAATAGTTGTGCCTGTCTTCTATCCCGCCGCTGCATCTGCACATATACTGATAATATTTATCAAATATTCATCAACCGTACTTCTTACAAGTTATGAAAAACCGCATCGTACAACGATGCGGCCCTTTGCTTTAATAATGATGGAAGCTGTAAGATCAGCCTATGACTGAAATTAACTTATGAAGCCTGTTCCTGCATCTCCGGCTGAGCCAGATTCTGCGCCTTACGCTGATACCGGGCGACCAGATGCTCAATCCTTTCAATCGATCCAAAGTCATCCATCTCCAGATCTTCCGGCGAAAACTGAATGCCAAATGCCTGCTCCAGCTCCTTTCTCAGGCCGGTAATATCAAAGGATTCTGCCAATCCACTGTTGATCAGCTCCGTGCTCTCTTCAATCCGCACGCCCAGCTTAAAGTGATAATGTTTCCTCAGGATTTCGACGATTTGCTTTTCCATATTCTGCATTCCTCACTTTCGTCTCGTCTCACCACTGCTTCACGTTCTTTACTATAAAACATACATAAATCGACAATTGACAAGATTCGGTTTCTGCAGGCGCTCTGTGCACCTATCAGGCTTTTTTATGGAAATACATACAAGTTAGTTATACTTAACTCCTAACTTCATCATATCACGTGGAGTTGTAATTGCAAGTGGTTTAACGGATTTATACAAGAATAATTTCTGAGCAGACAAATCTGACACATACCGATTAAGAGCAGCTCCCCGAAGGAGAATATCGACAAGCTCGCTCAGGATGTAGAGGCCAGCTGCCCGATCGGAAACACACTTCGTGAGAAAGTCAACATCGTATTCAAAGGCGTTGTGATGGAATAATTGTAAACGGTCGCATTTCAAGCCAATGCCGGGTGCAGAGCTCCTCGAAAGGATGTACCGTTATTGCTAGGCATTTCCAAGAAGACGGCCAGAGGAAAAGCCTCTCGGAAGTCCAGGGCGCAAGTGATGGACTTCTCGAAAGAGAATATATTACGGGTAAACTCCAATCTTACAATTCTGCAATGAAAATGCCGTATTCCTATTTGATGCCCGCATTCCAGAGCTGGCTCTCCAGACCGGGCGCAGTTATAGAGATATTCGAAGAACCGCAGGGTCAGACGCAAACGTGAATGTATACGACGCATCTGACCACTCGCGGTTCTTTTCTCATATCTCTAGCTGCGCCTGCGGTCTTCCGAGATGCTCTGTCAGCGGGCATCATTGGGAATACGGCGATCATTGCCTGAATTAGTATCTATTCTGTTTTCACCGTCACCTCGTATCCGCTCCCCAGCAGCGTCTCCGCCTGCCTGCGGACAATTTTTCTCATATTCTTATCTGCTCGTTTCAGAAGGCCGTTTTTCACAGCTTCTTTCCGGATGCGGCTGTTCTCTTGCTTCTCGAATTTTGTCACATCCTTCACTTCAAGCTGATTCAGAATGTTGTGGGTCTGGTCGATTACAACGACGCTGCCCGGTTCGATCTGGGCGCTGAGGATCTGTGATTTCGGGACGGTGATGACTGCCGTCTGCCTGCCCCGGTCGAGTTTTACAGAAATATCTTTCGCGTTCTTCAGGCCCGCCTTCACACTTCCCGTATAGGAAAGCGAGAACTTCTTCTTAGTCAGTGGGATCTTGATGCCGGTGTCAAACAGCTCCATATCCCCTTCTTTATATTCTCCGACCTGTGTGAAGCTGTATTCCTGCGTGGCGACTTCTGCAATGTTCTGAAGCGATCCACGGACTGTACGTGTTGTAACCTGGCCTTTTCCGTGGGTGAACATGTCGGCGAACTTTGGGATGTTCGCCATGCAGTACACTCCGGCGATAAAGCCCAGGATCAGGGCGATAACAAAGGCCAGCACCCCGCCCTTTACACTTCCCCGTTTCATGTTACTGCTCCAGGGCGCGCTTCAGCACATTTTCAACCTTTTCGCGGGTTTCCGGGCGCTTCTCCCCGATATGCCCCTCGTAAAGCTTTTCATGCCCGATAAACATGCAGGGGTTGGCGTAATAATCGTACTGGTCCGCGATTTCCGGGTGCTCGTATTCATCAACTTTCTCGAACTCCACCGCCGCGTACTCCGGATGCTCGGCAATCAGCTCCTCCAGAACGGAATCCGCCTGCTGGCAGTACGGACAAGTATCGAGATGAAAATAGGTTACTTTCTTCATGATCTATCTCCCTTCAATAATCTCAGCAATCTCTTCTTATGCAGTATTTTCTCCCCATAGCGGCCCGTTTTACGCAGACAAAATCTTCCCGGGCAAGGAGTTACCCGCATCTGCTGCTCCTGAAAGTTCGTTTTCTCCCGCAAAAAAAGCACTGCGCCTGCCCGGCTGCAGTGCTTCAATCATCCAATTATTATTCATCCGATCGTTATTTCAGCAGAAAGCTTAGAAGCAGCGTGATAATCGGAAGACCTCCCTGCATCAGAATGATCTTCGGGCTGCTGGTAATGCTTCCGTATGCAGCCACCAGGATGATGTATCCCATGAGGATTCTCAGTGCCGGAATACTTCCGAACACAAACACGGCCAAAAGGATCAGAACCGCCAGAAGACCGTTGTAGACGCCCTGGTTCTTGAACAAGGTGTTGACACTGTCTCGTTTCAACTCCTCCTGGCTCATGCCGAATACTTTTGACGTTTTCTCTGACGATGTCGCAAAGGTCTCTAAATACAGGATATAGAAAAATTCCAATGCGACCAGAACTGCCGCGATTTTAACGATGATATTCATGTGCCTCTCCTTTTCGCTTGATCATTTCAACGGCCTTGTTTACAAGTTGATTTCTGTCGTTGTGTTTACCGCATGGCGATTGAACCGGACGGCTTCAGACCCCGATTCTTCCCACAAAGCCGGCCGCATCTTACGCGGCTTCTGCCTTGCGTTTTGACTTTGTCTCTATTATAATTGCGTACAATCAAATAGTCAACAACTAAAAAGGGGAAGGCAAAAAAATCACAGCTGCCGCAGCTTCTCGTAGGCGTAACGCGGGTCGTTGTCTTCGATGACGTGAATGATGCCGCACTGCCGGAAGCCCATGGAATTCAGCAGATTCTGCATGACCTGGTTGTCGGGATGGGTATCCACGCGGAGGTGTCCGCTCTCCTTCAGCGCCCAGTCCAGGCAGAAGCGGCCGATGCCGTGCTGGGATCCGTCTCCGGCCATCCGGTGCACGACGCCGTATGCAGAATCATCGAACCAGCTGCCGTCCTCGATGTCCAGGTAAGTCGGATCAATGTCTTTTCCATAGACATAGGCAAACACGCCGATTACGCCGCCCTCATCGTTTACACAGACGTAGCTTCTATGATTCTGAATGTCCTCCCGGATCACGGATTCCGGCGGCCAGTTCGTTGCGCCCCACTGCTTGGGATTTCCAGTCTGCGCCATGAATTTACGCGCGCCTTCATAAATCTTCATGACAATCGGCAGATCGGAGATTGTTGTATTTCTGATTTCCATTAAAGTATTACACCCTTTCATATTTGTTTACAAAAAATATGTGGTAAAATGGTCTTATGGCACAAAAATAAGGCCGGATTTTCTGCGCTGAAAAGCACTGGGCAGAAACCGTGAGACCCTGCGTCTGTGCCGGACACTCCAATACCTATTGTACACGAAGGAGGAATCCATGAAATACCAAAAATTATTTCAGAGCGGAAAAATCGGCGGTCTGACGATTAAAAACCGCGGCGTCATGATGCCGATGCATTCATCTCTCGCAGATTCGGATAATACCCCGGGCGAGCGGATGATCGCTTACTTTGAAGAGCGCGCGAAAGGCGGAATCGGTCTGATCATCAACGAAGCGGTGGGTGTCGACGATGTTTACAGCAATATCGGATGTCATAACTATTATATGACCCAGCACTACATGATTTCCAATGCCGAGCGCCTGACCGAAGCCGTTCATAAATACGACTGCCGCATTTTTGCCCAGCTGCATCACGGCGGTGCCACGGCCAATCCGAACTTCCTCGGCCATGAAATTCTTGGACCGAGTGCCGTTCCTGCAGGTCCGGGCCGCCCGGTTCCCCGCGCCATGACCATCGATGAAATTCATGAAATCGAGCAGAAGTTCATCGACGCGGCAGTCCGCTGCCAGACTGCTGGCTACGACGGCGTGGAGCTTCACGGCGCCCACGGCTATCTGCTCGCGGAGATGTTCTCCCCGCACTATAACCTCAGAACCGATGAATACGGCGGAAGCTTTGAAAACCGCATGCGCATGATTAAGGAGATTATCGAAGGAATCCGCCAGGCCTGCGGAAGACGTTTCCCGATTTCTGTCCGCATTTCCGGCGATGAAATGACTCCGGAGCTGGATAATATGATGGATCTCTCCTACGGCCTGCGCATCGGAAAATATCTGGAGTCTCTGGGTATCGACTGCATTAATATTTCCAACGGCTCAGCCGTCAACGGAAACGCGAACTGCGACCCTTACTCCTATCAGCCGGGCTGGAAGAAACACATCGCTGCGGCATTTAAGAAGGAACTTTCTATTCCTGTCATCGCCACCAACACCATCAAGACCCCAGACTTCGCCGAGCAGCTGCTGGAAGAAGGTGTCTGCGATTTTGTCGGCCTTGGCCGTTCACAATTTGCCGACCCTGAATTTATGAATAAGGCAAAAAATGACCGCGCAAGGGAAATCCGGAAATGCATCGGCTGCATGTACTGCCGTGAACGGGTCATCTGGAAGGACCTCCCGGTACAGTGCACCGTCAACCCGCGCCTCGGCTGCGAGTACATCTATAAGGAGCCGGTAAAGGACGGCGCAGGAAGACGGATCGCCGTCATCGGCGGAGGCCCTGCCGGCATGCAGGCAGCGAAGACACTGGCAGAGCGCGGATTCCAGGTTACGCTCTATGAAAAGAAAGGCCATCTGGGCGGCTGGATGAATCTGGCGGACAAGCCGAGATTCAAGGAGATTATTACACCGCTGATCGACACCATGCAGCTGGAAATCGAGAAGCTGGGCGTCCAGATTAAAACCGGAACGGACGCTTCTCCTGTCCGAGTGAAACAGGAAGTCAATCCGGAAGCCGTCTTCCTTGCGACAGGCGCGCAGTGGACGGTTCCGCCTGTAGAGGGTGCTGATCTTCCGATCGTCTGCACTCCGGAAGACATCGTATTAAAGCATGTTATTCCGAAGAATTCTGCGATTGTTATCGGCTGCGGAAACACAGGACTGGAATGCGCGGAAATGCTGCTGGATGAAGGCGTTCAGGTCACCATGGCCGACATGCTGGATGAGGCCGGCCGTGGTATGTATCCGGTTATCCTGAATGACCTGATGGGCCGCATCACTTCCCGTCATCCGGAAATCCTGCTCTCCCACAAACTGCTGAGAGTAACAGAAACAGGCGTGGATCTGGAAGACATGAAGACCGGAGAAAAGAAGCATATCGATGCAGACCGGGTCATCCTGTCTCTGGGAAGCCACCCGATCGACGGCATGGCGGAACAGTTCCAGAAGGAATTCGACCGCGTTGTCCTCATCGGCTCTGCGGAAAAAGACGGACGCATCCACGATGCGACCAAGACGGGATTCATTAAGGCCTGGGCATACGAGTAATTGTGGTGTACCAACAAAAATATCAGCCACTCTATTGACAATAGCAACAAAGCAGTGGTATATTAATCCTGTATAAAACATATAAAACAACTGGTTAATATGGATATCAAAGTTAATGGAGGTAACGACAATGGGAAGCAGTAAATTATGGGATGAGTATAAAGAGTGGCAGTCTGGCGATTATAAGTGGGTCGATCTGACCCATGAATTAAGTCCTGAAACACCACACTGGTACGGCTTTGCGCCGCTGAAGAGAGAGCTGCTGTTTGATTATTCCGAGGATGCCCCGGAGGAAAAGAAGGCACCGATGCGCTGCATTCAGTACACGGTTGCGAGCCAGTACGGCACACATGTAGACGCGCCGGTTCACTTTATTCCGGGCGGAAGATCCCTGGGTGAACTGAAGGTTGAGGAATTCGTATACCCATTGGTTGTTATTGATAAGCATAAAGAATGTGAAGAGAATCCTGAGTTCACCCTGTCCATCGACGACATCAAGGCCTGGGAGAAAGAACACGGCAGAATCCCGGAGCGCGCATTCGTCGCTTTCCGTTCCGACTGGTATAAGAAGGCTGATCTGGAGAATAAGGATGCAGACGGTCAGCCGCACTACCCTGGCTGGGCAAAGGAAACCATTGAGTGGCTGGTCAAGGAGAGAAATATCGGATCCATCGGCCATGAGCCTGCAGACACAGACCCGAGCTACATCACAACAGCAGAAGGATCTTATCCGTACCCTGCTGAGCAGTACATCCTGTCCACCGACCGCTTCCAGATTGAGGTCATGAGAAACCTCGACCAGGTACCGGCAACAGGTTCCCTGATTTTCGTCGGTGTACCGAAGATGAAAGACGGTGTCGGCTATCCGGCAAGAGCATACGCGCTGGTTCCGACAAAATAGTTCTCT
The DNA here is from genome assembly GCA_905214225.1 of uncultured bacterium. Lineage (GTDB taxonomy): Bacteria > Bacillota > Clostridia > Peptostreptococcales > Anaerovoracaceae > Aminicella. Next base: position 73,417 of record CAJMLL010000001.1, on the reverse strand, counting down.
TTTCAAAATCAAGACGAATTGCACAGAAGTGGATTTTTACGCAGAATCATGCTATACTAAGCATGATTCTGTTTTTATAACCAATAAATCATAGAATTAATTGTTATGCTTAACATTTATCACTGGATTAGATTGCATAAGGAGAATGAAAATGGCATTAGAATTTGATGAACAGCTGTCCCGCCTGCAGAAGCCGGACAGAAGCGAAATGACCGATGAAGAGTATGAAGTATTCAACAGAAACGTTGAAGCCATGGAAAAGAACTGGGGATTCATCAACAATCTCTTTAAAATTCTGCCGCTGAACGCCAAGGAATACATCGGATTCCTGAATTTCAAGGGTTCCCTTTACAATGACACATGCTATCTGACCGATGCGCAGAAAGAGATGATCGGCGTCGTTGTTTCTTCCGTTAACTGCTGCACCTACTGTCTGCAGACACACGGTGACAACCTCCGCGGCATGTGGAAGAACGCGTCCCTGGTTGACAAGCTCTCCGGTAACTATCGCTCCTGCAAAGATGAGCTGTCCAAGGAAGATTACGCACTCTGTGAATACGCATGGTATGTAACCGCTCATCCACAAGAAATCGACCAGACACAGGTTGATAAGCTCCGTGAAGCAGGTTTCGACGACCATCAGATTCTGGAAGCGGCTTACACAGCAGGATTCTTCAACTACACCAACCGCTGGGTCAGCACCATCAGCCCAGTCGTAAACCCGGGCCACTTCAAGCACAATCGGAATTTCGATAAATAAACCGGAGAAATGACGTCCAGCAGTCTCTAAAAAAGGATTGCTGACGGACAGTCCCTGAGGAAGGAATTATTGACCAGCAGCTTTCAACTCAGGTTTACAGAATAATAATATCGTAGATATAAAGCAGACGTAAACTGGCAGGATTGATTTCCTGACACAACGGCAGTGGGAATATCTGCAGAAATTGCAGAATATCCCCGCTGCCTTTTTTCGAATAAAATCCGCTTTATTTTATGTTTATTCACTGCACTTGATTTTGTATTTTTTGTTTCGGCAGAATCGCGATTATTTTATGGAACTCCCAAATACCTTTTTCTGATCCTGAAGGCGTCTGACAACAGAATGCGGATCTCTGTCACATTTGCACCATTCTACTTATGTATCCGCGGTCAGCAGTTCCCCCGCAGAACCTGCTGATCGATTCCCTTCAGCTGCTCCCGGTCAATGGAGCGTACCACTTCAAGCAGCCGATCAACATCATCCGGCGTTGAAAATACACTGAAGCTGACGCGGATCGTCCCGTCATAAACTTTATCCTTCAGGAAATTGTGAATGTACGCAGCGCAATGATGTCCGGCGCGCACGCAGATATCCGCCTCATGATCCAGAATCGCCGCAACCTCATTGGCACGGAAACCGTCCACATTAAACGACACTACGCCTGCCTGACGTTCAGGTCCGCCCGGCGCCTCATAAACCACGACCCCCGGAATCTCTTTCAGCCCGGAAATCAGCCGCGGGACAAGCGCCGCCTCCGTTTTCCACGGATCCTGCGTTTTCAGCCAGTTCAGCGATGCTCGGAGTCCCGCAATCGCCGGTGTGTCCATACTGGCACACTCCATCTTTTCCGGCATATAGCGAGGCATTTCCAGAGATTCTGATTTGATCCCATTTCCGCCCGTCAGCACTTCCCTGAGCTGCACGCCAATCCGGATAAAGAAGCCCGCAATTCCAAAGGTCGAATACAGCGTCTTATGTCCGGCAAAGGCGATGCAGTCGGCATGAATCTGCGAAAACCGGATCTTCAGAAGCCCCAACGCCTGCGCCGCGTCCATGACCGTAAATGCTCCGTACTTTTTTGCCTCCTTCAGAATTTCCGGAACTGGCAGCACATAGCCGGTCACATTGCTGATGGCCGTGCAGCAGACAAAATCCGGCGGATTCTCTTTAAACTGCCCCGCCGTCTCCTCAAGATCGATCGACAGATCCTCTTTCAGCGGAAGCAGGTGCACCTGAATCCCATGCCGCTTCCGCATCAGCTCCAGCGGCCTCGACACCGCGTTATGCTCATAGGGCGAGATATAGGCATGCATCCCCTCCTTCCATTCCTGCCCCAGAATGATCTGGTTCAGCGCCACTGTAACCGAAGGCGTCAGCGCAATCTCCGCCTGATCCCGCGCGTCACAAAAACTGATCAGCTCCTTTTTCACATCGCGGATCATCTGCGTCGCCGCCCGCGCCGCCTTGTACGCGCCCCTGCCCGCATTCACCGCCGCTGTCCGGTTGAACCGGTCCACCGCATCATAGACACATTCCGGCTTCGGGAATGTCGTTGCTCCATTATCCAGATAAATCATTTCCATTCTCCCGTTATTCTGAAAATCAGTTATTCCCTTGCGTGTATATTTTGTCCCGAAGGACAAAACCCAGCCGGCCAGGGAAAAACGCCCTGACGAGCAATTGTGTATTATAAACAATAATACACCTCATAATTGATATGCTATCACAAACCCCGTATTCGCTCAAGATACCGGAAAAGTAAAATAAAGCAAAGTAAAAAACTGCTCTTCTGTTGAAAACACAATATTCTGCGAGTAAAATAAAAGATATCGGGGAAAGCAGTATCTTTTCATTATAAATAAAAGGAGAAAATTATGCGTACAATTACACTCGGAAGCACGGGAATCAAGACTCCGCAGAATGCCTTCGGCGCTCTGCCGATCCAGAGAGACACGAAGGAAACGGCAGTCTCCATCCTGCGCCAGGCTTATGAAGGCGGAATGGTCTACTTTGACACCGCCAGAGCTTACACCGACTCAGAGGAAAAGATCGGCGAAGCCTTCTTTACACCGGGAAGCGGATATTCTGTTCCGCGGGAGAAAATTTTCATCGCCACCAAAACAGCCGCCAAGAACCCGGCTGATTTCTGGAAGGACCTGGCTACATCTCTTAGCAGGCTGAAATGCGGATACATCGACGTCTATCAGTTCCATCAGTGCGAGCAGTGCTGGGTACCGGGAGACGGCACCGGCATGTATGAAGCCATGCAGGAAGCAAAGGACAAAGGGCTGATCCGCCACATCGGCGCAACGGCACATAAGATCCAGGTCGCCTATGACATCGTAAAATCCGGATATTACGAAACCATGCAGTTCCCGTTCTCCTACCTTGCCGCAGAAAGCGAACTGAAGCTGGTGCAGATGTGTAAAGACGCCAACATGGGCTACATCGCCATGAAAGGCCTCGCCGGCGGACTGATCACCAACTCTACCGCCGCAATGGCATATATGAACAAATTCGACAATGTTCTGCCGATCTGGGGCATCCAGCGTGAAAAAGAGCTGCAGGAGTGGCTTGCCTTCATGGACAAGACGCCGGAAATGACGGATGAACTTGCTGCCTTCATTGAGCAGGAGAAAAAGGACCTCAGCGGAAACTTCTGCAGAGGCTGCGGCTACTGCATGCCTTGCACCGTTGGTATCAAGATCAACAACTGCGCCCGCATGTCTCAGATGATCCGCCGCGCTCCGTCCGACGCCTGGCTTTCAGAGGAATGGCAAAAGGAAATGTCCAAGATCGAAGACTGCGTAAACTGCCGCGTATGTACAACCCGCTGTCCTTATGAGCTGGACACGCCGGCCCTGCTGAGAAAGAATCTGGAAGACTATAAAAATATTCTCGCCGGAAAAACGAGCATAAAATAACAGGGGCTCAAGGCCGAAGAGTCAGCGATAGGAAGTAAAACAAAGGCTGTTGCTTTAAGTCAGGAAAACTGACTTAGGGCGACAGCCTCTGTTTTACTGTCTGATGTGGAATCATGACTGCAACGACGCCCCCCTGCGATCGTCAATGAGTTTTGTCCCCCTTGATCCGATTCACCACATTAACGTAATAAACCAACTATAATTCAATTCGCCAGAGCATAGAACGGGATGTCTCCTGCGCACGAGCATAAGAGTTCAAGCACTCCCCTGTCTGCAATCACGCAGCTGTAAAACAGGCCCGCCCGTATCAGCTATCCCAACGCATCTGCTGCCATTCTGATGAATGGGCACTAATTTTATCTATGCCGGCGGACCAGACTGATCACCGAAAATACCAGAAATCCAACAATCCCGGTGACAAAGACAAACATATGATAATTCTGGTCTCCGGTAAACTGCCAGGGTGCGTATAGTAACCGCGGGAAGGAATTTGCAGTTATTATAATCTGGTTTCTGACGCAGCCGAGCATGCTTCCGCTAACCAGGAAGATCAGGCCGGTTCTGAATGTCCGGCTGAGCATGTTTAAACGGGTAATGCCGAAAATCAGCCAGGCCATGACCAGAAAATACGTACCGATCAGCGCACCGACTTTGAAATCATGCATGGTATCTGTATCTGCCAGCAGCATAAGGTAAAACCAGACCGTGTCCCAGAGCATCGTCGTCAGCGCCTTTTTATGCTTCATGAATTCCGGAAGTTCAAGGCTGCGAATAAACAGCGGAAACAGCGGGATCGAAAGACCGAACACGGTTGATGCCATGACAGCCGCTGGAAAATACCCACTGTAAAACAGACCGTAGAGCAGCTCAATCAGCAGCAGAGCGGTCATGCCGAAACCGATCACCTTTGCCAGGCGCTGACCTTTAGAAAGCAGCGGAACAGCGGTAAATGCAGCGACCAGAAACATCGACGCCGCAAGAATCGGAATGGTGCGCGCCTCCGCGCCGCCTGCCGCAGCCACAATCATCACGATAATCACCGGCAGCAGCAGAATTCCGGAGATAATAAGCCCCGCCTTGAACACCCGGCTTTTTTCCTGCAGGGCATGGTGTTTCAAAACATCATTTTTCTCAGCTTTCAAAGTGTTTTCAATTTCCTCGTTCTGTAGATCGCTGCAGATCCTCGAACACTCCGGGCAGTTTTCCAGATGACGGCAGACGAACGCCGCGCTCTCTTCCGAGCAGACATGGTCGACATACATCGGCAGAAGATCACGGACTACTGCGCACTCTGCCGGGTCAGGCTTTCCGCCTTTTCCACCGGAAGCAGACGGCAGAGAACGTTCAGTCCTTTCCCGCACTCCAGAATCACAGAGGTCGTTTTCGGGGTTCAGGCACCTGCTTTTCAGCCTTCCTTCTTTATTAAAATCTGACATATTTTCACTTCTCAATTCTATCTCATCCTCTCTGTCTATTATGATCTGCCGCAGCAGGCCGTTCACCTGCTTCTTCAGATGATGCGGATTCTTGCCGCCGGGCCTGTTCCTGAAGTTTCAGTTTTGCCCGATGGTAGGTCACACGCGCCCAGTTCTCTGTTTTCGAAAATATCATCCCGATTTCCTTAAAGGACAATTCCCCGAACACGCGCAGCTGGAAGACCTCTTTATAGGGCTCTTTCATCTGGTGAAGCAGCAGATGAATCCGCAGCGCGGTATCTTTCTGCTCAGTCTGCGTCTCCGCAGCCGGATGCGGGTCAGGCGGCTCTTCTTCCGGCATCTCCGCACGTTTCTTCTGCGCCCGGAAATAATCCATGGCCAGATTCTTCGCGATCGATACAAGCCAGGTATATTCACTGGACTTTCCCCGGAAACGCCGGTGTTTCTGCGCATTTACGGCCTTGAAAAATGTCTCCTGCGTGATCTCCTCTGCGGTATCCGCATTCTTTACCAGCATAGCGACTCAAAATCCATGCTTCACCTCCTCTCTTTTCGCATTCAACAGTTAGACGGATGAGATCGTGATTCGTTACAAGTTATTGATGTATTTATTAAAGAACTTCAGCTAAGTATCTCTGCACCTAGAAACCTTAATACAGACAAAAGAAAAACGCAAGAAAAAAGAGAGAGCCGGCATCCGCAGTAATCTGCGAATCGCAGGCTCTCCCGGTATCCCAGCCATGTAATGAAATGACTGTGCCATGATACTCAGAATATCAGAGTCAGAAGCTTATTTCCCTTCTTCCTGTGCAGCTTTTTCTTCCTTTACACGCTCTGCCTCCTCAAAATTCCGGTGCAGCAGTTCGTGGGTCTTTCCCTTCAGGATTCCATCATAAAGCATGGTAACCATCGGGTTCTCATCGGACTTCTTGATCTGGGTATTGATATCCGTCTCGTAAATTCCCTTATAGCGGGCGGCACGGGTTCTCGGGCCGGATTTGGCCGGCTGTCCGCCTCCCATGATGCAGCCTCTCGGGCAGGCCATGACTTCTACGAAATCATAACGTTTTTCACCATGCTTGATTTCTTCCATAATCGTATCGGCATTTTTCAGTCCGCTGACAACGGCAAAGTGCAGATCGCGTCCGTTATATCTGTAGGTGAATTCCTTGATTCCTTCCATACCGCGGACTCCACTGTTCTTAATGTCTGCCATTGCCGTACGGTCGTGGCCGTGATTCAGCCGGCGCATAACGGCCTCGGTAACACCTCCGGTAACACCGAAAATCATTCCGCTTCCGGATCCGATTCCGAACGGAACGTCGGCGGATTCAATATCTGTTTTATCGAAGACGATGCCGGAACGCTCGATCATGGACGCCAGTTCTTCTGTTGTCAGAACATAGTCCACATTCCGCTGTCCCTTGTTCATTGACTCAGGACGGTGAATCTCCTCTTTCTTGGCTGTGCACGGCATAATCGCAACGCTGACGATCCGCTTTCCTTCATTATGCTCCGGATTCTTGTAGTATTCACGAATGACCGCGCCGAACATTTCCATCGGCGAGCGGCAGCTGGAAATATGGCTTGCCAGCTCCGGATACTTGATTTCACAATGCTTGACCCATGCCGGGCAGCAGGATGTGAACAGCGGAAGATCATGTCCGGAAGACAGACGTTCCAGGAATTCCTTGGATTCCTCCAGAACCGTCAGGTCCGCACCGTAGGTCGTATCATAGACCTCATCGAAACCGAGCCGGTGAAGGATATTTACAATTCTTCCCATCACGTTTTCGCCCTTCGGCATTCCGAACAAATCTCCAAGAGCAAGGCGGACAGCCGGCGCGATCTGCGCAACCACAATGGCATTCTTATCTGCAAGTGCCTCCGCGACCGGATTGATGTCATTCTTTACGGTGATGGCTCCCGTCGGGCAGACGATGCGGCACTGTCCGCAGGATACACATTCTGTCTCCGAAACCGGCTTGTTGAATGCCGGGGTAACCAGCGCATCCGTTCCTCTGTAGGCAAAGTCGATGGCGTTGATTCCCTGAATGTCAGAGCACATGCGGACGCAGTCACCGCAGAGAATACATTTATTCGGGTTGCGGACAATTCCGTAGGAACTGTTGTCGATCGGCTGCTGATCTCTGGTGTTTTTAAAACGAACATTATCTACACCCATACGCTGGGCAAGCTCCAGCAGATGACATCCGCCACTGACCACGCAGGTTGTACAGTCTCTCTCATGCGCAGCGAGAAGCAGTTCCAGAATCAGTTTCCGGTAATGCATCAGCCTCGGTGTGTTCGTATAGATGACCATTCCGTCCCTCGGTTTTTCCGAACAGGACGCAAAAGTTTTTCCTCTTTCGTCTTCTACCGTACACAGACGGCAGGATCCGTATGTGGAAAGCTCTGAAACGTAGCAGAGCGTCGGGATATCAATTCCCGCATTTCTGATGACCGTCAGCACGTTCTTTTCATCGGTGAATTCAACGTGCCTTCCGTCGATTGTCATATGTCCCATAATCTGACCTCCTTGTGGTACGTTGAACTAATCCTTGTAAATCGCGCCAAACGGACATCCGTCCAGACAGGTTCCGCACTTGATACACTTCGACGCGTCGATGACAAACGGCTTCTTTACTTCGCCAGAAATTGCCTTTGCCGGGCAGTTCCTTGCGCACTTGGAACATCCTTTACATTTTTCCGGATCAATCTTATAAGTCAGCAGGTCCTGACAGACATGGGTGCGGCACTTTTTATCGATGATGTGCTCCTTAAATTCCTCCGGGAAACCGTTCATCGCGCTGATGACCGGCTTCGGCGCACCCTTTCCGAGTCCGCAGAGTGCTGTGCTTTCAATCATGTCCGCAAGTTCTCTCAGTTCATCCAGATCGGACATCTTTCCTTCTCCGTGGACGATTCTCTCCATGATTTCTAGCATACGCTTTGTTCCTTCACGGCAAGGCACGCACTTTCCGCAGCTTTCTCTCTGTGTGAAGTTCATAAAGAAGCGGGCAACCTCAACCATGCAAGTAGATTCATCCATGACAACCAGTCCGCCGGATCCGATCATGGCGCCGATCTTCTTCAGAGAATCGAAGTCCATCGAGCAGTCCAGCTGATCCTTTGTCAGGCATCCTCCGGAAGGTCCGCCGATCTGCACTGCCTTGAATTCTTTATCATCCTTGATTCCGCCGCCGACATCAAAAATGATTTCGCGCAGGGTAATTCCCATCGGAACTTCAATCAGTCCGGTGTTCTTTACATTTCCGGTCAGGGCAAAAGCCTTGGTTCCCGGGCTTTCTGGAAGTCCGATACTCTTATACCAGTCGGAACCGTTCTTGATGATCATCGGCACATTGGCGTAGGTTTCAACATTGTTCAGAACGGTTGGCTTTGCAAACAGTCCTTTTTCAACGGTACGAGGCGGCTTAACTCTCGGCATGCCGCGCTTTCCTTCAATAGAAGCAGTCAGCGCAGAGCCTTCTCCGCAGACGAAAGCTCCTGCTCCGCGGTTGATATGCAGGTGGAAGCTGAAATCTGTTCCCAGAATATTATCGCCCAGGAGTCCCAGATGCTCCGCCTGTTCAATGGCCATCTGCAGGCGCTTTACAGCGAGCGGGTACTCGGCGCGGACGTAGATATAGCCCTCTCTGGCCTGAACGGCGTACGCCGCAATCATCATTCCCTCGATCATGCGGTGCGGGTCGCCTTCCATGACGCTTCGGTCCATGAACGCGCCCGGGTCGCCCTCATCACCATTGCAGACAACATATCTTGTTTTTTCCTTTTGTCCCGCAACCTGTTTCCACTTGCGTCCTGTCGGGAATCCCGCTCCTCCGCGGCCCCTCAGGTTGGAATCAGATATTATGCGGATGATCTCTTCCGGCGGAATTTCAAACAGCGCCTTTTCAAAAGATTCATAATCGCCAACCGCCAGCGCATCCTCGATATGTTCTGCATCGATATGGCCGCAGTTTTTCAGCACCAGACGGGTCTGGCGGGCGTAGAACGGAATTTCCTCCTCCGTCTCATATACACGGCCGTCCATGTGGTACATCAGACGCTCCACCGGTTTTCCTTCCAGGACGGAAGTCTTGAAGATCTCTTCACAGTCCTCCAGTTTCGTCTTCAGATACAGATAGTTAAACGGCTCAATTCTGACGAGCGGTCCCATTTCACAGAAGCCGTGGCAGCCGCTCTTCTTTACACCTGTATGGGCAATCTCTTCGCCAAATTCTACCTGTACGTTCCGGTCACCGCAGTACTTGTCTGTCAGTTCCAGGAATTTTTCATAAAGTTTCTGGGAGCCTCCGGCAAGACATCCGGTTCCTCCGCAGACCAGAATTCTGCGCGTTTCTGCATTTCTCTTTTCTACGCACTGTTCCCGAAGCAGGTCAAGCTGCGTTCTGTTTTCCAGTCTCATTAAGCATTCTCCTTCCGCAGCTGATCGATAATGTCCATCATTTTGTCCGGTGTCATTTTCGGATAAACCTTACCGTTTACGGTCACCGTCGGCGCCAGTCCGCACGCGCCCAGGCAGGAAACTGTTTCTACAGTAAAGAGCTGATCGTCTGTAGTATGTTTTCTTTTACTCAGGCCCAGGTTCTCATTCAGCGCGTTTAAAATCGGTGTCGATTTTCTGACATGACAGGCCGTTCCGTCACAGACACGAATGACATATTTACCTTTTGCCTCAAAAGAAAAATTCTCATAGAAACTGGCAACGCTGTATGCCTTTGCTTCTGAAATATTCAGTTTTTTCGCGACATAACTAAGCAGTTCCGGAGGAACATAAGTGTAGGCTTCCTGAATATCCTGGATGATCGGAATCAGAAAACGCTCCTCCGCTCCGTGATAGCGGATGATTGCATCCGTTTTATCATAGTACGATTGATCTAACATTTCTCAGTCGTGGATGATGTCACATCCACACCTCCTTTTCCCGAATTGTTATTACATTAACCCGTAACACTAGTTCTATTCTAATCATGTTTTTAAAATTAATCAAGCGAATTTACAGAATATTAATCATTTATTTTTCTCATTTAGACAAAAAACATAGGAGCAAGAAAAAATTATACAGTTAAAAACGGCTGAAATCAATATAATTTCACGGTTTTCTATGGCTATTGTATACACAGCATTAATTCCATGCTTATCAATAATAAAATACGAAACAGGAAATTAGTTTACCACGATATCATATATGCATTCTCCACCCGGCCTTCTCCGACACTGTCTGACTGCAGACCAGAACAACAAAATGCCGGGCTTCGGCAATATTCTCCTGGAAATCTCCCCACTCCGGGCGGCCGCCTGCCGTTTTTTCCTCTTGCGTGTTCTTTTTGTCCCATCAGAAAAACCGCCGCCGGAAAATTCCAGCGGCGGCATCAATATTGTTAAACAATTCACATCTTTTTCTTCTTCCTGTGTCTCCGGGAAAAGGGCCGTATATTTGGGAAGAAAAAGGAAACGATCGGAAGTGTCAGGAACAGATACATTGCAGCACGCGGATAGTACAGAGACAGCAGAATCAGCGCACCATTCAGGGCCAGCACCCAGATAATGCGGAGAAGCATGAATGTCCGGTAAACTTCTGAATAGAGCCACACTTCTTTTCTGTGGGCCACGAAGAAAAGCATGACTTCCAGGAGGGTTGTGATGAGATAGACCAGGCCGAAGTAGGTGATGGCCTGCCGCGTCACGTCATTCATAATCCACTTGGTCATGATCGGAATCAGTGCCAGCGCCGCCAGAAACAGAAAATCAGACACCACCACCCAGTGATCGGCTTCTTCAAAGGTCAGAAAGCTCCGGTGCAGCTCGTACCAGAAATCCGCCACCACGAAGAAACTGACAATGAAAATAAAAATGCTCTCACGAAATGCGTGTACACTGCAAGATTCCGAAGGATACGGGATTTCAAGCACCATAATCGTAATGAAAATCGCAATGACCCCATCGTTGAAGGTCTCTAGATGTGACTTCGTCCGGACTTCCATATCTTTCTGGCGTTCCTGAATCCGGTTCTGGATCTTCTGCACCTCTTCCTTATCGGCATCAGTGTCAAAGCGGCGAAATTTCTGCGGGCTCTTCTTTCTGTTCAGCATTTACTGCTCCTCCCCACTATTCTCGACCCTTTTCACATCACAGGCTGACCATGCCGCAGCCGTCATAGCGGACCGTGGAATTCCAGTAAGGAAGATCCACCCACAGGTCCTCATCCAGGACCTGTGAAAAATGGACCTGCTCTGCAAAAGGATTGGATTTCATGCTGTTCTCCCTAATTATTTTGATCTTGAACTATCCGTCCATTCAGACAGCGCCAAGTCAGGTTTACCATATATTTATTTCGTAATTGTATCATGCCTGTGCATTATATATAACTCCGCACAACTGGTTATTCACGAAAAGCTGAAAAGCGCTACCTTATAATTCGATAACTTCTGTCGCAATTTTATCACGAAAAGCCGTATCGTGCTCGACAAAAATCATCGTCGGCTGGAACTGCTGAATCAGATCTTCAATCTGCAAGCGGGAATAAATATCGATGAAATTCAGCGGCTCGTCCCAGACATAAAGATGTGCCTCCTGACAGAGGCTGCCTGCGATCAGCACTTTTTTCTTCTGGCCTTCCGAAAAGTCGCTTCCGTTTCTTCCGACAAAACCAAGCCTCCAGTCCGTATCGACCTGAAAACTGGTATGTTCGAATATATTATCAAAACTTCCCGGATAGGAAAATGTGAGATCTTCAACTTTAATCATAGACATAATCTGACCCACCTCCACATTGCAATTGCTGTGGAAACAAAAAACAATCAGGCCGCAGGAAAGCTGTTTCCTGCGGCCTGCGGCAGAAATCCGGGCCAGGCGCCTTCAAACACACAGCGTCCGGATTTTCCATATAGAGTCAGACAGATGAAAAACTTTCTTGCAGCAGATACAGAGACAGCATGTAAAAAGCTGCTCCGCACCGTTCTGAAATTATCTGCAAGAAAAGTTAATCATTCTTTCACCCTTTTGATTTCTTAATTGAATACCTTGTTTTTATAGCATAGTTAGAAAAAGATGTCAAGATTCGGGAATCGACTGCGCCGTAGGAATCATCCAATCGCAGTTCGCTCGCGCTCCTGCTCATGAGGGCAAGCGCCATTATGCCGGAGTAAATTTGCTCTTTGGCTGGTGGCAGCGCGGGCAGGTCCAGTCGTCTGGAAGGTCTACGAAAGCGGTGCCGGCTGGGATTCCGTGCTCTGGGTCACCCTTATCCGGATCGTAAACGTATCCGCATACGGAGCATACGTACTTACCGGTTGCTTTCTTGGCCTTGATGTCTTTTGGCGGAATGATTTCCGGCGGATTGTTCAGGTCGATGACTTTCTTTGACTCCAGATTCTCATAGCCGAGCGGTGTATGTGTGGAGCAGTATACGGTCGGATGATTAGAGATGAACTCGCGGACTCTGTCCAGGGACTCTCTTGCCGCCGTGACGTCCTCGAATACAACCGACAGCTTGTTTGCGTAGAGTGCCTCGTCGCAGTATGTAATATCGCCGTGGATCATGTAGAAAAGGTCTCCGTCTTCTACGATGACGATGCTGTTTCCTGTTGTGTGACCCTTTGCCTCAATGTAATGGATTCCCGGGGCGATGGTCTGGGACTTCGGGAAATTGTAGTACGGTCCGTCTGTGAAGTCAACTGGTGTAACATTCGGCAGATCCTTCAGTTCATCGGACTCAGACTCGGTTCTGGACGCGAAAATCTGTGCGTTCGGGAAGGAACGGAATTCGCCGCTGTGATCGGAATGCTTGTGTGTTACCAGGATTTTGCTGACCTGCTCTGGCTCATATCCAACCTTCTTCAGTGCGGAAACATAATCGGTAATCTTGTTTCCCATGAAGATCGGAGTCTTGGCATCCGGAACCTGCTCCGGGAACTCCTTCGGCATTCCTGTGTCGACCAGGATTACCTCTTTTCCTGTATCGATCACGTAGTTCTGCAGACTGGAACGGTAGCGGACTCTTGGATCAAACTTATCCGGGCCTTCCTCACCGCCGAATGCAAATGGCTGCAGCATGTAACCATTCTCAAATAATTTTACTGCACTGATTTTCATAATCTGCTCCTTTCCTGCGCAGAATAAAGATTTAATATCTAATCCATGCGCACTCAGAAATATTCATCCGGGAATTCGGATAATCCGATTGCGGTGTCATCCGTTCCCGGTTGTCATCTGTTTTCATTTGACACGTCAATTATATATTGCACGCAATTTAATGTCAAGCAATCATTCGTAAAATGTTATTAAAATTACAGGGATTTCTGGTGCTGGATGGACAAAAGAAAAGAACAAGAAAAAAGCCGCGCCAGGTTCACATGAAAACCTGACGCAGCCACTTCTTCATCTTCTGTTATTCCTGCACTTACAGGGTCAGTGTCGGAGCGGCATAAACTCTGGCCATCAGTTCCTGATCCAGTGCGTACAGGGCTTTCGGATCGCTTCCGAAGAGCTTGAACTTCTTAATCAGGTCGTCAGCGTTCTTCTCTTCCTCGCCCTGCTCCTTTACGAACCAGTCGAAGCACTGCATGGTGCGGTAGTCGTCGACATCGTCAGCAGCCTTGTAAATCTTATTAATCAAGGATGTGACATACTGCTCATGCTCCAGACCAGCCTTCAGAGGATCGCCCAGTCCGTTATAGGTCTTGTCCGGCTTTGCGACTTCGCCGAAGGTTACACGCTCACCGTTGTTGATCAGATACTGTCTCATCAGCATAGCGTGGTCACGCTCTTCCTGAGCCTGCACGTCATACCAGTGAGCGAAGCCGTCCAGCCCCTGATCATAATAGTAATTGGCAAAGTCCAGATACAGATAAGCAGAATAGAATTCCCATGTGATCTGTTCGTTAATCAGTTCTTTTACCTTTTTATCCAGCATGATTTAACTCCCTTTCGATTGTTTGTAATATATTGTATACAGGAATGCGGCACATCGTAAGACAGTGTTACAGCTTCCTGCATTTAATACATTACCCTCTTCAATATGCGGGTTAAACACTTGCATTAAAATTTAACTGTATTTTTTTCAATGTGATATTTCACACTGATTCACGAAAAGGAATATACGGGCAGCATCCCTGCCTTCTGCATAATTGGAATATAGCCTTCTACCAGAAGGCCGCTGTCCGGGTGATAAGGCGTCGGTATAATATTATTGTTTACCATTAACGCAGCGTCGCTGTAGTGGCCGTCTTTCATGTCGACTTTGACAAAAAACATTCCGCCGGCCCCGATATTATCAATGGCTCCGTTCGCGCTGGTTCCCACACTCATGTAGCAGTCAGCCATCTGTGGTGTTCTTCCGTCCTTCTTGAAGACGATGAAACGGAGGGTGCTGACGGCGCCGTCATAGTACTTCGACAGTTCCGGATGACTCTTGATGAATTCAGTAATCAGATACTGGCTGTCCGGATTCATAATGATTCCTTCGATCTCCTCTTCCGATGTCGGGTCTCCGTTCAGCAGATACTCCCCGTCCTTATAACTGAATCTGTAGAATCCGTCTCTGTGAGATCCGCTGACCATTTTCAGCGCCAGATCGTCTTTTTCTTTAACCAGGCGGAAAATATCCTCTGGCTCCGTACCATAATCCTCAGGCAGATCCCTCTCTTTCTCTGCATGAAGGCCTGTCCGATCATCGGGGTATCCCCCGTACTCATTAATGACATACAGCTCCAGCTGGTCATAGCGTTCGCCCGGGTCTGTTTTTACATAACCCGGCAGAGCGGCCCGGATAACCGAAACCGGCGCGTACTTCATCAAAAGCGCCGCAAGTTCCTTCTTGCTGATGTTCTTTTTGTCGTTCAGGAAATAGGAGCCATTCTCATAAGAAATGTAAATATGACGGTTCCTTCTGGCATGAATCAGCTTCAGGACACTTTCCAGGCTGACGTCATAGCCATCCGGAAGGTCAGGAAGCGCGATGATAAACAGCTCGCCGTCCCGCATCTGGAACTGGTAGAAGCAATGAAGACATCTGGCCTCGCTGAGAGCCCCTGTGTCTAGGTCGATTTTAAAAACAGACCGCCGCAGCTTCCATTGTCCACCGGAATAGTAGCTTTGGTACCGATTCTCTGCACCGCAAAGAAGACTTCAAATTCTTCACTTTCTACATTCCTGAATGTGATCATGCGTATCGTGTTGACGATCCGGTCATATCTGTATCTTCCGGAAGCACATTCATTTCACTTTCCAGATTTCTGTATTCGTCCGGAGTGTTGATGTTGCGGATTTCATCCCCGAGTTCTGTAAAGGAGGTGCACGCAGGTCAGGACTGCCAGATATTGTGCTAGACTTTCCAGGCGACATTTTTCTGCGGAATTCCCGGAATCGCGCTGTCTCCGACGATTTTCACATGAACCCTGAACAGACTGCTGTCATGCACTTTTACTGCGGCAATGTCCTTTCTATTCCCATAAAATCCAACCCCTGCCGGATTCTGGTCATGCATGATTCTGTCGATTACCTCTTCCTCATACCAGGTATCTCCATAAAGAAAACAGACATTATCTTCAATCAGTTCCTGGGTGAAGCGATCAATTTCACGGCGGTTATGCAGCGGTTCATAGCGGACAGCACCCGGAACACTGCACCTTTCATCATGCAACGTGATAATCACGTCGGCAGACGGATCCTGCTCTTCCAGCAGCCGCACAGTTCTTCCGAGAAGCGTTTCCCCTTGAATCACTGCGAGGTGAAGGTTTTCCGGTTCAGCGCCGCCGCCTCAAGCGCAATGGAGGAATAATCTGTAATCACGTACTCCGCAGCCGTCAGTAGCTAGCGGGAAGAAAATTCCGGCATATCCAGAGTGCCTTCAATTTTTTCAAGAGGCTGGTTCGGATGCGCCTTGACCACAACGGTGTATTTATCCTTATCCAGATTTTCAATCAGTTCCTTCCAGGTATCAGATGGTGTCCGGCGGAATGTCGGAACATAAAGAATCAGCGGCCTAGATTTAATCTGCGGATACCTCTTCATGATCCGGTGCCGCATCGGAGCTCCATACCGGAGAAGCGAATCAAACCGCGGAAGCCCCAGACACTTCAGCTTACTTCTGTCCACATTGAAAGACTCACAGTAAAACTGATTCCACCTTGGGTTTCCCGCGATAATCCAGTCGTAATTCTTGTGCATGCAGAGAATCTCCGCAACTTTCTGATCCCTGCCGTCTGGCTTTCCCAGCGAACTGTAACCTGACCTTTTGATTTTTCCGGCAGCGTGCCAAAGCTGAATCACCGTTGCAGACTGATCCTCTATGATCAGTTTATCGTCAACAGGCTTGCCGTGGTGATCTCCGATAATAGATCCAATATCATCATGGACTGAAAACTCATGTGATAAAATAAATTCTCCAGCAATTGTATGATGTGATCGGTGTGGATCTGCAAGAATTAAAGTTGAAATTCCACGTATTCCGTTCTGCTCCAGTCTCTCAAGCAAAACATCATCCAAATCTGGAGAATTGCTATATCCCTTTTGAATTTGAAAGGCAGGGGTTGCCTTACCAAGATCATGAACCGCTCCAAGGAACGCTGCAAGATTTGATGCTGTCTCTGCGTCACATGGTCTTATAGAATGGATGCAGAAATCTCTCTGACTGTCACTGATCCAATTATTCCACAACCATTTGCAGACATTCATAGTGTCTGTCAAATGCGTAGTTAATGGCAGCCAGTAAAATTGACTTGCCCTCTCTTCTTTTTTTGCCCATAAGGATGTGACCCTTCTATCCTTAATTTCCATCTTCCCACCACAAAATAAAAACCAAATTGAAAGCATTGTGTCTGCACTACCTTCCAATTTGATACAACAAACATCATACTAATTAATTATTTCGAATATTGTCATTATACCACCAAATACGAGCATTTTCTACAGACAAGTCAACGTTATATTGATACCTCACTCCCTACCAGCTGAACATTTCCTCTTCACCATCATCGGCCCTGCCGTCATCTCTCCGTCCGATCTCCCTCAGAAGCAGCGCCATGATCTCTGTCCTTCCCTCTTCATTCGCCCGTCCAGAAAAGTCCTGCAGATCCTCTCCGCTGTAATCCATATTCTGAAGCAGAAAAGAAGCAGCCTCAGGATGGTTTCCCGCAATGGCAATATCCATCAGCCCCCGGGAACGCTTTATAATATATTCTGCGGCATTGGGATGAGCGGAAGACAGTGTTTCCCAATTTCCGCAGTCTTCTGTCTCCATCAGCGTAAAGGCCGCGAGCTGCTGTACCCGGCGGGGATAATCCGGAAACCTCCCATCAGAAACAGAAACCCTCTTCAGACGGCTGCAGCTTCTCAGCGCGTCCCGGCTGATCTCTTCAACGGAAGCCGGGACGAACAGCTCCTTTAAATTCCCACAGCCGTAGAAGAACTGGTCATCTAAATAGACCGTTCCGGAAGGAAGAACGGCCCTCTTCAAATGCCAGCAGTGCTGAAACACGCCTCGTCCCATCTTAAAAAGAGAGGCCGGAAATACGGCCTCTTCCAGTTCATGATATCCGGAAAAGCAGAAATTTCCAATTTCCTTAAGCGAGTCTGGAAGGATAATGATCTCTGCCTGCCGGGCCTGGGGATGCATATGCAGGGATTCCGCGTCCAGGCGCTTTTCCCCGGCCGGAACACGGTAAATCTGCGCAGCAGAAGCCGGATTTTTCCTTTCTTTCCCTTCTACCCGCGCGAAATCACGAGGACCCGGGAATTCCTTCTGCGCAGCTCCCGCTGCCTGATCCCGGTTTTCTGTTAACCTGTCATTGATTTCTCGTCTGTTCATATCCATTACTGTTCCCTATCTTCATCTTCCTGCGGGGAGTGTTTTGTCTCTCCAGACTTCTGAGTCTCTGGCGCATCCTGCGCAGACATCTCCTGCAGGTCTTTTCTGATCTGGGTCCGCCGGCCGGTGAACTGCAGCTTCTCGCTGTATTCATCGTAAGCCGGACATCCGTAATGACGGATGAAATCCGCGCAGTAGAAGTCCGCGGTGAGCTCAGTGACGAGGATCAGCATCTCGTGAGACAGCCCGAAGGCCTTCTCGCAGAACTGGAAAACATGCTCCAAATTTCCTCTGGAAGTCTCAATCTTCTGCTTCATCTCGTGAAGCTGCTCATTCATCCTGTCTGCGATCAGCTTTCCGGCGACACTGCCCTTGTCGTCGCGGCCGCGCTCGGAGCCTTCATGGAGCAGTTCCTTCACCCACATGGTCAGCAGGCGGATTTCACTTCGGGTAATTTTCTGCTCTTCTTCTGAAGAGGATCCGGACTTCCGTGCGTGCTCAAGCGTGTCAGAAAGTTCCGCGGCCAGATCCTGCAGAATATTGATCATCTCGCCATAGCGGTGCCTGGACGGCTGACCGACGGCCTGCTTGATCCTCCTCTCCAGGTCCCTGATTCCGCTTCGGCGTCTGTAGATTTCCCTGAGCGGCTCCTTCATCCGGTCAAAAATCAGCTGCAAGAGGACCAGCCGTTCGTCCAGCGACGCGTCATGCGCCCTCCGTACAGTCTCCTCGTCTTCCCTGCCCCGCAGAATATCGTCCACCGGATACACCCGTTTATATTCATAAAACAGATCACAGTAGGACGCAAAGGACCTTGCAATCCGTTCGTTCTGCACATACTGCATGATCAGGTTTTCGTCCACCGGAAAATGCTTCTTTTCATACAGCTTCAGCATGGTGGAAAGGTCCATCCAGGCTCTGGCTGTCACAAATTCCGTTCCGTCCACCGTCGTCTCAACTGAGTAAAAATCTTCCTTCCTCGTGTCTAAATACGACAAAACCAGGGGATGGACGCCATGACGCACGGCATAGGTCCGCCAGGCCGAATAATCCGGCTCCACGGTGATTTTCTTCACCCTGTCCAGGGTTACCAGATCAAAGTTTCTGGCTCCTGCATTGTACTCCGTCGGATTTCCTGCGGTCACAATCACCCAGCCCTCCGGAATCTTATACTGCCCGAACTCTTTAAACTGCAGGAATCTGAGTATGGCAGGAGCCAGTGTCTCAGACACGCAGTTCAGCTCATCCAGGAAAAGGATTCCTTCTTTAATGCCGGTTTCCTCCATCAGATCATAAACGGATGCGACGATTTCACTCATGGTATAGGAAGAGATCTTCACCGTTTTACCCTGATACCGCTTCTCCGTGATGAAGGGAAGGCCAAGTGCCGTCTGCCGGGTGTGATGCGTCAGAGAATAGGAAAGAAACCCGAGATGAAGTTCTTCCGCCGCCTGCGCGGCAATAGCTGTTTTTCCGATTCCCGGCGGCCCGTAAAGAAACAGCGGACGCTGCTCTTCCAGCGGAATGATGTACTCCCCGTCCTGGTCTTTTTCCAGATAACACTCCGCCGCGTATTTTAACTGTTTTTCTGCTTCACTGATGTTCATTTCTGCTCCCAAATCACTTTATATGCCCAGGGCGGAAGCTTTGGCGCGTCCAGTTCGTTTCGCAGAAACACAAATGCCGTCTTAAAGTCCGGCTTTTTCTTTGGATACACGCCGCGCCCGTCCGTAAAATACAAAAGCCCCTGAAGGTGCGTGATTTTCCCTTCCCGTTTCATCTGTTCCGCATAAGAGAAGACCGGCCGGAAATCCGTTCCCCCCAGGCCTTTGACATGAATCTGCTTCATCGCCTGCTCAATCTCGCTTTTATGACGGATGACCATCACTTCCTGGATGGCTGCGTCACACTGCAGAATGTGCAGGTTCATCCGCTCAGAAAATAATTCCTTATCCATCAGTATATCACAAGTCTGCCGGAGAAATTCCTGCACCAGGCTTCCTGCCGTCGACCCGGACGTATCCACCGCAATGATGAATTCCGAAATCTTCTTTTTCCGCGACGTCTCTGACTCCTCGATCAGCGGAAGATTTCCGTAGAGCTGAAGGCCGTATGTATACAGAATCGGATTAAATTCATCCATGCTCGGTTTCACGGTATCCGCCTGCCTTGCGAACTTCCGGAGAAAGTCCCGGTAATCCGCAGGCTTCCGCTTCACCTCCCTTAGTTCCTGCATCAGCCATCCCGCTTCCCCGCTTCTTCCGGAGCTTCCTTTTTCCAGTCTCGACAAAACATAGTCGGACCGGCGGGTCCATGTGCTGACGAGTGATTCCCGGTCTTTTTCAAGATACTGAAGCGGATATGGAAGATCCGAAGATCCGTACTGCAGACCGGAAGAAAGATTTTTCAGGCCTCCGGCAGAAGAATCTGATGCGGAAAGATTCTTCTGTTCTTCCGGCGGAAAAGCAGATAACTCCATGCTTTCCATTAGATTTTCTGTCCTGCTGGAATTTCCGTAAGCCTCTGAATAAGCTTCACCGTAATTACTTATCGCACTCATCTGGCTTTTAAGAAGATCTCTGAGCATCCGGTTCGTGTACCAGCTGTCATGCGTGTCCTGGTGGAACAAAAGGGCTGCTTTCTTGCGTTTTTCTTTTGTCCAGGTATGCCGGAGAAGATGGCGGTAAATCCGCTCTGCAGTCAGCATTCCGGCCTGATCATAGATCTGATCGATGATTTTCTGCTCTTTCTGGTCCTTCTCCAGGGAAAAGCAGGCCTTATGCTGGGACAGGATGATCCCTTCCGCGGCGATGTCGCAGGACAGATTCCAGAGCGCAGGATCGTCGGTCCGGGCGGCAAAGGGATGAAGAAACAGGACGTGAAGAAGGGCGTGCAGGAAGGCTCTGCTGACGGCATGCTCATTCTGACGGAAAGAAGAAATCACATGCGCCGGATTGTACTGAAAAGTCTCCCCGTCCAGCATGTAGTCTTCGGTCACTTCTGAAGGCGCCGGCGCCGGATGAATGGAGAAAATCGCGCTGTCCAGAGAACGCTCCTGCATGAGAATCCGCTTTCTGGCGTCGGAAATGATCTCCCGGGCAGTCTTCTCCTCCTGCTGTTTTTCCTCTTGTGTATAGCCTGCATTCCGTTCTGTCATAGTCTGCCCTTTCCTTATCTGCTGCCTTTCTATATCGGGCGCCCTCCTGCTCTTGCTGCGCTCTGGGATGCCTTCCCTGTTTCTTCATTTACTATAGCAGAAGGAGGATGAAACGCTGAATTTAATCCTCAAGGCCCTGAGGGAGCCGGCCTTTCTGTGCGCCGCGGCCGTACTTTCTTGCGGCATAAATAAAGGCGTCAAAATTCTCTCTTTTTGTTCCGATCGACACCTGGCAGCCTGTGCCAAGGGTGTATCCCATCGGGCTGTCTGCGCCCTTCCTGAGACATTCGCGGCATGTGTCGATGACTTCGTCGATGGTCCCGTTCAGCATGACATCGACCGGTGCGACATTTCCGACCAGCATATATTTATGGCCCAGAACTTCTTTTGCCTTCTCAAGGTCCTCTGAGTTGTCAACGCTGTAACTGGCGATGTTCAGATTCAGCATGTGTGACCAGAGCGGATGCGTCTTTCCGCAGATGTGGAGGCCCGGCTTTCTTCCGGTAATCTCGTATAGTCCATCGATCAGGCGGGTAAGATAGGGCTCTGAAAACTGCTCATACTGCCGCGGGCTGAAAATGTCCGCACAGGACACCGGGTCACAGATTCCGCAGGGCATGCTGCCGAATTCCTTTACCATCATATCCACCCAGGCCAGAGAGTGATCGACGCAGAAGTTCAGAAGATCGGAGAGCTTATCCCTATGTTTCATCGTATCTCGTAAAACCAGCTCAATCGGCCGGATGGCCGCGGCTGTAGTAATCGGACCGGCGACAACGGTGTTGACTCCCATATCCGGAAAGGCGTCCTTCAGCTCCCTGCAGCGCTGCAGCATGGACTGGTAGAGCGGATTTGTGTAGGGGTCATTTTTCAGGATTTCATCCAGCCCTGAAAAATCCGGCTGGTCAAGGACAAATTTTTCTACCGAATCAATGCCGACTTCAGGAAAATGCATCGCTGAACCGACGGCCTGTCCAACTGTTCTCAGACGCAGACCGACCTTGATTCCCTCAATTCCGAATTCTTCTTTCCGGCGCTTCAGCACATCGATCATGACTTTCGTACCATCCAGACTCTGCGCCGTCGTATAACCGAAAATATCCGTCATCGCTTCTTCATTACTCTGAAGGGAAAAGGGAATGTGGTCCACCATTTCTCCTGCTGCATACTTCTGTCCGCGTTCCGCATTCGTCATCGTTTCCGGCGGAAGCTCCGCTATTTTCTGTTTCAATTCCTCATAATCCATGGCATCCTCCTGCGTATCCGTGCGCCCCTGCAGACTTGCTGCCCCTTCCGCCGCATGGATGGCTCCGGAAGAAAACATAAAGTCTGCACCTTGAAAACTGTGAAATACAAACAATATCGGATCGTCTGCTCATCTTATTTCCCGGCAGAAAACATCTGCTAATATTCAATCAATTCCATATCTTCATTTTAA
Organism: uncultured bacterium; assembly: GCA_905214225.1. GTDB lineage: Bacteria > Bacillota > Clostridia > Peptostreptococcales > Anaerovoracaceae > Aminicella. Next base: position 50,867 of record CAJMLL010000001.1, on the reverse strand, counting down.
GAGTGTTCGGCAGGATCGTCCAATAACGCTGTGGAATAGATAGCCTCCATAGTATTTGTATTCGCTATAGACCTGTGAATGAATTGAAAATGCCACGGACATCACCCGGCGGCAAAGGATAACATTGCTCATCTTTACATGGATAGGCAGGGCTAAGGAAGTCTACCTCTTCTCCCTCGCCCGCTTCACCGCAAACACGATGCAGCTGGTCAGAATGACAACTGCGCCGACCAACAGAAACAGGAATCCCGTCGGAATCAGGTAGAAATTCTCATGCAGGATTCCGTGCCTGTCGATGTACTCCACGGAGTTGGCCTTGATGAACAGACACATCGCCCCCATCAGCATCAGCACCCCGCCGATCACGGTGGATACCAGATTCATTTTCGCCCGTCTTCCTTCATTTCCATCCTTAATCAGTTTTTCCGTCATCTTATTCATATCTTCTTTTCCTCCCAGAATAAGCTCATCGAGAGAGAGCTGAAATTCCTGCGCAATCACAATCAGGGTCTCAATATCCGGAAGATTTCTGTCATTCTCCCAGTTGGATACCGCCTGACGCGTGACATTTACGCGTTTCGCAAACTCCTCCTGCGTCAGATGATTGTCTTTCCTGATTTTTTTAATCTGCTCACTGAATTCCATAGTCTCTCCTTTTCAGCCTGGCATAATCCGGTCCGCTCTTATGCAGCAGAGCCGCCTGCCAGTTCAGTCATTTGATTGTTTTCCGGCAGGATATCTCATCCCGCCGTCAGCAGTTATTCTGGGACAAAATTTATCTTAGCACAAGAAAGCCGTGCTTTCCACAGGCAGATTCGCTGTGACAGCACGGCTTGCAATGTGTAAATTCCAAGGGAAAACGGGCTTTTACTTCGTAAGTTCTACGCCTTCGCCCCATGCCTTTCCGGCCTTGTCTCCGAGGCGGAAGTAGTTTCTTCCGAAGGTATCGAAAACAATCGGATCAACCCTGGTGATGTCGATGTTTCCCTTTTCATCCAGAACACTCTCATCGGCGAGGACATTCAGAATGTCGCCATATACATGCAGGCAGGTTTTACCTTCTACGATTTCATCAACCTTGCACTCCAGTGTGATCGGATACTCCTCAATGACCGGGGCATCGACACGGCTGCTCTTTACCGCATGCATGCCGCTTCTTTCAAATTTATCTGCCATCTTGTTCCCTGTAGCGATTCCGAAGAAATCGGATTCCTTCATATGCGCGTAGTCCGCAACGCTGAGTGTGAATGCGCCGCGCTTTTTCAGGTTTTCTGTGGTCTTGTGGTCAGCACTGATATTCAGGACCACCTGGCTGGATCCGCAGATTCCGCCCCATGCCATGTTCATGACATCAACCTTGTCATTATCTCCGTAAGTCGCAATCATCAGAACCGGCATCGGTGTGAGAAGCGGCTGAACACCCATATCTTTTTTCATCATACTTACCTCCTGTGTTTATTTCATACTTTATTATAATTACACCGCAGAAGAGCCTTTAAATCATAACAAAAACTCCCCTCATGGAAACCGCTTATTCAGCAGTTTCTCACAAGAGGAGCAGGCTTCAGACCCGGTTATTTTTCTTGCTGGTTTTTCTTTTGTCCGGTGATCTTATTCAGCTGGCGCTTCTTCCGCTCTTCTTTCTGGGCGCGGATGAAGCTGCTCTCATTCTTCCACTTCAGGGCAGCGGCGCCGATGATGATGATGTAGCCGGTCCAGCTCAGAAGGTCCGGAACTTCATGGAAGTACAGGAATCCGAGAAGCGCGGAAAACAAAACCTGTGAATAGTTGAATACCGAGACGTCCTTGGCCGGCGCGTATTTATAGGCGGCGGTGACGCCGAACTGTCCGACGGCGGCGGAGGCGCCGGTTCCGATCAGCCAGAGGAACTGATGCATGGTCGGCATCTTGAAGTCCGCCAGAATGAATGGGATGCAGGACAGACAGGACAGGAAGGAAAAATAGAAAACGACGACGGTGGAGCGCTCGCCTTTATTGGTGATCAGGCGCAGGAAGGCGTAGGCCATGCCGGCGGAAAACCCGCTGAAGAGGCCGACCAGGGCCGGAATCGCCGCCATTCCTCCGGAGGGTTTGATGACAAAAATCGTCCCGGCAAAGGCAAGAGCGACCAGCGCATTGTCCAGCTTTGTCGGCTTTTCCTTCAGGAGAAATACCGACGCGATGATCGTAAAAAACGGCGACATCTTGTTTAAGATGTTGGAATCGGCCAGGCCCAGGCGGTCAATGGCCCAGAAGTTGGCGATCATGCCGAGCGTTCCAAACAATGCGCGGAGAAGAAGTCCTACGCGGGTTTCTTTTTTGGTCTTGAATCTTCCCGGCCCGGGCATCCTCATAATGGTAACGGATGCGATAACGGCCGCAACGGCATTTCGGAAAAACGCCTTCTCCATGGTCGGAAGATCGCCTGCTCCTTTTACGCAGAAGGTCATCAGCGCGAATCCGAGCGAAGAGACAATTGTATAGATAATACCTTTTGAGATGTTGCGCCGGTAGGACGTTTCCATAAATCTATTTTCTTCCTTTCTATATATACATTCTTCTACGTGAATTTCCTGCTTCTGCCATGCCGGGCGGAGCCGCGTTTTTCTGCGTATCCGGGATTCATGCAGCGCCTGCCCGTCTTCTGAATGAAGAAAAAACAGATAACAGCAGAAAACAGACCGCGTCTTCCGGATTTTTCCGCCGGAATCCGCGGCCTGTTCAATTGTCTTTATACGGTAAAATTTCCCTCAGATCTGACAGCCTTATTTGAAGTACTCAACGGCAGATTCGAACAAGTGAAGGTCAAATGTGCCCGGTACATTCTTATACAGATACGGTCCTTTACGCTCGCAGTGAGCCATCTTTCCGAAGACTCTTCCATCCGGGGATGTGATTCCCTCGATGGCGTTCATGGAGCCGTTCGGGTTGTACTGAATGTCGAAGGAGACATTTCCGTCGAGATCAACGTACTGTGTTGCGATCTGTCCGTTTTCAGCCATCTTCTTAATCAGGCTCTCCGGTGCGATGAAGCGTCCTTCTCCGTGGGAAATCGGGGAGGTGTAAATCTCACCCGGCTTGCACTTTGCCAGCCACGGGGACTTGTTGGATGCGATTCTAGTCCGGATCAGCTTGGACTGGTGGCGTCCGATGGTGTTGAAGGTCAAGGTCGGGCTGTCTGCATCGGCCTCTGTGATCTTTCCGTAAGGAACAAGACCCAGCTTTACCAGAGCCTGGAATCCGTTGCAGATTCCGGCCATCAGACCGTCACGCTGCTCCAGAAGTTCGGTAACCGCTTCCTTGATTTCTGCGTTTCTGAAGAAGGCAGTGATGAACTTTCCGGATCCATCCGGCTCGTCTGCTCCGGAGAAACCGCCCGGAATGAAGATCATCTGTGCCTGGCGGATCTTCTCAGCGAACTGCTCTACACTTCTTCCAACGTTCTCGGAGGTCAGGTTATTGATGATGAACTGCTCCGGATCAGCTCCTGCATCAGCAAATGCCTTTGCGGAGTCGTACTCGCAGTTGTTTCCAGGGAATACCGGGATCAGCACCTTAGGAGCTGCCGTCTTGATATTCGCGTGGAGGGTTTCTTTTGCCTCAAAGTTAAAGGCCTCGGTGTCACCTTCCTCGGCCTCGATGTTGCAGCGGTAAACCGGCTCGAGCTTGCTCTCATAGAGATCGCAGAGGTCAGAAAGCTGAATGGTCTCGTTAAAGCCGGTGATGGTCTTCTCTTCGGTTGTCTTTCCGAGAAGAACAGCGCCGTCAACCTTAGTTCCTGCCGGAACTTCCAGAAGGAATCCGCCGTAGCAGTAGCCGAAGATCTGATCCTTGGAAACGGCGTCTCCGTAAGCGAATCCGATCTCGTTACCCATGGCCATCTTCAGAACAGCCTCGGCGATTCCGCCGTAACCCGGTGTGTATGCCGCGCAGGCGGTCTTATCAACGATCAGCTTGTTGACCTTCTCGTACAGGCTCTTGAGGGATTCACAGTCTGGAAGTCCGTCTTTTCCGATCTCCGGAACAAGCAGAATGACATCGTCTCCGGCCTTCTTGAACTCCGGTGAAATGATATGCTCTGCCTTGTCGGTGGTAACCGCAAAGGAAATCAGTGTCGGCGGTACATCCAGAGTTTCAAAGGTTCCGCTCATGGAGTCCTTGCCGCCGATTGCCGCAGCGCCCATGCCCATCTGCGCCTTATATGCGCCGAGCATGGCTGCCATCGGAGCGCCCCAGCGGGAAGGAACATTGCCCGGCTTTCCGAAATACTCCTGGAAGCTCAGGTAAGTATCCTTGAAGGATGCGCCTGCTGCAATCAGTTTGGAAATGGACTCAATAACCGCAAGATATGCACCGTCATACGGGCTTGCAGAGGAAATCATCGGGTTAAATCCGTAAGCCATGGCAGATACAGTGTCTGTATGCTTCTTCTCAACAGAAATCAGGTGAACCATCGCCTGAAGCGGCGTTCTCTGGTACTTTCCGCCAAACGGCATCAGAACCGTTCCCGCACCGATGGTAGAGTCAAATTCCTCGGAAAGTCCTCTCTTGGAGCAGACGTTCAGGTCAGACGCCATCTTCTTATACTCTTCCGTGAAGTCTCCTGCTGCCTTTCTCTGATAGTCTCCGCGCTTTGGAACTTCAACGTCAATGTGCTTTTCTACACCGTCTGTATCCAGGAAGGCTCTGGAAATGTTGACGATCGTTTCGCCATTCCATTTCTCGGTCAGATACGGATTTTCCTTAACGACAGCGACAACGGTAGCCTCCAGGTTCTCGCTGTGGGCAAGCTCGATGTAGCGGTCTGCGTCTTCTGCTGCGACGACGACTGCCATTCTCTCCTGAGACTCAGAAATTGCGAGCTCCGTTCCGTCCAGACCTGCGTATTTCTTTGTGACCTTGTCCAGGTTGATGTCCAGTCCGTCTGCCAGCTCTCCGATGGCAACAGATACACCGCCTGCACCGAAGTCGTTGCAGCGCTTGATCATCTTGGATGCTTCCGGATTTCTGAACAGTCTCTGCAGTTTTCTCTCTTCCGGAGCATTTCCCTTCTGAACCTCAGCACCGTCCTTTTCCAGAGAATCGACATTGTGCTTCTTTGAAGAACCGGTTGCTCCTCCGATTCCGTCGCGGCCAGTGCGTCCTCCCAGCAGGATAACCACATCACCCGGTACCGGGCGCTCACGTCTTACATTCTCCTGAGGAGCAGCCGCGATAACCGCTCCGACTTCCATTCGTTTTGCCGCGTATCCCGGATGATAGAGCTCATCGACCTGACCGGTTGCAAGTCCGATCTGGTTTCCGTAGGAGCTGTATCCGTCTGCCGCAGTCGTGACGATCTTTCTCTGTGGAAGCTTGCCTTCCATGGTCTCGGAAACCGGAGTGAGCGGGTTCGCCGCGCCGGTTACTCGCATAGCCGCGTAAACGTAGCTTCTTCCTGACAGCGGGTCTCTGATCGCTCCTCCGATGCAGGTTGCAGCGCCTCCGAACGGCTCGATTTCTGTCGGATGGTTGTGGGTTTCGTTCTTAAACAGCAGCAGCCATTTCTCTGTCTTTCCTTCAACATCAACGTCGATCTTGATGGTGCAGGCGTTGATTTCTTCAGACGCGTCAAGCTTATCCAGCATGCCGCGCTGACGGAGAACCTTGGCTGCGATTGTGCCGATATCCATCAGGTTTACCGGCTTCTTTCGGTTGATCTCTTTTCTGGACTCCAGGTACTCTTCATAAGTCTTCTGGATCTCCTCATCCTCGAACTTTACGCTGTCCAGAGTCGTGTTATAGGTGGTGTGGCGGCAGTGGTCAGACCAGTAGGTATCGATGACACGGATCTCTGTGATCGTCGGGTCACGCTGCTCTTTCTTGAAGTATTCCTGGACAAAAGCCAGATCAGCAAGGTCCATAGCCAGACCGTGTGAGGTCAGGAACTCCTGCAGCTGCTCGCCTGTGTACTCGTCGAAACCGGTGAGTGTTTCCACCGTTGTCGGGATCTGTACATTGACCTTCAGGGTGTCATAGGTCTTCAGGGAAGCTTCTCTTGCTTCTACCGGGTTGATGATGTATTTCTTCAGTCTGTCAACATCCTCATCGCTGACGGATCCGGACAGGATAAACACCTTTGCCGTTTTAATGGTCGGGCGGTCAGCTCTGGAAACCAGCTGGATACACTCAGCGGCAGAGTTTGCCCTCGCGTCGAACTGTCCCGGAAGATACTCGATCGCAAATACCTTATCTTTCGGGTCAATCGTCAGATCTCTGTATACCAGGTCAACCTGCGGCTCGGAGAAGACGGTGTTTACCGCGTTTTCAAACAGTTCTTCGGAAAGGTTTTCTGCGTCATAACGGTTGATGACGCGGACCTTGTCCAGGCCTTCGATCTGCAGAAGCTCTTTTGCTTCCTTGAGAATTCCCTTTGCCTCATTGGCAAACTGCGGCTTCTTTTCTACATAAACTCTGTATACCATTTAGCGTGCTTCTCCTTTCAATGCGGCTAACGCTCTCTGACCGATATCGTGACGATAGAATCCGTCCGGGAATCCGATTCTTTTTACCTGCGCGTAGGCGCTGTCGATGGCTTCAGGAAGTGTCACTGCTCTTGCGGTAACGCCTAATACACGGCCTCCGTCAGACAGCAGTTCACCGTTTTCACCTTTCCTGGCGCCGGCAACATAGACATTTTCAAGGTCATCTGGAATATCGAGTCTGAATCCCTTCTCATAATGCTCCGGATAACCCTTCGTCGCCATAATGACGCAGCAGGCTGCCTCATCATCAGCAAAATGAAAGTCTGCCTGATCCAGTGTTCCGTCTGTCGTGTGCATCATGATGTCTAAGAGATCCCCTTCCAGAAGCGGAAGAACAACCTGCGCCTCCGGATCGCCGAAGCGGCAGTTGTACTCGATGACCTTAGGGCCGTCCTTGGTCAGCATGAGGCCGAAGTAGAGGCAGCCCTTGAAGCTTCTTCCCTCTTCATTCATGGCCTTAATGGTCGGAAGGAAGATTTCCTCCATGCAGGTCTTCGCGATGTCTTCGGTATAATACGGATTCGGGGCGATCGTTCCCATTCCGCCGGTATTCAGACCCTTGTCTCCATCGAAGGCACGCTTGTGGTCCATGGAAGAAACCATCGGAATCACTGTATTTCCGTCGGTAAAGGAAAGAACGGATACTTCCGGACCTTCCAGGAATTCCTCGATTACCACGGTTGTGCCGCTCTTTCCGAATTTCTGGTCCTGCATCATCTCCTTAACCGCATTTTCTGCATCTTCTCTGCTTTCGCAGATCAGAACGCCCTTTCCCTTTGCCAGACCGTCTGCCTTGACGACAACCGGCACTTTGCAGGTCTTTACATAGTCCAGAGCCTTGTCCATCTCGGTGAAGGTCTCAAACTGTGCGGTCGGGATATGATACTTTTTCATCAGGTCCTTGGAGAATGCCTTGCTCCCCTCGATGATCGCAGCCTTCTTATTTGGTCCGAAGCACGGAATGCCCTTTTCCTGCAGAAGGTCTACAAGTCCCATGACCAGCGGATCATCCGGAGCGACGACTGCATAGTCGATTTTTTCCTTTACGGCAAAATCGACGATTGCGTCAAGGTCTTCTGCTCCGATCGGAACGCACTCTGCGTCCTTTGCGATTCCGGCATTTCCCGGAAGGCAGTAAATTTTCCCTGCATTCGGGCTTTCCTTCAGTTTCTTAATAATGGCATGTTCTCTTCCGCCGCCGCCGACGACCATGATCTTATCAACCACTGTTAATCCCCCATCCTTTTAAATTAATACTCAGTTTATAACGCGGGAGCAGAATCAATATCTGCTCCCTGATTTTTCGGATTAATGATGGAACAGGCGCATGCCGGTGAAGGCCATGGCCATTCCGTATTTATCACAGGTATCGATGACATGGTCATCTCTGATGGAGCCTCCTGGCTCTGCGATATAGCTTACGCCGCTCTTATGTGCTCTTTCGATGTTGTCTCCGAACGGGAAGAAGGCATCGGATCCGAGAGCAACTCCGGAAATGGAGTCCAGGTATTCTCTCTTTTCTTCTTCTGTAAACGGCTTTGGCTGCTCGGTGAACCACTTCTGCCACTCTCCGTCTCTCAGAACGTCCATATATTCATTTCCGAGGTAAATATCAATCGTATTGTCTCTGTCTGCTCTTCTCAGGTCATCCTTAAACGGCAGATTCAGAACACGGTCAGACTGGCGCATATGCCAGTAGTCTGCCTTCTGTCCGGCCAGACGTGTGCAGTGAATTCTGGACTGCTGTCCGGCGCCGACTCCGATGGCCTGTCCGTCCTGTGCGTAAGCAACAGAGTTGGACTGTGTGTATTTCAGTGTGATCAGGGCAACAACCAGGTCTCTTCTTGCTGCTTCCGGGATCTCTTTGTTTTTTGTCACGATATTGGTGAAATCCTCAGGCTTGACGGTGTAGTCGTTTCTCTTCTGCTCAAAGGTGATGCCGAAGACCTGCTTTCTCTCAAGCTCTTCAGGAACATAATCCGGGTCGATCTTTACGATGTTGTAATTTCCCTTCTTCTTCTGCTTCAGGATCTCCAGAGCTTCCGGAGTGAATCCCGGAGCGATGACGCCGTCGGAAACCTCGCGCTTCAGAAGACGTGCCGTTTCAACGTCGCAGACATCACTTAAAGCCGCCCAGTCGCCGAAGGAAGACATTCTGTCTGTTCCTCTTGCTCTTGCGTAGGCCGTTGCCAGAGGGGAATCGTCCAGACCCTCCATATCATCAACAAAGCAGGCTTTCTTCAGTTTCTCGTCCATCGGAATTCCGACTGCCGCAGAGGTCGGGCTGACGTGCTTGAAGGAAGCTGCCGCCGGCAGATGCAGGCTGTTTTTCAGTTCATGCACGAGCTGCCAGCTGTTCAGCGCATCCAGGAAATTAATGTATCCCGGGCGTCCGTTGACTACCTCTACCGGAAGTTCGCTTCCGTCCGCCATGAAAATCCTTGCCGGCTTCTGGTTCGGATTACATCCGTATTTCAGGGCAAATTCTTTCATCTCTCTATCTCCTCCTGTTTCTGCGCGAATTAGCAATGTTTATTGATCAGGCGGTCCTCATATTCTCCCGTCTTCAGATCCGTGAAGCGGACATACAGGGAAATCTTGTTGGCCTCATTCAAACTGCTCCAGATTTCATCCGTAAATGCGTCGAGATCGTCTGGAATTTCAACTCTGTCCGGCTCACCCATGAAGGTCGGGATCGGAGATCCGTCCGTCTGATAGGTATGGATAAAACGGCCTTCTCCCGGAATTCCGTCATATTCAAAGAAATTGCGGATGTTTCCGCTTCCTTCAGGGTCGGAGCTCTTCAGAATGCTCATGTCGTAGCGAAAAGGCTCCTTCCCGGAAAGGTCCAGAATCGCGCTGATTCTCGGTGTCCAGTTCGGTCCGTCCGGCTCGAACTGGCGGGTTCTCAGAGCTTTGGCAAAAATTCCGCTGTCAAGGTCAGACTCGACTTTGCAGAGATCCGCAACGGTGTCGGTCTGGTCTCCGTTTGTGACCACCAGAGTCTTTCCCACTGTTCTTACCGGATAGTAGATGATCAGGGACGGATCTTCCAGCTTCGACTCATCGTAAGCCTTCGTTCTGACATCGTCTCCTTCTTTTACAAATACGCGGTTCCTGCTGTTCTCTGAACGTCCCATAATGAAATAGGCAATGGCCGCCTTCCCGTTTTTCGTCAGGCCTGCAATAATTCCTCTTCCCGGGTATGGATTTCCGTCCAGGAAATGTGCTGCCGGAAATGCCTCATATGGATGCTTAATTGTTGTCATTCTCTTTCCCCTTCCGAATTTCTGCGGAAATCTGCTGAACGGCTCTCGGGAGCAGAATCCATTCTGCCTGCTCCATGACACGCTTCTGCAGGATCTCCGGAGTATCTCCGTCCTGAATTTCAACAGCCTTCTGAGCGATGATTTTTCCGCCGTCCGGAATCTCATTGACATAATGGACGGTTGCGCCCGTAACCTTGACGCCGTAATCCAGCGCCATCTCATGAACATGCAGTCCGTAGGCACCCTTCCCGCAGAAGGAAGGAATCAGCGACGGATGAATGTTGATGATGCGGTTCTCATATTTTCTGATGAAGTCCTTACTCAGGATTTTCAAAAATCCTGCAAGGACAATCAGCTCAGCGCCGGCTTCTTCAAGCGCAGCGAGGATTTCTTCTTCATTTTTTGCGTAAACAGCTTTAATGCCGTTCTTCTCTGCCCTCTGAAGGGCATAGGCCTTCCTGCTGCTGGAAACCACCAGGACGACCTCTCCATCCTTTATGATTCCACTTTTCTCAGCATCGATAATGGCCTGCAGATTGGTTCCGCCTCCGGAAACCAGTACGGCAACTTTTGTCTTCTCTAGCATAAGATCACGCTCTCTTCGTCAGACTTCACGATCTCGCCCAGAACGTACGCATCTTCTCCTGCTTCTTTCGCGGCAGCAAGAGCAGCGTCTGCCTCTTCAGAAGAAACCACGAAGGTCATGCCGACACCCATGTTGTAGGTATTAAACATATCACGCTCAGGAATATTTCCTTCCTTCTGAAGCAGTTCGAAAATCGGAAGAACCTTAACATCCTTCTTCTGGATCTTTACGCCGTATCCGTCCGGAAGGCTTCTTGGGATATTCTCGTAGAATCCGCCTCCGGTGATGTGGGAAACTGCCTTGACCTGCACCTTGTCGAAGACATGCAGCATCGGCTTTACGTAAATCTTGGTCGGAGTGAGCAGCGTCTCTCCCAGACTCTTTCCGCCCAGGCTTTCCAGAGGCTTCTTCAGGTCTGCGTTTTCTACGTCAAAAACCTTCCTGACAAGGGAGAATCCGTTGGAGTGCACACCGGAAGACGGAAGAGCAATCATGACGTCTCCTTCCTTGATGGAAGTTTTGTCCAGAACCTTGGATTTGTCGACCACGCCAACTGCAAATCCTGCCAGGTCGTACTCATCTTCCGGATAGAATCCCGGCATTTCTGCCGTTTCTCCTCCGATCAGAGCGGCTTCAGACTGGACGCATCCTTCTGCAACACCGCTAACGATCTGCGCAATTTTTTCCGGATAGTTCTTTCCGCAGGCAATGTAGTCCAGGAAGAACAGCGGCTTTGCGCCGACACAGATAATATCGTTTACGCACATGGCAACGCAGTCGATTCCGACTGTGTCATGCTTATCCATAAGGAAGGCAATTTTCAGCTTGGTTCCGACACCGTCTGTTCCGCTGACCAGAACAGGATCTTTCAGGTCCTTCATATCCAGATGGAACAGGCCGCCGAATCCGCCGACATCGTCCGTATCTCCAAAGGCCTTGGTTCTGGCGATGTACTGTTTCATGAGCTCTACGGATTTGTAACCGGCGGTGATATCTACGCCCGCCTCTTTATAACTTTCACTGAAACTCTTCTTCGTCATGAACTTCCTCCTGTTTAGTCATTTCTGAGATACATGTCATAGCTGTTTTCTTTACGTTCGATTTCTTTTTCTTTTTTCCTTTCGCTGGCAGAAATCTTGCCTTCGAAGCGGTCCTTCTGTCCGGTCGGAACAGCCGTAGGATACGGTGTTCCAAAGCAGCTGGAGCAGAATCCCTCTCCCGGCTCCGTTCCGATCACCATATTCAGATGATCGACGCTCAAGTATCCGACACTGTCCGCGCCGATGACTTCAGCGATCTTGTCGAGAGGATGCTGACAGGCGATCAGATTATCCTTGGAATCGACATCCGTTCCGTAATAGCAAGGGTCTGTGAACGGAGGCGCGGAAGAACGAACGTGGACTTCCTTGGCGCCGGCGTTTCTGACCAGACGGACAATACGGGTGATGGTGGTTCCTCTTACAATGGAATCATCCACCAGAACAACCCGCTTTCCCTTCAGGGTCTGGGAAATCGCATTCAGCTTGATTCTGACCTTATCTTCACGGTTTTTCTGTCCCGGGGCGATAAAGGTTCTTCCAATATATTTATTCTTGATAAATCCCATTCCGTAAGGAATGCCGGACTGCTTGGAATATCCGATGGCAGCGTCCAGACCTGAATCCGGAACGCCGACAACCACATCCGCCTCTACCGGATGCTCCATGGCCAGAAGCGATCCTGCACGGACTCTCGCCTCATGGACGCTCTTTCCCTCGATAACTGAGTCCGGACGGGCAAAGTACAGGTACTCAAAAATGCACATTTTATGCGGCTTTTCCTTGCAGTGCGTCTTTATGCTTCTGACTTCCGTTCCATCGAAGACAACGATCTCGCCAGGCTCCACGTCCCTGATGTAGGTTGCGCCGATTGCATCTAAAGCACAGGTTTCTGATGCCGCAACATAGGTTCCATCCTCGCGCTTTCCGAAACAGAGCGGGCGGAATCCGTACGGATCACGTGCAGCAAGCATCTTTGCCGGCGACATGATGATCAGCGAGTAAGCGCCGTCGATCTTATCCATCGCATGGCTGACGGCCTCCTCGATGGAACCGCACTCGATTCTTTCCTTGGTGATCACATAGGCAATGACTTCCGTATCTGAAGTCGTATGGAAAATTGAACCCTGAAGCTCCAGTTCCTGACGGAGCTCAAAAGCATTAACCAGATTTCCGTTGTGAGCGATTGCCATTCTGCCCTTATGATGGTTGACCACAATCGGCTGGACGTTATTTCTGTCCCCGGAACCGGTTGTGCCATAGCGGCAGTGTCCGATCGCCGCCTGGCCCAGGCCCAGCGAACTCAGGTTCTGTTTGTTGAACACCTGGCTGACCAGTCCCCTGTCCTTGTAGGTGGAAAAGAGGCCATCGTCATTCACAACGATGCCGCAGCCTTCCTGCCCCCTGTGCTGCAGCGCGTACAATCCGTAGTAGACGGTTCTGGCAACATCCTCTGTATGCTGCCCGTAGATGCCGAATACTGCGCATTCTTCATGTAAATTACTCATCCGCGTCTCCCTGTTTCTAAAATCAAAATACGATATATCTTTAACCTTTAATGATTAAATTTCTCTTCTACTGCCGCGTTCTTCTTCAGGACGTTTAATTTTCCTTCTTCACGAGCCTTGTCAAGGCGGGCTGCCAGATCCGGATCACTGATCGCGATCATTTCCGCGGCAAGGTAACCAGCGTTCTTGGCTCCGTTAATGGCAACGGTTGCAACCGGAATACCACTTGGCATCATGACGGTAGCCAGAAGCGCATCCATGCCTTCAACCGTTGACTTGATCGGAATTCCGATGACTGGAAGGGTCGTTGATGCAGCGACTACGCCTGCCAGATGTGCAGCCATTCCTGCCGCGCAGATAATGACTCCGAATCCGTTTTCCTTTGCATGTTCAGCGAATTCTCTGGTCTCATCCGGCGTTCTGTGTGCAGAATAAACGTGCATTTCATACGGAACCTGAAGATCATCCAGAACTGCTGCTGCTTTTTCAACTACCGGCAGATCACTGTCGCTTCCCATGATAATTCCAACTTTTTTCATTGTACTTCATACCCTCCCAATGCTAATCCATACTCTTGACCATAATTGTATATTGTATATCATCCTGCGTGCTCTTCTGCTTTGACAAAAAAAGATGCGCAAGCTGCTATCCGCGTGGCTGCTGGTCCAGCCAGGTCTGCAGAATAATCACTGCTGCCTGCTTGTCGATGACAGTTTTTCGCTTCTTCCGGCTCAGGTCTGCATCGATCAGGACACGCTCCGCCTGAACGGTGGTCAGGCGTTCATCCTGCCATTCAATGCTGATTCCCTTCATCGCCGTACTTCTCATCTTGTTTTCCAGCATAGTCCGGAAATCCCGGATTTTCTGCGTCTGCTCACTCTCATCACCGTTTAAGCTCAGCGGAAGTCCCATGACGATCGTATCACAGTCATACTCCTTTACGTAATCCAGAACTTTTCCGGCATCTTTTCTGATGCCGACACGTTCAATCGTCGTAACTCCCTGGGCGGTGATTCCGAGCGGATCACTTACCGCGACCCCGATCGTGCGGTCGCCGACATCCAAACCTATCTTTCTCATACACTCCTCAAAAACAATAATGGCAGGTCAAAAAAACCTGCCATTCTGGTGTTCCAATTATTTTTGCAGATATTCCTTCAGGATCTCCTCTACGAGCTCGTCACGGTCGATTCTGCTGATCATCAGCCTGGCGTTGTTATGGCTCGTAATGTAGGACGGATCGCCAGACAAAATATATCCAACCATCTGATCGATGCCGTTATATCCCCTTTCTTCCAGAGCATCATATACAGACTCCAGAATCTGCTTCGTTGTCTTCTTCTGCGTCTTTCCAGCATCAAACAAAATTGTCTTTCTGTCCATAATTCATCCTCCTGAAATAATTATACTATTCCTTCCTGCCTCCTGCAAGCTGAAATACCGCAATCCTTATGAAATAAGGGCTTCCGCAGTCTTGAAGGCATTCTCAAGACCGCTCGGATCTTTTCCTCCGGCCTGGGCAAGATCGGCTTTTCCGCCGCCGCCGCCTTTCACTTCTTTTGCAATCGGCTTGATCAGCTTTCCTGCATTGAAGCGGCCGGTCAGATCATCGGTTACACCGACAACCATCGTCACTTTTCCGTCGTTTACAGATGCCAGGACCATGACAGAAGGAACGCCTGCTGCCTTGATCTGATCCGCAGCGGTTCTGAGGTCGTCGATGGAAGCGCCGTCAAGCTTTCCGGTTACCAGTTTGACGCCGTTGATCTCTTTCGCATTCTTCAGCAGATCTTCTGCACCGCTTCCCATCTGGGCCTTTTTTACGGCATCCAGTTCATGCTCGGCATCCTTCAGCTCGCTCATGAACTCTCCGGCTCTCTTTACCAGACCTTCCGGCTTGGTCTTTAAGATCTCGGAAGTCTCACGGGTCAGCTTTTCAAAATGCTCCGCTCTCTTCAGAACACCCGTTCCGGTTACCGCTTCAATTCTTCTGACGCCGGATGCTACGCCGCTCTCGCTTACGATATGGAAAGCGCCGATCATTCCGGTGTTCGGTACATGTGTGCCTGCGCAGAACTCTACGCTCCATCCGCCCATGCTGACGACTCTGACCTTGTCGCCGTACTTGCTGTCGAACAACATCATGGCATGTTTCTTCTTTGCCTCTTCAATCGGAAGAACTTCGGTCTCAACCGGCAGGAACTCCAGGATCTTTTCATTGACCAGATCCTCTGTTTTCTGAAGTTCTTCTGCCGTCATCGGCTCAAAGTGCGTAAAGTCAAAACGCAGTTCATCTGCATTGTTCTTGGATCCTGCCTGCTTGACGTGGTCGCCGAGAACTTCCTGCAGTGCTTTCTGAAGAAGGTGGGTAGCGCTGTGATTCCTTGCGCCTGCATGTCTTCTCGCAGCATCAACAGAAGCATATACACGCTGGCCCTTCTTAAACTCGCCCTGCTGAACTTCCACCTCATGACGGAAGAGTCCGTTCTTCTTCTGGACGTTCAGAACCTTCATGACAGAATCGCCGCAGCTGATTTTTCCTGTATCGTACTCCTGTCCGCCGCTTTCTGCGTAGAACGGTGTGCGGTCGAGATAAACGTCTGCACGGTCTCCTTCGGAAAGCTTCTCAGCAGGCTCTCCGTCAACGTAAACCGCTGCAATTTCTGCTTCCGACTGCAGTTCATCGTATCCGGTGAACTCGGTGTCCGGCAGATCCTTCGGCATGGCCTTTTCTTTCCAGGCTTCGCCGGAGGTGTCTTTCTGTCCTGCTCTTGCGCGTTCTTTTTGTTCCTCCATATTCTTATGGAAGCCTTCAACGTCTGCGGTCATTCCGGCGTCCGCCAGGATCTCCTGGGTCAACTCAATCGGGAATCCATAAGTATCGTACAGTTTGAATGCTTCTTCACCGTCCATGACCGTCTTTCCGGCAGCCTTGAGGTCCTCGATATAGCCGTTGATGATCTCTGTGCCCTGTCCCAGGGTTTCCTCAAACTTGCTCTCTTCTGTTGTGATGACACGCTTGATGTAATCCTGCTGCTGAACGAGTTCCGGATAGGCATCGCCGGAAATCTCAATAACCCTGTCTGCCAGCTTCGCCAGGAATTTCCCTTCAATTCCCAGGAGTCTTCCGTGGCGGGAAGCTCTTCTGATCATACGGCGCAGGACATATCCTCTGCTCTCGTTAGAAGGCAGAATGCCGTCTGCAATCATGAAGACCATGCTGCGCAGATGGTCGGTTACAATTCTGATGGAAATGTCGTTCTGGCGGTTTCCTGCTTCATACGGAACACCGCTCATTTCAACGACTCCGTTCAGGATGTGGCGGATAGTGTCGACATCAAAGATGGAGTCTGTACCCTGCATGACACAGGCGATTCTCTCAAGGCCCATGCCGGTATCAATGTTCGGATGCTCCATCGGCTTGTATGTTCCGTCTTCCTGCTTGTCGAACTGGGAGAATACGTGGTTCCAGACCTCCATATAGCGGTCGCAGTCGCATCCCGGCTTGCAGTCCGGCTTTCCGCAGCCGAATTCCGGTCCTCTGTCGTAATAGATTTCCGAGCACGGACCGCACGGACCAAGACCGATTTCCCAGAAATTGTCGTCTTTTCCCAGGCGGACGATACGTTCTGCCGGCATGCCGATCTTCTTCCAGATTTCTACAGCCTCATCATCGTCCTGATATACGGTCGCCCAGAGCTTGTCCTCCGGAATCTTCAGTTCCTTTGTCAGGAATTCCCATCCCCAGTTCAGGGATTCTTCCTTAAAGTAATCACCAAAGGAAAAGTTTCCCATCATCTCGAAGAAGGTGCCGTGACGGGCGGTGATTCCGACATTGTCGATATCGTCTGTACGGATGCACTTCTGGCATGTCGTCATTCTCTTCTTCGGCGGAGTCTCCACACCAAGGAAATACGGCTTCAGCGGAGCCATACCGGAATTGATGATGAGCAGCGACTTATCATTTTTCGGGATCAGAGATGCACTCTTCCCCGGGTAATGTCCCTTACTGACGTAAAAGTCGCGGAACATCTTTCTGATTTCATTCAACCCTAACTTTTCCATCGATTGTTACCTCTTTATTTCTTCTCAAGTTTGCGCCCGCGGAAATGATATTCTCATTTTCTATCCGCGCGGCAGTACATTTTTTAGTATACTATACCTCTTTAAATCTTTCAATAATCCGCACCACCTCGCGCTCGACGCCGGAGAAATCGCAGGTTTCAAACGAATAGACTTTCAGCTTGGCTTCTGTTCCGCTCGGGCGGATAATCAGGCGGCTCCCGTCGTCAAAGTCATACTCCATCACATCTGCGCTCGGAAAGCCTTCCTCATGCATGTAATCGATGCGTCTTTCCACTCTGCGGTCTCCGAATCTTTCGGATGCATTCTGCCGGAAATACTGCATGATCTTTTTCATGGTTTCCTGGCCCCTGGCGCCGCTGAAGGTGTAGCTTCTCTGCTTGTCGCTGCAGATGCCGAACTCCTGATACAGTTCGTTCAGGCGGTCCACCAGATCCTTTCCCTGAGACTTGTGGAAAGCCGCGACCTCTGCAATCAGAACCGAAGCGCTGATTCCGTCCTTCTCGCAGAGGAATGGAGAAATCAGAAAACTGTTGCTTTCTTCAAAGCCGAAGTAGAAGCGGTCCTCCTGTCCTGCCTGTTTCAGGCGGCTGACAATATCTCCGATGTAACGGAAGCCGGTCAGGGTGTTGATCACGGTGAATCCGTATTTTTCCGCCATCAGGGAAACCATCGGAGATGTCGCGATGCTCTTTACGACGAACTGGTCCTCTCTCGGAGGGCGGATGTGACAAAGATAATCCAGCATGAGCACACCAAGCTGGTTGCCGGTTAAAATGCTCCGCATGCCGTCGTGATAAAGCGCTGCCCCTGCCCGGTCTGCATCCGGGTCCGTTGCAATGATGATGTCTCCTCCTTCCTGATCAAGAACCTTGAAACCTTCATCATAGGCCAGGATCTTCTCCGGATTCGGTGCCGGACAGGTGGTGAACTCCGGATCCGGGTATTCCTGCGCGCGGACAATCGTATGGTTCAGATAGCCGATGCAGTCAAATACGGACGGGACATAACGGGCGCCGGTTCCGTTCAGCGGGGTGTAAATAGTCTTCAGATGATTCATCATCTCCGAATTAAGCGGCATCCAGTCATCCGCAATTTTCCTGACAAAGCTGTCCTTGATTTTCCCCGGGACTTTCTGAATTCCCCCATCCTTCTTATATTTTATTCCCGAAAAATAGTCCAGGCGGTCGATAGCCTTTAAGATATTTCCCGGTTCTTCGCCGATCACCTGGTAGCCTTCACTGTTATAGACCTTATAGCCGTTGTAGATCTTCGGGTTGTGGCTGGCGGTGATCATGACGCCCATCGTCGCCCTCATCTCGCGGACCGCGTAGGAAAGAACGCTGACCGGAGTCAGTTCCCGGAAAATCCAGGTCCGGATTCCGTTTCCATTCAGCACCGCCGCAGTTTCTTCCGCAAGAAAGCGGGACTGCCGGCGGCTGTCGTAGGAGACAATGACGCTCGGATTTTCTTTTGTTTCGTTCAGATAGTCAGAAAGTCCCTGTGTGGTCCTTCTGACGGTATACAGGTTTATGCGGTTGGTTCCCGGCCCCAGGATTCCGCGAAGTCCGGAAGTTCCAAAACGCAGGGGCTTGTAAAAGGCATCCGTTATTTCCTCTTCATTCCCGGAAAGCGTCTCTAACTCTCTGTGAAATCTCGGGTTATCCTCCGTTTCCTTCATCCATCGTTCGTACTCTTTCTCCGCCTGCTCCGCAAGCTCTTTATAGTCAAATGCCATCGTGCATCTACTCCATTCTTACTTATTCTGTGATATTCAAAACGACACGATTATTCCCGCCGTTTCATCTATATATAAATCCAATCAATTGGTGATCTTTCAATTCTATCGATCGGGCAGCCTTCGGTGATGCATGAAAACCGCCCTTTTTCCCTTGCTTTTGTTTTTTGTCCAAAGGATACGTATAAAAGTATAGCATAAAAAAAGGATATTTACCCCAAACAGGTAAATATCCTTTTAATCTTCTCACAGAATGCAGATGATTGTCCATCTGCTGTTTAATTTACTGACGGTTTACAGATGGGTAACATCGTCCGGAGCTGTTCCGTGATCGTCCGGATTGAAACCTTCCAGCTCTTTATAGTGCTTGCCGTGCTTCTGTGCATAGTCGTAAATCGCATGCTTCAGGGCATCCTCAGCAAGTACGGAGCAGTGCAGTTTGATGTTCGGCAGTCCGCCCAGCTTGTCTACAATGGCCTTGTTGGTGATCTTCAGGGCATCCTCAACCTTCTGGCCGATTACCATTGTGGTTGCCATGCTGGAAGAAGCGATTGCGCTGCCGCAGCCGAATGTCTTGAACTTGCAGTCTGTGATGACATCATTATCGTCAACCTTGATCTGAACCTGCATCATATCTCCGCAGGCAGGGCTTCCGTAAATTCCTGTACCGTCTGCATCCGGAATTTCTCCAACATTTCTCGGGTGCATGAAGTGATCCATTACTGTATCGTTATATAATCCCATATCGTTACTTCCTCTCTGTCTTTATGTATTCTCTCAAATGCCTGATTTCCGGCACTCTTTATTTCCACAGCCATTATACACTATCTTGAAGGGTAATAAACACCTTCCTTGATTTTTACAGCATTGTAATTCCGCGCAGGCGCTCTGCAACCTTCTTCATGCAGTCAACGACATAGTCAATGTCTTCCTTCGTTGTGAAGTCGCCGACTGTGAAGCGGATGGATCCGTGAATAGTCTCCGGATCAACACCGATAGCGGTCAGAACGTGGGATGGGTCCAGGCTCTTGGAAGAGCATGCAGATCCTGTGGATACCGCAATTCCCATGCTGTCCAGAAGCAGCAGAATGGATTCTCCCTCGATACGCTTGAAAGTGATATTGGCATTTCCCGGATGACGCTTGGAGTGGTCGGTCGGGCCGTTTGCCACGCAGTCCGGAATCTCCTTCAGAATGCGGTCCATCAGATAGTCTCTGAGCTCGCTGCAGTGCTTTCTGTGCTTTTCCAGATTCTTCTCAGCAAGTTCAGCTGCTGCGCCGAATCCTACGATTCCTGCCAGGTTCTCTGTGCCGGCACGCTTTCCGTTCTCCTGTGCTCCTCCATGGATGAAGCTGGTGATACGGTCACCGTGCTTCATGAACATTCCGCCCTCACCCTTAGGTCCGTAGATCTTATGAGAGGAGAAGGACATGAAGTCAACGTCCAGATCTCTTACGTCAATCGGAACATTTCCCAGTGCCTGTACAGAGTCTGTGTGGAAGAGAATTCCGTGCTTATGCGCAACAGCAGCCAGTTCCTTAATCGGCTCAACTGTACCGATCTCGTTATTTACAAACATGATGCTTACCAGGATCGTGTCCGGGCGGATTGCCTTTTCCAGATCGTCCGGGCTGACAAAGCCTTCCTTATCAACAGGAAGATAGGTAACTTCAAATCCGTGTTTTTCCAGATAGTCGCAGGTGTGCAGAATTGCATGATGCTCAATCTGGGAAGTAATAATATGTTTTCCCTTATTCTTCAGCTGGTCTGCAACGGATTCCAGAACCCAGTTATCGGATTCGCTCCCGCCTCCGTCAAAATATACTTCGGAAGGTTCTGCGCCGATCAGGTGCGCAACCTGTGCTCTTGCCTTCTCTACAGCAGCCTTTGCTTCCAGACCGATTGTGTACAGGCTGGACGGGTTGCCGAAGTTCTCGGTGAAATATGGAATCATCTGATCAAGGACTTCCTTCTTGACTGGTGTAGTCGCAGAATAGTCCATATATACTCTTCTGGTTTCGCTCATCTTGATTAATCTCCCTCCTAAAGCACTTTAAGTATTAAAGTACTTTGTGTACTTCATTTGTACCTTGTTGCTTATACCTTATTCCGCGGCCTGTTAAACCTTTAAAACCCAAAAAAATCCCAGAAAACGAAAAAACCTATAATAAATATATGAAAATGGAAAAAGATGCCAGAAATGCAGCTCGTTCTGCATCTCTGGCATCTTCATATTTTCTGTCTGTTTTTCTCCGGCTCGCAGCTGTCCTGCTTTAGCCTTCTGCGCCGCAGGCTCCAAAAGCCTTTCTCTCCTACTGAAGAGTCTCGACTTCGACCTTTTCTTCTACGACACGCTCTTCTTCCGGTGCGTCGACGATTTCAATCCGGTCAAGCTGCGCACGAAGATTATCCTTGAACGCATCGATATAGGCTCTTCTCAGCATCTTCTGCTCCTCGCGCTCTTCTGCCGTCAGTCCGATAGACTTCTGCTTATGCGCAAGCTCATTGATCCTGCTGATCTGTTCCTTTGTTACCAAGTGTTCCACCTCTTTCTTGCATAGTACATGTTATTATACCACACATGAATGCCTTAAACCGCAAAATCCATAAATTCCCAGTTAATCTTCAGGCAGCTTCGCCCGGGCAAAGCATGGTCCTTCAAGAATCTCGTCCGCTGCTGGCCTTCTGATTCTATAGACAGGCCGGCCCTGTTCTGTTTTCATGGCTCACTGACTTTTTCCGCATCATGAGCAGACTTTTCACAATCTGACATATAAAAAGGAAGAGTTTGTTTCTTACTTTTGCGCGGCATACAGCTGTAATAACGCACTGGCCGCCGTCTCGTTTCTTCCGCCCGCTTCCTGCTCTGCTGCATGGAGCATACCTTCTCATGCAGGGATCCATGCATGGATTCATTTGTCTGCGGGCAGCCCCAGCTTCCGCCGCCTTCAAACACCAGCGTCCGCGCCATAAGATGCAGAAGCCTCTTATTAGAAGGAAGTGTAACGATCTCCCCATCCGACACTGCATAGAAAAATTCTCTCATTTCCGGATCCTTCCACGACCGCTTTACCCATCTTCTTATGGCAGCATCAATACAGGCCCCGGATGTCTCATAGCTGCTGGACATGAATGGATAAATATCCTTCTGCAAAATACACGATGCCTTGCTTCTCAGGCAGCGGACATACAGGCTGAGCGCCTCGCAGAAATATCTGCATCCGATCATTTCAGACGCATATAAATGCTTCAGCAGCTCTGCAGTGCTGAATTCATCAGATCCCCCTGAAAAGCAGGCACGCATGATTGCGGCCGGTGCAGAGGAATCCGGTCCGCCTCTGCCATAATTTTGAACCGGCATAAATGAACACGCTCCTTTCTTTCGTTATTCTAAAACACATATATAATTTCATGCAGGTATACTATAATTCACGCATACAATCAGAGGATGCAGCCGCGTATTTTTCTCAGCATTCCATTGGAATAAGCCATACATCGTCTAATTGCGTTATCAGGACAGGTGATTGGCCTTATTAAACCACAGGTATTCCCTATTGCTGTTTCATATATCCTGTGTCCGGCAATTTCGCAGGATTCTGCCCTCTTTAACCGTGCTGTCTGTCCTTTGTCACGCCCAGGTCTTCACCGTTTCCTGACCCCCTGCCCTTTGATATGAAGCTCCCCCAGCTATTTATGCACGATATATACATAGATTATTCATTGCATTTTTACCCATCGTAAAGTTATGTATATTTATTCATATGCATTCCTGCATGAATATTCATGTATATTCATGCAGCGGCTCTCCCGGAAGACAGGGACTACAGGGTAATCTGATCCTTAATCTTCTCAAAGGTCTTATCTCCGATTCCCCTCACCTTCTTCAGATCCTCTTTTTTCTGAAACAGGCCGTGTTCTTCCCGGTATGCTTTGATTGCCTCTGCCGTTACTGGTCCGACACCATTAATCTTCTGAAGTTGCAGAAGATCTGCCTGATTAATATTTACAAGATTTGAATTCTGTGAACCTGATCCGCATGCCGCATCGTTTCCCGCAGCCTGCGAGGAGTTTCCGGCAGTTTCCCTGTCATTTCTGTTTTCTCCCGGCACAGAATACTGGTCGGGCGCATTGGATACCGCCGTCCCCTTTGCAGGGATGACGATTTTCATTCCGTCTGAAACACGTTCAGCCAGGTTCATCAGTGAGGTATCCGCTTCTTTTGTAAGACCGCCTGCCCGATCCACGACTTCAAACATTCTGGCACTCGCATCGACCTCATATACGCCAGGCTTTTTCACCGCGCCGGCGATATCCACAAAAACTTTTGAGGGCACACTCTCCTGTGCCTCTCCTCCATCGCCATCCAGCGATGTTTCCTGAACCGCGCCATTTCCGCCGGCCTTTGATTCGGGAATAGTCCCGCTTTTCCCATTCAGCACAAAAAACGCAAAAGCAGCGATCAGAAATATGATCGCTGCTGCTATAATCAGTGTTTTATGATGCTGTTCTTTCCAGCGTTTCAACTGCCTTAGTTTCTGTTCCATACTTTTCTGTCCTCCCTTTAGCGCACGATGATTTCCAATATATTCCATCATCATAACGTCCTTCTATGAGGAAGTCAACAGCAGGAAACACAAACTGAAGAAATGGATTCAATCACTGGTAATTTCAATGGAAAAAGCCAAAAATCACACGGACTTAACCGCGCATTCCGCCATATTCCTTTTCCAGCTCTGTTCCCTCCGGGAAATGCATGCATTTCCGGCAGACCTCAATCTGATAACGTGGAATATCCAGCTCTGCGAACTTCAGAAAAGCGGTGATCAGAAGCTCCGGACTCAGATTGGACTGGCTTCCGCAGTCAAGCTCAGCATTCAGCTGAAGAAGGTTCTTTTTCAGAATCCCGACTCCCTCGCTTCCTTCTGAAGGGACCGCCTGAAGGATCCGGATTTTCCCCCGGATATCCACTTCCTTCAGTTCTTTTGACTTTTTCTGGCGTTTCATAGCCAGAATCTGATCCTGCGCGAGGAAATCTCTGATCAGCTGGTCGTAATCCCGGTCATAATACGGAAGCGGAAACAGAATCTCATAATCCGCACTGCTGACCTGACCAGCCAGTGCCTTTTTTTCATGGACCGGGAGCACCTCAGAAACCGACATTCCTTCTGCCAGCCGGCCCTTAAGACTCGCCTGAATTTCTTCCGGATCATACGGCTCATCTGTTCCAAACTCCAGCATTTCCCGGTCTGCCGCATAGCCCAGGGACAGCGGCTGGGCAAAACTCATCTGCGGATGCGGATTAAAGCCGTGACTGTAACTGAGCGCAATGCCGGCTCTTCTGAACGCGCGCTTGAATAATCTCAGCATATCCAGATGCGAGGTGTATTTACTGTACCCTTCTTTTGCGAAGAACAAAACATATTTATTCATGGCATTCCCCTCTAGTTCATTTCCGTTTCACTGGCTTTTCCACCTGCATAAATTCCGCCGAGCGGGCAGTCCACCCGTCTGCCGATTCCACATCCCGTGCAGCCGTTTCTGCAGTCTGCTGTGACCTGGGCTTTTTCAGCACGCTGCGCCTCCAGTTTCAGATAAGCTTTGGAAACGCCGGAATCGATCACATCCCACGGCAGAATCTCGTCGAAGCTGCGCTGCCGCTCTGTGTAAAATTTATAATCCACATCCCAGTCAGCAAGCGCCTTCTGCCAAACCTCTTTTTTAAAGTATTCGGTCCAGCCGTCCAGAAGGCATTCCCCTTCGTGGAGTTTCAGCAGCAGATCCGCACATCTTCTGTCTCCTCTGGCAAAAATCGCCTCGCAAGTGCTTACGATATCTTCATGATAGGTCAGATTTACACCCTTGATGTGCAGAATTTTTTCCAGATAAATATGCTTTTCATGGAACTCTTCTGTCGAAGGCTGTGCCATCCACTGGAAAGGCGTATGTGCCTTCGGCACAAAATTGGACACGCTGACCGTGATATTCAGACGTCCATGCTCTCCGGATTCCCTGAAAATCCTCATGATATTCTTACTGATCGCGGCCATACCGTCAAAATCTTCATTGGTCTCTGTCGGAAGGCCGTCCATGAAGTAGAGCTTGATTCTCCGCCATCCCAGGTGAACCGCCTGCTCCACGGCATCGTAAATATCTTCTTCCGTAATACCTTTATTGATGACATCGCGGAGCCGCTGCGAACCCGCCTCTACTGCGAAAGTCAGCCCCGACTTTTTATATTTCTGGATCTCATTCAGCACATTAAAGGAGAAGGAGTCCAGGCGAAGCGACGGAAGAGACAGTGAGGTATTATGGGATCCACAGAAATCCATCAGCTTCGTGGCAAGCGATTCGAACCTGGAATAATCACTGGTGGAAAGGGACAGGATAGAAAGTTCATCGTGTCCGGTATTTTTCACCTGATTTTCTGCAAGTTTGAGAATGCTTTCTTCGCTTCTCTCTCTGACCGGGCGGTAAATCATTCCCGCCTGGCAGAAGCGGCATCCTCTGGAGCAGCCGCGGAAGGTTTCGACAACAGCACGATCGTGAACCGTTTTGATAATCGGCACAATCGGATTCTCCGGGAAAGGAAGTTTGTCGACATCCGGAATCAGCGCTTTTTTCACCTGGTCCGGAGCTCCTTCCCAGCTTTTCCTGATTTCCGTGATTCTCCCGTCTTCACCGTAAACCGGCTCATAGAACTGCGGAATATAGATACCGTCCATTCCGGAGATTCTCTTGAGATAGTCTTCTTTTGTCTCGTGATTCTGTTTCGCCTTCTCGTACTCTTTAAGAACATACGGAAGGACTTCTTCTCCATCGCCAACCATGAACAGATCAAAAAAGTCTGCCAGAGGCTCCGGGTTGAAAGCGCAAGGGCCGCCGGCAACAATCAGAGGATCGTCATCACTGCGGTCTTCTCTTTTCAGAGGGATTCCGGCCAGATCCAGCATATCGAGGATGGTTGGGAAACTCATTTCGTACTGGAGAGTGAAGCCGAACACATCCAGCTTGTTCACCGGCGTGTGTGTCTCAAGCGTGAACAGAGGAAAATTGTATTTTTTCATGAGAGTACGCATGTCCGGCGCCGGCTCAAACACACGCTCGCAGTAAATATCCGGATAAGAGTTGGTCAGACCGTAGAGGATCTGAAGTCCCATATAGGACATGCCGATTTCATAAAGGTCCGGAAAGGCAAAGCCAAAGCGGAGTGAGACGTCTTCTGGATTCTTGCGGATCATATTTGTCTCGCCGCCGATGTACTGGGCCGGTTTCTCAACCTGCTTGAAGAGTTCATCCAGGGATGGCTGAAACAGAGAATCGATCGTGCAGCCGATCACCGCTTCTACTTCATCCATAAATTTGCGGATTTCCTTCTTCCCTTCCAGAATCCGGCGGGTTCTCTCTGGATTTTCGCCTTTCTTGTGAATCAGATAATCCATGCGCTCATCCAGACCGACATAGGCATGTTCCTTCACCAGACGGTCGCCAATGCAGACCATGTCCAGCTCTGTTGCATCTTTTAAAGAAATCAGGCGGTGGCGCATGTGTCCTCTGACAATTTCTCCCTCCTGGTCATAGCCGAGACCTTCCAGGATTCTGGCGCCGTTTTCTGCGTGAGGCTCCTGGAGGCGCACCACATCATGAATGAGACCGCTGACCCGGATGAGCTCCAGGTCAAAATGGTATCCGTGGTGATTCAGCTGATCGGCAATGACGACCGCCGTGTTGCTGACCGCCCGGCAGTGCAGCTTGATGTGTTCCGGAGTCTGATACTTCCGAAACAGCTCATAGCAATCTTTTTCTGTTAGTCTGTTATTTCCCATAGTATTCTGCTGCTCCTCGATGCGAAAATTATCGGCTGCTACTCCTGAAACTCTTCCTCGTATTCGAACTCATAATCCTCAATCCGGATGGTATCGCCTTCTTCAAGTCCCATTTCCTTCATCTTACGGATGGCGCCGCTGTTTTCCACGTACTTATACAGATAACGGAGAGAGCCGAAATCGTTGAAGTTGGTCGAGTTGAAGATCTTGCTCAGCTGCTTTCCCTCTGCGACATACACATTTCCGTCTTTATACACCTTGACAACTCGGTAATCCGGGTCATGGTCGTCCTTTTCAAAGTCGAAATACTCGCGGTCGTCGATTTCCGGCGGATTGGCATTGACTTCGTTTACCTTATTCAGTGCAGCCTGCATCAGTTCTTTCAGGCCGTAGTGAATCGGCGCGGAAAGCGGATAAACCGGATAACCCTGTTTTTCCACAGCATCCTTGAATTTCAGATATTCTTCGCTGTCTTCCCCTCCGAGAAGGTCAATCTTATTCGCCGCGACAAGCATCGGCTTCTTCATAATGCCATGGCCGTATTCTTCCAGCTCTTTCATGATTTTCTCGAAGTCTTCGAGCGGATCTCTTCCTTCACTGCCGGAAACATCGACAACATGAATCAGAACTTTGGTTCTCTCAATATGCTTGAGGAACTCCAGTCCAAGACCCAGGCCTTCATGGGCACCTTCGATAATTCCCGCGACATCCGCCATAACGAAGCTCGTCTGCGGGAACTTTACAACGCCCAGATTCGGCGTCAGTGTTGTAAAATGATAATTTCCGATTTTCGGGGAAGTATGGGTCGCAGCTGCAAGCAGACTGGATTTTCCCACGTTCGGGAATCCGACCAGACCGACATCCGCGATCATCTTCAGTTCCAGCAGGATGACCCTTTCTCTCCCCGGATCACCGGCCTCTGCAAAATTCGGCGCCTGACGGACAGAGTTCTTATAATGAACATTTCCCTTTCCGCCTTTACCGCCCTTTGCAGCAACAAACGATTCTCCCGGCTCCGTCAGGTCTTTCATGATCAGGCCGGTTTCCTGGTCGATGACGACGGTTCCCTGCGGAACACGGATGATCAGATCCTGTCCGGCTTTTCCGAAACGTTTCTTTCTCATCCCGTCCTGACCGTTTTCCGCCGTATATTTCTTCTTGTATTTAAAGTCCATCAGGGTGCGCAGCCCGCTGTCCGCCTGGATGATGACATCGCCGCCTTTTCCGCCGTCGCCTCCGTCCGGACCTCCCTCCGGGACGAATGGCTCTCTGCGGAAAGATACAGCACCGTTACCGCCTTTACCTGATACAATTGTGATTTTCGCTCTGTCTACGAACATATTATCTTCCGCCTCCAGTTTTCTTCCCGTTTAGAAACAGCAAGCCCCCTACATGCTGTAGGGGGCTTGGTACTTATCGTTAATTAAGCTTCCTTCGGGTAAACACTTACCTGCTTCTTGTCGCGGCCCTTTCTCTCAAACTTAACCGCTCCGTCGATCTT
This sequence comes from uncultured bacterium, assembly GCA_905214225.1. Classification (GTDB taxonomy): domain Bacteria; phylum Bacillota; class Clostridia; order Peptostreptococcales; family Anaerovoracaceae; genus Aminicella. The sequence goes on along the minus strand of CAJMLL010000001.1, from coordinate 22,798 downwards.
GGCAAACAATGTATCATCTCCGCCGATTCCTACATTGATTCCAGGATGCAGATGTGTACCTCTCTGTCTAACGAGGATGCTTCCTGCAGATACGAACTGACCGTCACCAGCCTTGCAGCCCAAACGTTTGGACTCGGACTCACGGCCGTTCTTGGAACTTCCTACTCCCTTTTTACTTGACATGGATCAGACACCTCCTAACTGAATGACAATCAACTATTTCTCTGCATTTTCAATCGTCTCGATGATGACGCTCTTTGTAGCTTTCTCATCGATGTCGATGTTATGCTCTTTTGCGTAAGCAATCAGCTCATCCTTCTTCATGGATGAGGAAACCTTCTTCTCAGCCTTTGCTGCAGGTGCTGCAGATGCTCCGCCGAGAGACTTGATCTCTACTCTTGTGTAAGCCTGTCTGTGACCCTGCTTTTTCTTAGAGTCTTTCTTCGGCTTATACTTAAATACGATAACCTTCTTAGCTCTGCCGTTCTCAACAACCTCAGCCTCGACCTTTGCACCATCGATATACGGTGTGCCGACCTTCATGCCGTTGTCATCGCTCAGAACCAGGACCTTATCGAACTCAACCTTTTCACCGGCCTCAACGCCCAGCTTTTCAACGTCCAGGATATCTCCCTCCTGAACTCTGTACTGCTTTCCGCCAGTCTCGATTACTGCGTACATATGTTACCTCCTCTTTCCAGTCTCGCCTTTTCAGGTAGTGCGCCGCATCGGCACACATTTAAACCCTTACCGTGCGGTCTAACTCTGTTAGGATAGCATGTGTTTTCCGCATTGTCAATGATAAAATCGAGATCTTCGAAATTTTATTTCTGCAGCTGTACCTTGTGAGCAGGCCGGTTTAAACGAATGTCTCCGTCAGGATGGATGTATCTGTTTCCCCTCTTTAAAAAAGGCAGATTCCAGGAAATTCTCCTACTCTACGATTACGCCGTCTTCATCCGCGATGATTTCATCCTCAGCATCATCTGCCGCGTCCCCTGTTTCTGCAGGAGATGCCTGCGGACCATCCGGATTCTGCGCTTCCGTCTTTTCACCGTTCAGTTCTTCTTCCGGTGTTTTCAGCTGCTCCATCAGCTTCTGCTGGATTTCATCCATTAAATCAGTGTGCTCTTCCAGATACTTCTTTACATTTTCGCGTCCCTGGCCGATTCTCTCACCGTTATAGCTGTACCAGGAGCCGGCCTTCTTTACGATGTCTGCGTCTACTGCGCAGTCCAGGATATCGCCGGATCTGGAAATTCCTTTTCCATACATGATATCGAACTCCGCCTTCTTAAACGGCGGCGCAACCTTATTCTTTACGATCTTTACCCGGGTGCGGTTTCCCAGCATCTGATCGCCCTGCTTGATGGTCTCGATTCTTCTGACGTCAAAACGCATCGTCGAGTAGAACTTCAGCGCTCTTCCTCCGGTAGTCGTCTCCGGACTTCCGAACATTACACCGACCTTTTCACGCAGCTGGTTGATGAATACCACGCAGGTATTCGACTTATTGACGGTTCCGGTCAGTTTTCTCAAGGCCTGGGACATCAGGCGGGCCTGAAGTCCCACATGAGAATCTCCCATCTCTCCCTGAATTTCTGCCTTTGGAACCAGCGCCGCAACAGAATCGACAACGATTACGTCAATCGCGCCGCTGCTTGCCAGCATATCGCAGATTTCCAATCCCTGCTCTCCGGTATCCGGCTGGGAAACCAGAAGTTCATCAATCTGTACACCCAGGTTCTTTGCGTAAACCGGATCCAGCGCATGCTCTGCATCGATAAAGGCCGCTTTTCCGCCGGCTTTCTGTGCTTCCGCAACGATGTGAAGGGCCAGGGTCGTCTTACCGGATGATTCCGGTCCGTATATCTCAATAATTCTCCCGCGCGGAACACCGCCCACGCCGGTAGCCAGGTCCAGACTGATGGATCCTGTGGAGATGGTCTCGATATTCATGCCTGCCGCATCGCCCATCTTCATGATCGCGCCCTGTCCGAACTGTTTCTGTATCTTCTTCAGCGCTTCATCCAGCGCTTTTTCGCGGCCGTCAGCCGCAGCTTTCTTTGCCATGCTCAACCTCCGTATAAACGAACATCTGTTCTATACGTCCATTCTACTATATTTTAAAAATTAGTCAAGCGGATAAATTTGGAAATATATGGTATCTCAAAGCTAACATAAGTATCCTGCAAAGTCAATCTTACAGAACTTCTGAATGATCGCTCCCGGGAACCGCTCTTCCGTCCAGCATGCGGTTGATGGTGTCAAACATGCTCAGGACCGCATATCTTCTGTTCCAGCTTCTGCTCATATTCAGAGTCAGGAGTTTCTTTACCACGGTCACCCCCTTATATCTGCATCCGACATAGATCAGGCCCACCGGCTTTTCTGGTGTCCCGCCGGAAGGTCCCGCAATACCGGTAACAGACACACAGACATCGCTTCCGGTCTTTTTCTGAAGGCCCTCCGCCATCTGGGCCGCAACTTCCGGGCTGACGACTGTTTTTTCTGCAATTGTCTTTTCACTGACCCCCAGTTCTTCCATCTTCGCCCGCTCTGTGTAGGTGACGATTCCACGTTCAAACACCTCTGAGATTCCCGGAATATCCGTAAGATATGCCGCGAACATTCCGCCGGTGCAGGATTCCGCGCAGGAAATCGTGATCTTGTCTTTCAGAAGTTTTTCTCCGACAACTTCCGGAAGCGAACGTCCGTCATCGCTGTAAATATAGTCGCCGACACGCTTTCTGATCTGATCGCTCACCTCATGGCAGGCATCTTCTGCTTCCTTAAGCGTCTTTCTCTTTGACGCAACACGGACAGAGCATTCTCCCTCCTGTGCATAGGTGGCGATGGTCGGATCTGTCTGAGCATCAATCAGATCCAGAATTTCCGTTTCCACAAGGGATTCACCCTTTCCGAAAATCCGAAGAGTCTGGTAGGCAATGACGCAGTCGGTCTTCGGCGCAAGCCATGGGCGGACTCGGCGCTCGAACATGCGCTTCATCTCACGCGGAGGTCCAGGCAGGCAGACGATGGTCTTTCCGGCATCATTCGAAAGCGCAAATCCCGGCGCCGTTCCCGCGTCCGTATCGAACACTTCCGCTCTCGTCGGCATCAGCGTCTGCTTCATGTTGTTTTCTGTAAATTTATGGTGACGTTCTTCTGCCATCTTCATCAGAGCTTCCTTGGAAGGCTGGTGCTCCTCCAGAACATCTCCCATGTACTTCGTTACGGTTTCCTTGGTCATATCATCTTCTGTAGGTCCAAGGCCTCCTGTCGTGATGACCAGACCACAGTCCTTTAAAGCCAGATCCAGGACTTCCGACAGTCTTCCGTCATTATCTCCGACGGTATAGCGGTACATGACATCCACGCCCATGGCGTTCAGCTGCTGCGACAGGTAAACGGCGTTTGTATCGGTAACCTGACCCATCAGAAGCTCCGTACCCACACTGATAATTGCGCTTTTCAATTGTATTCCCTTCTTTCTTCCCCTTGAAATTTCTCTTTTGACATAAAAAGAGATAAAGAAGACCGGATTACTCCGGTCTCCTTTAAATATTATACTTACTAATTGGATTCCTTAAATACGTTAATGTTCTTTACGACATACTCGATTCCGGAGTAAACCGTCATGACCAGTGATGCATACAGCAGGATGTAAGCAAAGATGCGGATCTGCGGATAGAAGCTGAACTTCGTCAGCGCCTGCATCAGGATCAGGAAAATGATCGCGAACATCTGAAGAACGGTCTTGATCTTTCCGCTCATGGCCGCCGCGATGACTTGGCCCTCGGAAGCCGCTACCGTACGCATTCCCGCAATGGTGAATTCCCTTGCCAGAATCACAATCAGCATCCATGCCGGCATGGTCCGGTCGCCGATCATCAGACAAAAAGCAGAGTAGCAGAGAACCTTGTCGGCAAGCGGGTCCATGATCTTTCCGAAGTTTGTCACCAGATTTCTCGCTCTTGCGATCTTTCCATCCAGCATGTCCGTCAGCGATGCCAGGCAGAAAATAATCAGCGCTGCGGCAAAAAAGCCCTTCAGATAACACACGATAAAAAACGGAACCGCAATGACTCGCAGGATCGTAAGTTTATTAGGTAAATTCATATTCATTTCCTCCTGTTATTTACCTTTGAAGACATGTTCTGTATTAAATAGGCCTGAACTCGTGAATTTTCAGGCGGATATTTTCTATTCTGCTTCCACTTCCGCGCCCTGCAGGTCGTAGTCAAAGGCGGCATCGATGCGCACCTTCACGATATCTCCCGGCTTATGGTCCTTTGAAGAGGTGAAAATCACGGAATTGTCGATTTCCGGGGCGTCATAGGCAGTTCTTCCGATGTAGGCGCCTTCCTCGTCCTGATCATCCACCATCACATCCATAGTCTTTCCCACAAGCTTCTGGTTTTCTTCATTGGAAATCTGCATCTGCTCCATCATCAGGGCATCGAGACGCTCCTTCTTCACGTCTTCCGGAATCTGATCCTTTCGCTCAGCCGCCGGTGTTCCCTCCTCCTGTGAATAGGTGAAGGCGCCCAGTCTGCTGAAGCGGATCTCGCGGATAAAGGCCATCAGATCAGCGAATTCCTCATCCGTCTCACCCGGAAATCCCACGATCATGGTCGTCCGGATGCAGATGTCCGGCATGGCTTCGCGGAGTTTTCGGATGGTATTTCTGATGGATTCCTGAGTCGATCTTCTGTTCATCTCCTTCAGGACCTTATCGTTGCTGTGCTGAAGAGGAATGTCGATATAGTGGCAGATCTTCGGCTCCTCCGCCATGGTCTGAATCAGCTCATCTGTGATATTCTCCTCATAGCAGTAGAGAATGCGGATCCACTGGATTCCGTCGATTTCCGCCAGTTTATGAAGGAGCTGGGCGAGCATCGGCTTTCCGTACAGGTCTTTTCCATAATAGCTGGTGTCCTGAGCGATGACATTGAGTTCCCTGCAGCCTGCGTCCGCAAGCCTTTCAGCCTCCTCAACGATACTTTCCATAGAGCGGCTTCTGTACGGACCTCTGATCGCAGGGATAATGCAGTAGGTGCAGCGGTTATTGCAGCCCTCCGCAATGCGGATCGATGTGCTGTAAACCGTCTCCGGGATCTTCCGGCAGCGGTTTTCTTCCTCCAGCGCACCTTTCTCCATTTCATCAACTTTTCGGAAGCGGTTTCCATCCTTCTGCAGCTGATCCAGAAGTTCCGGCAGCTTCTCATAATCGTTGACCCCGATAAATCCGTCCGCTTCTGGAATCTCCTTAAACAGTTCCTCAGAATAGCGCTGCACCAGGCATCCGGAGACAATCAGCTTCTTTCCCTGCTCCTTATATGCAGCCATATCGAAGATTTCCCCGATGGATTCCTTTTTCGCGTCATCAATGAAACCGCAGGTATTCACCACAATCGCATCCGCCTCCTCAGGCGAATGAACGATGTGATGGCCCCGCTTTTCCAGAATGCCCATGGCCATGTCCGAGTCATTGAAATTCTTCAGACATCCCAGAGTATCAAAATATACTTTCATATAGTCGAAATTCCTCTCTTTATCTATTTCTGCATTCTGCACATTTCCGGCGTATCCCGGCTGTCCAGCGCAGTCTGCAGCCATATGTTTATCTTCCCCATTCTGCAGATTTTCTCCGCAGAATCGCCTCTGCAGTCACTCTATTATAACAGACAAAACGAAATGTGCCAGGAAATTCCTGTTATCCTGGTTCATCCTGCTATTGCGCCGCATCCTGGCTCTTCATCTGCTCCAGCTCTTCTTCTGAAATCAGCACCTGCCGCGGATGACTTCCGTCCTGCGGACTGACAATGCCGCGTTCTTCCATTTCATCCATGATTCTGGCCGCACGGTTATAGCCAATGCGGAAATGGCGCTGCAGCATGGATGTCGAAGCCTTCTCCGCGTGAACCACGCAGGAAATTGCATCCGGCAGAAGCTCATCGGCAGAATCATCATTTCCCGGAATTGCTTTCTGCTCGATGTCCTGAATGACTTCCTCGTTATAAGCAGCCTCATCCTGCGGATTCTGCGCCTTGACGAAGTCGATGACCCGGTTGATCTCTTCATCGGAAATAAAGGTACCCTGCACACGCAGCGGCTTTCCGGAGCCCTGCGGGTTAAAGAGCATATCGCCCTTTCCGACCAGTTTTTCTGCTCCATTCATATCCAGAATGGTTCTGGAATCGAACTGAGAAGAAACCGCAAAAGCTATTCTGGACGGAATATTGGCTTTGATCAGTCCGGTAATGATATCGACAGACGGTCTCTGGGTCGCAACGATCAAGTGCATGCCCGCTGCTCTTGCCAGCTGGGCCAGGCGGCAGATGGATTCCTCCACCTGATTCGGCGCCGCCATCATCAGGTCTGCCAGCTCATCGATAATGATAACCACCTGAGGCATTTTTTCATCTTCACGGTCCTGCGCCTTCATTTTTTCATTATAGGTCTTCAGGTCGCGGACATTTTCATCCGCAAACTTCTTATAGCGGTCGGTCATTTCGGAAACCGCCCAGTTCAGGGCTGCCGCGGCCTTTCCAGGGTCCGTCACAACCGGAATCAGAAGGTGCGGAATTCCATTGTAATTTCCAAGTTCTACAACCTTCGGGTCAATCAGCACCAGCTTGACCTCATCCGGACTCGCCTTATAAAGGATGCTCGTGATGATGCTGTTGATGCAGACGGATTTACCAGATCCGGTAGCACCGGCAATCAGAAGATGCGGCATTCCCTTAAGATCTGCGACAATGGCATTTCCGGCAATGTCTTTTCCGACAGCAAAAGAAATCTTGGATTTTGCCTCGCGGAATTCTCTAGAACCGATGATTTCCCGGATGCGGACCATCTGGATATATTCATTTTCCACCTCAATGCCGACAGCGGCCTTACCCGGAATCGGCGCTTCGATACGGATACTCTTTGCCCTGAGGTTAAGCGCAATATCGTCACTCAGACCCACGATCTTGCTGACTTTTACGCCCGGTCCCGGCTGAATCTCGTAGCGGGTGACGGCAGGACCCTGTGTGACCTGAACGACGTGAGCATCCACATGGAAGCTCTCCAGCGTCTCTTCCAGCACCCTTGCCTTCTGCCGAAGCTGCTGGTTCAGACCATCTGTGCTCGGTAATTCCGGCATGGTAAGAAGATCCAGCGAAGGTTTACGATAATGGAATTTCGTTTTCTTCTGGATATTCCGGGATGCCGCTCCGGCCATAGCCATACCGGCCGCAGCAGCAGAAGCCGCCGCCTGTTTCTTTCCCATGGTGGAACTTTCCGGCCGGACGATGCTGTCTGAAGAAGTTTTCGCGCCAGAAGCTTTTCCAGGTGTCCCGCTGGTCCCGGTCTGCTCTTTCTCTCTTCTGGCCTGCTCTTCACGCATCAGGTCATCTGCACTCTTCAGCACGCGGCTCATCGCCCTTCTGCTGGTTTCCTCGATCATATTATTGGAAACCCATTCTCCATCTTCATTCTGATGAACACCAGCAGGTCTGGACGGTCTGCTCTCTCCTTCTTCATCGGAAGTCACGGAAGCAGCGGAATTATTCTGCTGCAGAGATTCCGGCTGTGTATTTCCTGAAGCTGCTGAGTTATTATCAGATGGCAGATCTTCCTGAAGTCCGTGTCCGGACGCTGTTTTCTCTGCAGGCTGAAGCCCATAGGTTCCGGAAGATCCCCGCTTTTCATCCAGCCCGAAGCCCTCTTCCGGCGCAGAGACAGGATCCAGTCCATAGGAACCGGATGATTCACGATGGAAAAAGCGGTCCGGTGAATCGCTTCTGGATTCTGTACTGCCGAGAATTTCCCCTGTGGAATAATCAATCTGGCTTCTTTGTTCAGGCTTCTGCTCCTGCTCCATGTCTGAGCGGTCAAATGCTCCGAAGGAAATTTTCGGTTCCGGATGGCTCTGACGCTGCTCTTCTCCGGTTTCCTTCTCCTTCTGTGCCTTCCTGATTTCTTCCGCGGAAAGTTCCTGTGTCTTTCTGCCGGTCATCGGATTCTGATGCATGACATCCACGACATTAGACGGTTTCTTCACGTGCTTTGCCCGCTCTCTTCTGGCAGCAGCTTCTGCGGAATGAAAGATACTGTGAAGAATTCCCGGCTTCTTTTCTTCCCGCGCCGGCTGCATCTCCATTTCCTGACGGCTTCTGTCAAACATGGATTGCTGGTTCGGATCGCGGATAATTCCGGTATTGGAAGAAAGCGGGTCCTGCAGATTCAGATTTGCTTCTCTTTTTCTTCTTTCCAGCTCTTTCTGATAAGCCTCTTCCTTCATCATTTCCTGAAGACGGCGGTCCTCCTCTTTCTGCAGCCTTCTTCTCTGAATCAGTGCTGAAAGCGGCGTATGAAGAAGCAGAAGGAGGCAGATCAGAAGCAGGACGATGCAGAGAATATACAGGCCGGCCTCGCCGATGAATTTTACCAGCAGCACCCCGACCGTCATGCCGAAGACTCCGCCAGATGTCAGGTTCACGCCCTGATTGTAGAACTGGACCAGGTCAATCGGAATGCTGTTTCCCGCAGATTCCGCGGCCATAATGAACCTGCCCGCGTTCATGACGCACATGACCAGAAGTATCCCGAAGGTCAGCCAGAGCGACCGCTGCGTAAAATGAAGCGCCTTCCCGGTTACGAACAGAACTCCAAGAAGCACCAGATACCACGGGAGTACCAGTCCGATCACACCGAAAATTCCCTTCAGGATAATCCCCAGCTGATTGCCGAATTCTCCGGCGGTATGGAACTGAACACTGGCAAAAATAAACAGGCCGATCGCAATATAAATCAGCCCGCTGATGACATCTCTGATTCTTCTGGACGCATGCGCTCTGCGCATCTCCTCCTGAATCTGCGCCCGCTTTTCTGCAGAGCCTGCCGGCTCACTCTTAGAACGGGAACGCAAAGATGTTTTCCCTGCGGATGTTCTTCTCTTCTTCTCTTCTGCTGTATTTTCTTTTTTATTTCTGCCTGCCAAGTCGATCCTCCCATCAAGATCTTGCAAGTTGAATTTTGTCCTCTGTGAACGCGCAGGCGCGGCACGCCATCACACGCGAACTGAATAATAATTTATGCAGCGCTCACTTTCTTATTGCTCTATTATAGCAGACTCTTCACGCCGGGTACAGAGAAAGGACGAAAAAAGAGAACAGACGTTTCCGCCCATTCTCTTTAATTCCATCATTATTGCTTTCCTGCTTACAGGACTATTTAAAATCGATGTAGCCTTTCTCAACAAGGGCTTCTGCGGACAGAACCGCTCCACCTGCCGCGCCTCTTACAGTGTTATGCGCAAGGCCGACGAACTTGTAGTCGAAAATCGTGTCTTCTCTCAGACGTCCGAATGTTACACCGAATCCGTTCTCATAGTAAACATCCTTCTTAACCTGCGGACGGTCATCATCCTCAAGATACTTGATGAACTGCTTCGGAGCGCTCGGAAGGTCTGCTTCCTGCGGGAATCCCTTGAAGCTGTTCAGCTTCTCGATCAGTTCTTCCTTCTCCGGCTTCTTGGCAAAGTTGATGAATACGGATGCGGTGTGGCCTTCCAGAACCGGTACACGGATGCACTGGCTGGTGATAACCGGACCGTCAGCCGGTACGATCTCGCCGTTTTCAATATGTCCGAAAATGCGCAGAGGTTCTTTCTCGCTCTTGGCTTCCTCGCCGCTGATGTACGGAATGATGTTTCCAACCATCTCCGGCCAGGTCTCAAAGTTCTTTCCGGCGCCGCTGATTGCCTGATAGGTGGAGACGACAACCTGAGTCGGCTCGTACTCTTTCCATGCTGCCAGAGCCGGTACATAGCACTGAATGGAACAGTTCGGCTTTACTGCAATGAATCCTCTCTTGGTGCCCAGACGCTGCTTCTGATAGCGGATGACATCGTAGTGCTCCGGGTTGATCTCCGGAATAACCATCGGTACATCCGGTGTCCATCGGTGTGCGCTGTTGTTGGAAACGACCGGAGTCTCTGTCTTTGCGTACTCTTCCTCGATGGCGCGGATCTCATCCTTAGCCATGTTTACTGCGCTGAAGCAGAAATCAACGTCCTTTGCGACGTTCTCAACATCAGATACGTCCTTTACGACGATGTTCTTTACGGCTTCCGGAATCGGAGTCTCCAGCTTCCACTTTCCGTCAACAGCCTCCGCATATGTCTTTCCTGCACTGTGTGCACTTGCAGCAATTGTCGTAACCTCGAACCACGGGTGATTATCCAGCAGAGTGATAAAGCGCTGTCCAACCATGCCTGTACCGCCGAGAATACCAACCTTCAGCTTTCTTTTCAGTTCTTTCATTGGTTTCTCCCCCTTAGCATTTTTTATTTAAATTCACAAAAATTATACCAAACGGCACGTGGTTTTTCAACAAATGACAAAAAAATAACTGGCAAGAATGAAAAATAGTTCTGCAGATACTGAATTTATTTCCTGTCCGGACTGAAAATCATAAAATGGTTATATAGAATCCGCCGCCAAAAACAAAAAAAGACAGAGACAGGCGTGCGCACACCTGTCTCTTTCTGATCATGATCTAAAACTCTTAATTTATCCTATGCCTCTGCGTTGGATGTATTCAGTACGTCCTTACCGTCATAGTAGTTGCAGTTAGGGCAAACTCTGTGCGGAAGCTTTGGCTGATGACACTGTGGACAAATGCTGAGACCCGGAGCCGTTTTCTTCATGTTCGGAGAACGTCTCTTATCTCTTCTGGCTTTAGATGTTCTTCTCTTTGGAACTGCCATTGTCTTACCTCCTTACATTAAAGAATAATGTAAATAAGAATTTTCGTCAACGTTAAAAGTATAGCATTGAAATCCCGCTCTGTCAAAGGATTTCTGCAATTTTTTCCAAATTCTCCCGATCATTCGTTTATTTTGATCAGCCGCGGATGGCGGACGCAGTCAGCGTTCTCATAAAGATCATTTCCCGCGATCAGGTTATACAGATCCGCGGCATAGGCGTCCACAGCAAGGCTTCTCGCAAGCTCAGGATATAAATGTGCTTCCTTATTCACATTGGTCAGAATCGGAATCGTCCTATTTTCGCATTTCCGGTATTTTTTCAGCAGTTTCGCGCCCCGTTCTGAGAAAGCCAGCACTCTGGCGTAAAACAGCTCATTTTTCATGTCTTCCGCAGTCACTCCCAGCAGGCACTGGGTCAGCATCCTCTGAATCCGGGTCCTCGTGTAAGCCTTGCTCTTGCAGCGTCTGAGAAGATCCTCAAGGCTCTTGCAATACCTCGCTTCCTTCTTCACTTTCTGCCCAAGGCCATCCGATGAAGAGGCGATTTTATCCAGATCTTCTTCTGTCATCTTCAGGATTTCCGCTTCAATGAGGCGGAAATAGCGGTCTTCTCTGAGCGCGTAAAGCTCCGGATCTTTTTCTTTGGCCTCTTTTCTCAGGGCTGATGCCGACTGAAGATAGTCTCCTTCAGCACGCTTCACCGTGGCAATTTCCGGCCGGATGTCCTCTTGCAGCTTCAGGATTTGTCTGACGTACTCAACTGCCAGCAGGTTGTTCGGCTGCGACAAAAGAGACCCTCCGCCTGCGACGCCAAGGTCAAGAGCCGCCTGCTCCTGTGCCCGGGGGTATGAAAATCCCTGCTTTCTGTAGGCCGCCATTCTCTCATGAAGCTCATGCTCCCTCTGGTTCATGAATTCTGCCAGCTGAAGAAGCTCCTCAACCGAACCGGATTCGCTGCCGAAACCGATCACATCCGTGCAGCCAAGCCCGCTGAGGATCTTCACCCCGGCACGGCAGAACCACTGGGAGGATGCGCTGGCATAGGCTGCCGGCATTTCCAGAACCAGATCTACGCCGCCTCTCACCGCATTTTCCGCCCGCGTCCACTTGTCCTGAAAGGCAGGTTCCCCTCTCTGGGTGAAATTTCCGCTCATAACAGAAAGGACCGTGTCTGCGCCGGTCCTTTTTTTCAACTCTTCCAGGGCAAAACGGTGGCCGCTGTGGAAGGGATTGTATTCTGCTGTAATACCCAGTGTACGCAATCTACTTGTTTCCTCCGGAAGAGTTATTCTGCGGCTTCTTCTCATACAGCCAGTCTTCTCCATGCTGGGTACGGGAGGCAAGCTGTTTCAGCTCATCCCGGTTATTGGCCAGCTGGCTGTCAATTCCCTCGAACGTCTTCGCCAGATTGTCGTACATGGAGCCGAAATAAGTATTATTCAGGTCGTCCATGCGTTTCTGCATCTTAAACAGCATCTGATCCAGATAATCATAGGTGCGCAGCTTCAGCATCGCTGCGTATTCCTCTGCTTCTTTCTCAATCTGATCTGCATGCTTGCGTGCTTTTAAGGTAATATCGTTATTGTCTACCAGAAAATCAGCCTGCTTCTTTGCCTCTACAACGAGCTTCTGGTATTCCTTCTTTGCGTCTTCCAGAATCCGGTTCTGCTCGCCCTTCAGCCAGTGTGCCTGCTTGACATCTTCCGGGAGTGTATTTCTGATATCATTGACAATTTCAAGGATTTCATTGCCATCAACCATGATTTTTCCTGTCAGCGGAACTGAGGAAGCCGTATCCACGATATCTTCCAGTTCCTCCAGCAATTCCAGTACCGTCATGCGCTGCTCCTCCTTTATCCTCTCTGTGCGTATTTTTCTCTCATCTTCTGAAGGATTTCATCCGGCACCATTCCATCCGGCGGAGTCCCGCCCACTGACACGATTTCCCTGACATTGGACGAGCTGACGATCGTATATTCCGGCCTTGCCATTAAGAAGACCGACTCAATTCCTTCATGAAACAATTTCTGATTGACCTGAGCCATTTCAAGCTCATAGGCAAAATCTTTATTGGTGCGCAGGCCGCGGACGACTGCGCAGAAATCTCTCTGATTGACATAGTCTGCGAGAAGGCCCTGAAAATGATCCACCCTGATCTCCGGATGAGAGGAAAAAATCTTTTCAATCATTTCTGTCCGCTCTTCAATCGTAAAAAGCCCCTGTTTTCTCGGATTTTTTATGATTCCGATGACGAGTTCATCGAACATCGCTGCCGCTCTTTTTATAATATCAATATGTCCGTAGGTAATCGGATCAAAAGAACCGGTGATCAACGCGCGCCTGACCATGTGTTCTGCCTTCCCTTCTCTTGTCTATGGTCTGCCTATTCTTCACTGCCGGAAACATCTTCCTGTCTCCGGTAAATCGATACGGTGGTTTTCCCGTATTTTCTGTCCTGTGTCTTCACGAAACCTCCGCAGTTTTCCGGAAGCGGATTTCGTGAATCATGCTCTGCTAATATTATACCGTCAGGAGCCAATAAATCAAGGTCGCCGATGCGCTCCATGCAGTCTTCATAAAGGCCTTCGCGATATGGCGGGTCCAGGAAGAAGATGTCGATTTTCTCGCTGATTCTGTTCAGACTTCTTCTGTAATCTCCCATCAGAACAACCGCGTCCTCCTGGGCACCGCATTTTTCAAGATTAGTGCGGATCAGGCGGATGGCGTCCCTGGAGCGGTCAGCAAGAAATACGCGCTCCGCTCCTCTTGAAAGCGCCTCAATCCCAAGGTTTCCAGTCCCTGCGAACAGGTCGCAGCAGACGGAACCGTAAATATCATTCATGAGGATGTTGAAGACGGCTTCCTTGACCTTGTCAGAAGTCGGTCGGATATCGTAGTTCTCCGGCGTCTCCAGCTTTCTTCCTCTGTATTTTCCCGTAATGATTCTCATTCGTTTCCTTTCTATATTTCAAGTCTTCCGTCACCGTGGAACATATTTTCCACTTTCTCACGGACAGACTGGTTTTCTTCCTTTTCAAGCTGCGGGTCGTCTTTCAGAATTTCCTCTGCCGTTTCCTCCGCGGCTTTCAAGACTTTCTGATGGCGGCCGAGATCTGCGATTTTCAGTTCCGGTAATCCGTGCTGCCGGGTTCCGAAGAGTTCTCCCGGCCCCCTTAAAATCAGATCGTCTTCTGCAATCTGAAAACCGTCGCTGCAGCGGGCCATGATCTCCGCACGCCGCCTGGCAATTTCTGTCTCCTGATCCACTATCAAGTAGCAAAATGCCTGCTCGCTTCCTCGTCCCACGCGGCCCCTGAGCTGATGCATCTGCGCCAGGCCAAAGCGCTCGGCGTTTTCAATCACCATGACCGTTGCGTTCGGTACATCGATGCCGACTTCAATGACAACCGTAGAAACCAGAAGATCGATTTTCTTTTCAGAGAAATCGGTCATGATCTGCTCTTTCTGCTCCGCATCCATACCGCCGTGAAGCAGCCCAACATGAAACTGAGGAAAACGCTTCTGCATTTCCTCATAGAGTCTCTGCGCCGACATGCCTTCCATCTGGTCAGAGTCCTCGATGAAGGGCGCTACAGCGTAGGCCTGCCGGCCCACCGCAAGCTCTTCTTTCAGTTTATCATAAACCTGATCTCTCTGTGAAGAGGATACAGCAAAGGTCTTTACCGGCTTTCTTCCGGAAGGCAGCGTGTCGATAATGGAAATATCCTGATCTCCGTAAAGAATCACCGCAAGAGTTCGCGGAATCGGTGTCGCCGTCATGACCAGAATATTCGGGGCTGCCCCCTTGCTGCTCAGCATTTTTCTCTGTCCGACCCCGAAGCGGTGCTGCTCATCGGTAACCACAAGGCCCAGATGGAAGAACTTTACATCCGGCTGGATGACGGCGTGGGTTCCGATCAGCATGTCGATTTCCCCGTCCGCAAGTTTCTGCAGGAGCTCTCTTCTTGCCGCCGCGCTCATTCCCCCGTGAAGCAGGGCCGTCTTAATTCCCAGAGGCTCAAAATCCCGTTTAAAGGTCTGCGCATGCTGCCGGGCAAGAATCCCCGTCGGCGCCATCATCACGGCCTGATAGCCGGATTTTACCGCCGCATACATGGCTGCCTCGGCAATTACAGTCTTACCCGATCCCACATCGCCCTGCACCAGCCGGTTCATCGGTAAATCCGACTGAAGATCCCTCCCGATTTCCTTCCAGGTCCGCATCTGTCCTTCCGTAAGAGAAAATGGCAGCGACGCGATAAACGCATCTCCCGCTTCCGGCTGAATCACCGCGCCGTGTTTCTCTTGGCCGCTTTTGCTTTTTGCCATCTTCAGGCCCAGCTCCAGGGTCAGAAACTCATCAAATACCAGGCGGTAACGGCCTTCCAGCAGCTTTCTCTCCGAAGCCGGCCAGTGAATATTCTTAAGGGCAAAGGGCAGGTCCGCCAGGCGGTGTTCTTCCCGCACCGCCTCCGGCAGCCAGTCCTCCTCATCCATCAGCGGCTTCGCGGTCTCCAGGAGCCTTCTCATGTCATTCTGCGTCAGCCCTTTCGACAAAGGGTACACGGGCAAGATCCCACGTACATCACCCGGCTCATGCAGGCGGTGAAACTCCGGGTGCACCATCTGCAGCTGCTCCCTGTTTTCGCTGACCCTGCCGAAAAAGCTGAACATCTCTCCGACCTTGAAGAGATTGGTGATGTAACTTCCGGAGAAAAATACAATCTCGATGAGTCCACTGTTATCCTGGATAAGAACAACCAGAGGCGACTTTCCTCCTCTCCGGAATCCGCTGAAGCGGCGGGAAACGACCGAACCTTCAATCAGCTGGTCCTTTCCAAGTTTCAGATCCGCAATCCGGACCGGCTGACGGCGGTCTTCATAGCGCCTCGGAAGAATATATAAAAGGTCTCCTGCCGTTTCGGCCCCCAGTTCCTTCAGTGCCGCCGCTTTTTTCGGTCCGATGCCCTTCAGCTTCGAGACCGGAGTCTGCATGGTCAGAACCCCCTTCTCTTCTTTCTTATGAGTATGACTTGCGCTGCCACTCGTCTTCGGCATAACGGAACACCACCTTTGTGCTGCGGCGCGCGGTCTTATTACTGCGTGTCCTCACGCCGTCGATATTAATCGTAATTTCTGCAGGAATCATGCCGGTCTGCTCATAAATCCTTGCGCAGATCTCATCTGCCGCATGGCGGGTTTCCCGGCGGATGGATACACCGAATTTAACAATTACGCCAAAGGTCAGGCAGATTCTGCCATCCTCATTCAGGCGCACGGAAAGATCCCGGACATAGTCCGGATCGCGGAATACGCGCACCATCCGGATCAGCCTTCCCTGATGCATGGACAGCCACATATTCGAAGCACACCGCTCCGACTGCATGACCGAATTGATTATCTCCGCAAAAACGGAATTGGAAACGGTAATCAGCCCCAGATCCGTTGCCTTCATCATCGTCATAACCCTGATTCCTCCTGAGCAGACATGAAAAATAAGTAAATATAACAAAAAGCTGCCATACTGATGAAGAATCTGTGGAACCTCATCAATATGACAGCCTAAACTTCCAGCCCATTAAACGGCACGGTTAACTTTACCGGACCGCAGGCACTCTGTGCAGACATTGGCTTTTCTGATTGTACCATTGTCGTTGATCCTTACTGTCTGGATGTTTGCATTCCACTTTCTTCTGGAATGCTTGTTGGAATGAGAAACCTTGTTTCCAGAAACCTGGCCCTTTCCGCATACTTCACATTTCCTTGACATAGCCGCACCTCCTATCGTATATCTTAAGCCCATGCTTTTCTATGTAAACACAAACTTAGTGCTCGCTTTCATCGCATGCGCATTATTATAGCACAGGAAGCAAAGGAATTACAAGGTTTTTCTTTATCTTCAAGAAAATTTTTCCTTGCGGCTTCACTTTTTGTCCTGTGAAAAAGGGATTAGCGGTCATCGTGGTTCTTATCGTAATACTCTGCGCGCAGAAGTGACATCCGGTAGAGATCGATGTATTTTCCGTCTTTCTTCTCCGAATGGCGCATGATGCCCTCTTCAACGGCGCCGAGCTTGCGGCAGAGCATTCCTGTGATTTCATCACCCTTCAGGTGATCCATGCTCACACGCTCCATATGCATATTAATGAAGGAATATTCCAGAATCGTCCGTACGGCCTGCTCGCCGTAGCCCTTTCCGCGGAGGTCCGGGTCTGCAATATAGACTCTCTTTAAATGAAGAGAATCTGATCTGCGTGTAATTCTGCTGAGAATAATTCTGCCGATCGGCCTGTCGGACGGTTTCAGCGTGATGGTAAACATCTGCCGCTGCTCGTCTCTCAGACTGAGGATAAATTCCGTAACGACCTGTTTATAGGTCACATCCTCATCGACCGCCAGATACTTCGTAATGCTGTCCATATTCTCCCAGCGCGCAAAATCACTGCAATCCTCAAAAATAGTAGGACGTATGATCAGGTCTGAGGATTCCATTACCATGTCTTCATCAAAATAATCATCCATATCTTTACGCTCCGAAAATTCATTATTTTCTTTTCTGTATACAATACCGGATCAGACAGAACGCAAAACTGCTTTCACGCATCTCTGCCTGGAATGATTATATTATAACAAATCAGAAAATTTATTGCAACAAGCACTCAATGCACACGATCTTGTACATTCCCGTGATTCCGTGAAACTTTGATGAAATCCCCCTCCTAGATTGAAATCTCTCTGTTATCTATGATATGATTAAACAGATACTGCATGAACTGCAGAAGATGTATGACAACACGGTGATTCACCCCGTGTTCTGGAGGCATAATTTATGAAGTTAAAATCCATTCTGAGCGGCGCCGCAGCGCTTTCGCTATGCTGCGCACTCATATTTACAACATCCGCATGCGAACCGAGGACGCAGGCAGCCGCACAGCAGTCCGCAAGTTCCGGAAGCAAGACGGAAAGTTCAGAGCAGACCAGAAACACAGCTGCATCTGCAACTACACTGGCACAGAAACTTTCTGCATATGAAATCGAGCTGCAGGATTCAACCAAGGCATTCAGCTCCAATTCCGGAATCCGCAATTACCTGAAAAGCTGGGCATCGTCCCGCGATATTGCCTGCACGACCGATTCCGGCGGGAATGTCATCATGACCAGAGCCAGCTCCAAGGACTATCAGAAGGCGGCACCGACAATCATTATCTGCCCGTATGATGCGCAGCAGGAATCTCAGGGAATTTCCCCGATCGCATCGGCGCTCTACATTATGAATAACAACCAGTCGACCGGAAAACTGACCGTCATTTTCACGCAGGAAAAGGGCCATCAGTTCGTCGGAATCAAGAAGCTGGATAAATCCCTGATTACAGACAAGTCCCGGGTTTTCTACCTGAATGGAACGGACAAGGGCCAGTTTTCACTGAAGGCTGCATCCAGCATGCTGATGCAGTTCTCGCATAAGCTGAAATACACCAAACCGGAATATTCCCTGACCTATCAGGTGACCATCCATGGTCTGGACAGAGGACAGGCAAACTCCGGAATCAGCGATAACACCAACGCGATTCTCCGTATCAAAGAGCTGCTGGAATACATGAAAGGCGCCAACATCGGCTACAACATCGCTTCCATTCAGGGCGGCAGCAATGATGGGCTCTCTCCTGGTTCCTGTACGGTAACGTTTACCGTTGACCCGAACCGCCAGGATAAGTTCATCACCCACATGGACAATGTCACCGAGCGTTTCAACGCTGACCGCGCACATGAACACCCGGGAGCAACCTATCTGTATAAGAAAGTCACGACACCGTCTCAGGTCATCGACACAGACAGTGCACAGACCCTTCTCGCCTTCATGTACACGCTGATGAACGGTATGTATACAGATAATAAGATCCGCAACAACAACCTGTCTGATGATCCGTATTCTCTGAACTGTGTCACCTACATCAAGACCGATCCGGAGAAATTCACCATCAACTCGGTTTCCAACAGTCTTCTGGACAGCGATCAGACAGAGATCCGCAAGGCACAGAAGAAACTGGCAGGACTGACCGGAACATCCGCAAAGGTCATCAGCACATCCCCGATGTGGACCGGCGATGAAGACGATAACTTCGTGTCCGATGTTTCCACCGCCTATAAGAAATATAACAATGCTGCGCTGAGATACAGCGATTCCTATGCTTCCACCGGCGCCGGATACATCCAGAAGATGAATCCGAAGGCATCGATCGTGGTTCTGAACATGAACGACAGTGTACTGGAAGCCTGCACCGGAACGATCATCGACTATCTGATCACCTCCGTATCCGGCCACAGTGACAGCCTGCTGAGTAAATAAGCCCGCAGTTACGGATCCAGTAATTTATAACATGTATGAAAAAAGGCCTGCTTTTTATAGCAGACCTTTTTCTTTTGCCTGATCGATCAGAATTTCTCTGAACTTTGGATGTGCCAGCCCGATCATCGCCTGCACCCGGTCTTTCATCCCCAGATGCTTCAGATTCACACATCCATATTCCGTCACGACGTATTCCACATCCGCCCGTGGTGTGGTAACCATCGTTCCCGGAAGAAAATCCGCCTTGATATGGCTGTGCATTTCCCCATTCTTTTCAAACGTAGAAGAAAGCGCGATAAAAGACCGGCCTCCCTTTGACATCTGAGATCCGATCACAAAATCCAGCTGCCCTCCGACGGAACTGTACTGTTTTCCGCCGATATTGTCCGCCACGACCTGCCCCGTCAGATCCACCGCCAGTGCCGTATTCACCGAGACCATATTGTCATTCTTTGCAATGACCAGGGGGTTGTTGACCACCGCTGAAGGCGCCATATAAATATCTTCATTTCCATCCAGAAAATCATACAGTTCCTGCGTTCCCATAACGAAGCCTGCCGCAGATTTTCCCTTCCAGAAATTCTTTTCCTGATTCGTGACGTTTCCGTTTTTCATCAGTTCCATCATAGAATTTCCCAGCATTTCCGAATGAATGCCAAGGTCATTTCTTTTCTTCAGGCCATAACCGACCGCACTGGCAATTCCGCCGATTCCCAGCTGAATACAGTCACCATCATGGATTTCATCCACCAGAAAATCGGAAATCTTATTCAGCACATCTGACGGCGGAAGATCCGGCATCTGCAGCAGTGGATCATGCACTTCCACAATCGCATCCGCCTGCTCTGCCCTCAGCTTGTTTTCCATGCCGTTCAGCCGCGGCACGCAGTCATTCACCTGAAACACAACCCTGTCCGCACATTCCAGCACATAGGGGTCCGCCACCAGCCCCGACGCGCCGTAACGCATATCTCCAAACTCATCCGGAGCAGAGACTTCCAGAAATGCCACATCCGGTTTTCCGACAAATTTTACCCAGTCAGAGGTCTGACTGAGATGAAAACTGGTATAGTCCGCGCGGTCAGAAGCTGACGCGCGGCGCTCCTGCGGCCCCATATAGTAAGTTTCCACATGAAAAACATCACTGTCAGGATCCATGACGTCAAGAGGACGGGAAGCATTGGAACTCAGAATGGTAATATCCTTTAGTTCGTCTTTTCTCTTCCCGAGCGCCTCTGCCAGCCGGTAGGCAACCGACGTACAGGTTCCTATGTAGACCCGGTCCCCGTTCCGGACTATTTTCACAGCCTCTTCCGGGGTCATGAGCTTCTTCTCATACTCTGCCTTCCACGGCCTGTTTTCCTTAATAGTATTTGTGTTTTTCACCGCCGATTCTTCCTTTCCCGAAACTTTTACAGAATATTCCCCTGCTTGTCGGTGATAATATATCCTTCCCTGCCCGGATCTTCTTCTGCATCCTTTAAAATATCGTAAAGTTCATCCTCATCTTCAGCAAGATCCTGCCAGAGCGCTCCGATATTGTTAAAGCCGCAGATATTATATTTACAGGACTGCGTGTACTTCCTGGTGACACTCTGAAGACGTTCCTGAAGCTCAGCTTTCTGCTTTTCATTTAAAGGAAAATAGCTCTGATTCTGCTGATACAGCCATAATGACCGGTTATCCATGATTTCTCCGCTCCCTTTCATCTGTAATTACTGTTTATTCTTGATAACATTTTAACACAAAGCCCGGCGTTTGTCAGAGGGTCTCCGCGGCTCCGGATCAGCATCTGCGTCCCGAAGCTCCATCCACGACAAATCAGAAAGAAAAAAAGGAGCTGCTGCCCCGGGTTATTTTCATAACTTCGTGCAGCAAGCCCCTTTGTAAAATGATCGGAGTCCAGGAGTATGTAAAGATGTATTTCACATCCGATTCCTGTTCTTGCGAATATATTTTTTGTCTGAAACAGAGTATTCCTATTCCGCAGCTCTTTCTTTGGTGCGGACGTTCTGAATTCCTCCTTCTTCCTGTGCCCAGCTCTGCAGGTTCTCTGTCGTGCAGTTCGGATGTCCGGAGAAGAAGTCCTTCAACAGACGGATGACTTCCGGAGACAGCGCCAGTACGGCGATCAGGTTCGGAACAGCCATCATGGCGTTCAGTGTATCTGCAACGGTCCATGCTACAGACAGCTTCATGGTTGCACCGACAACGATGAAGATGATGAAGATAATCTGATATGGCTTGATGACCTTGGTGGACTTAAACAGGAACTCTGCGCAGCGCGTTCCGTACAGTGCCCAGCTCAGGACTGTGGAGAACGCGAACATGGCGATGCAGGTTGCGATGATGATTGCCGCGAGTTTTCCGCCGAATGTCGTGGAGAATGCGGAAATCGTCAGGTCTGTTCCTGCGGATTTTCCATAGAATCCGACTGCCTTTCCGGATACCAGGACTGCCAACGCGGTCATAGTGCAGATGACGATGGTATCTGCGAATACTTCGAATGCTCCGAAGAATCCCTGACGGATCGGATGATCGGTATCTGCTGCTGCATGAGCGATCGGGGCAGAACCAAGTCCTGCTTCATTGGAGAATACTCCACGGCCGATTCCGGCTCTCATAACGGTCATGATCACTGTTCCTGCCATTCCTCCGCCGATTGCCTCAGGATTGAATGCTCCTACGAAAATATCGTGGAAAACGGATCCGAGCATAGGAACGTGGGTGAAGATAACAACCAGAGCTGTTACGATGTAGACAATCGCCATTACCGGAACCAGCTTCTCTGTGGTTGCTCCGATTCGGTTCAGTCCGCCGAACAGAACCAGTGCGGTGAGAATCGCGATTACGATTCCGATGATCAGGTAAATCATCTGCAGATTCTGCTGCATTGCCGGGTTAAACTCGGTAAAAATTGTTCCGATGGATGTCGCGATGGTATTGACCTGTGTCATGTTTCCAATTCCAAACGCCGCGATCATCGCAAACAGTGCAAACAGTGTGCCGAGCCAAGTCCAGTGTTTTCCCATACCATTCTTAATATAGTACATCGGACCGCCGACCCAGTCGCCCTTATCGTTCTTTTCACGATAACGGACAGAGAGCGTAACCTCGGTGAACTTGGTGCACATTCCGAAGAGTGCGGAAATCCACATCCAGAAAACGGCTCCCGGGCCGCCGAGCGCAATCGCTCCGGTAACACCGGCGATATTTCCTGTACCTACAGTACCCGCAAGGGCTGTAGTCATTGCCTGGACCGGGGAAAGAGAACCTTCCTTAACCTCTGTCTTGGTGAACAGCTTTCCAACGGTTTCTTTCATGATGAGTCCGAATTTACGGAACTGAAGTCCTCTGGTTCTGCAGGTCAGGAAAATTCCTGTTCCTACCAGCAGGATCAGCATGACCGGTCCCCACATAAACCCGTTCAGGATATTTATGAAGTTTTCAAAGCCTTTCATAATTTCACTCCTCTCCTATAAGGATCTTTTTTCAGCATTTCCTCCATAATTTCGAATGAAGATTTTATTCAATATATTGAATATACTGCGATAAATTTCACCCCTGATTCAGATTATTTCGATAGCTGAGGGTGCACCATTCTCTTTCTCATCAGTCATCCGTGCGCCCGCTATCGATGTAAAATTACTAATCCCGATTTATCGCTCAATCATTTTGTTGACCTTATT